>WLPL01000034.1 GCA_009698805.1 Actinomycetota bacterium | reverse complement strand
GCCTCAAAAATGAAATACGTTGAATTGCGATCGTCACCCACGGAAGCAATTCGTCAACTACTCGAGTCTGGCTACCAGAGGATTTTGATTGAATGTGGTCCGAGATTGGTCGCCGAAATGATGGCTGCTGGCCTGATCGATCAGCTATGCCTAACCAATACCTCTCACTCAAAAGCGGACCTTCCTGCTCTGGGAATAGGCACCGCGAGACTCGATTGGAGCCAACAACAATCAGACACAACGTTCTCCGTCTGGAGTCAAATACAGGCTTCCTAAGCACTTGCGACTTAACCTTGAAGCGATGATAGAAATCCAATACGACGATGAGGCGAGCGCTGATTTCAAGCTCGCGATTCTGGCCTTGCGCGAAGCCGAGGTCCGGCCTGAAGTCAACATCGTTCAGATCGAATCTCCCCAGCACCTGGCGAGGCACTCGCTTGCTTTTTCATGCGACGTGGACGCTGAGTCAACCTCAGCAAAAATCGATTTGGGAACCGGCCGATTCGTTTTGCTGTGGGACGATCTTCCGCAAGACAACTGGACCGGAAACTTCAGGGTGATTTGTTTCGCCAAGTCTCCTCTTGAAACCGATATCGGTTTCAACGACGAGAGCAGCGACCTTGCTTGGGCCTGGCTCACCGAGGCGTTCGAAAAGCGTCAAGCCGAGATTAGCGCGGAAGCAGGAACCACCACTCGAGTCATTTCGGTCGGTCACGGTTCGATTGCCAGTCAAAAGCATCACGCCGAACTCGAGCTTCGAGCATCGTGGTGTCCAACCGGTTCGAATTTTGCAGCACACATCGAAGCCTGGCAAGACCTGATATGCATGATGTCTGGCTATTCGCTGCACGGTGAGGACGTTCCTGACATTGAACGACGAGCCTGATCTCCTCCCTCTCCTAAGCGCTCCGAGAGTTGAAAGCGTCTATGTCGACGATCTCGACGTCCTGAACGCGGCAGTGCAGGATCTTCTCGCTGCAAGCGGCTATCTAGCGGTGGATGCAGAACGAGCTTCGGGTTTCAAATACAGCCAGCGAGCTTATCTCGTGCAGCTTTACAGAACAGGCTCAAAGATCTACCTCCTGGACCCAATCGCGTTTACCGATGCAGAGCTGACGCAGTTATCTGAGTTCATGGCAAACACGCCTTGGATACTTCATGCGGCAACGCAAGATCTTCCCTGCCTCGCGGAACTAGGACTATACCCGAATGAACTTTTCGATACCGAACTCATTTCGAGGCTCCTGGGCTTTGATCGCGTCGGTCTCGGTGCTGTTTGCGAACTGACCCTCGGAGTTCGACTCGCAAAGGAACACTCGGCTGCGGATTGGTCAACCAGACCCCTGCCGGCTAATTGGCTGAACTACGCAGCCTTAGACGTCGACGTGCTACCAGAGATGCAAAAGTTTTTGCAGGCCGAAATTCAGGCACAGGGCAAAGAAGAAATTGTTGCCCAAGAGATGAAAAACCTCCTGCGGTTTCAACCGAAGCCAGCCAAAACGGAGCGCTGGCGGTCGATGAGCAATTTTCACGACTTACGGGAGCCGAGACAACTTGCCGTTGCTAAGTCCATCTGGGAGGCGCGAGAGCAGCTCGCTCAGAAACTGGATGTCTCACCTGGGCGCCTGGTGCCCGACTCCTCGATCGTCCACGTTGCGAAGACTCTGCCGCAAACGAAATCAAAACTCACCGGAGACAAGGCCTTTAACGGACGCGCGTCGAGAACCTACCTGGACATCTGGTGGCAGGCTTTAGACACCGGCCTCAGCGTCAGGGAACTCCCGCCTATGCGCATCAGTGTGGGAGGTCTACCCAACCACAGAAACTGGCCTGCGAAGTTTCCTGAGGCAGACGCTCGACTTCAGGCCGCCAAGGAGGTTATTGCAGAAGCCTCTAAGCGACTTTTGATTCCGACCGAGAACATTTTGACGCCAGATTACTTAAGGCAGTTGTGCTTTGAACCTGAGGGATTTTCAGCTCTCGAAATCGGTAATCAATTGACCCAACTTGGTGCGAGACCCTGGCAGATCGACGAGCTTGCCGATGAACTCAGTCGAGCTCTGTCGAGTGCGAAACCGCCTGTTGATCCAGCGCTCTAGCGTGCGGAACTTTCGCACCTAATACCTGCGCAATGACGTCTCTGGCGATATTTTGTGCCGTGAGGCCAACCGATTCCAAGATCTCTGCTCTAGAAGCTGCAGCCAAGAACTCGTCTGGCAAGCCAATCTCGTTTAGCGCGGTATCGATCTGAGCGGCTCGCAAGTCCTGACGAATTCGCGTTCCCACTCCCCCGACCTTCACGCCGTCTTCAATCGATATCACTAAGCGGTGGGCCTTGGCAAGGTCAAGAATCGAGGAAGGCACCGGTACCACCCAGCGCGGGTCGACCACGGTTGAGCCGATACCCTGTGCCGAAAGCAACTCAGCAACCGCCAAACCTACCGAAGCCATTGGCCCAACACAGACAATCAAGACGTCCTTGGCGACACTCTCGCTCAGTACGTCAACGCCATCTTTCATGCTTCTGACTGCCGGAATTGAGGCCGAGGCCACGCCCTTCGGGAATCTAAGAACGGTCGGGGCGTCAGAGACCTCAACAGCCTCACAAAGCTCTTCCCTGAGCCTTTGGGCGTCTCTAGGTGCCGCAATGCGGATACCCGGAACGATCTGCAAGAGTGCAAGATCCCACATTCCGTGGTGCGATGGTCCATCGGGGCCGGTAACACCTGCTCGGTCAAGGACGAAAGTCACGCCGGCCTTGTGCAGCGCAACGTCCATAAGCACCTGATCGAAGCCACGACTTATGAATGTCGCGTAGACGGCCACAATGGGGTGCAAGCCACCAAACGCCATACCAGCTGCCGAGGTGACTGCATGCTGCTCGGCGATTCCGACGTCGAAAACCCGAGACGGGTACTTCTTGGCCATCTGATCTAGACCGACCGGAATTAGCATCGCTCCCGTGATTGCGACAACATCTGCGCGTCGATCGGCAATCTTCACAACCTCATCAGCAAAAACCGAGGTCCAAGATTCGCCGCCCTTGACCTCGACTGATTCACCTGTGGTCGGGTCGATCTGACCTACCGCGTGGAACTGGTCGTCCTCGTGCAGCATGGCCGGGTCAAAACCATGACCCTTTTGCGTTATCGCGTGAACTATGACTGGGCTGGAGTAGCGCTTCGCTTGGCGAAGTGCCTCCTCCATCTCTTTGAGATTGTGGCCGTCTACCGGGCCAATGTATTTAATGTCTAGGTTCGGAAACATGCCGGTCGGGGTCGATGCCGTGATGATGCCCTTGCCGGCGCCACGAGCCGTAATCCAGAGCAGGTTGCCGATCCAGCCGAACTTAGCCAGAACCTTTCGACTAAACCTGTAGGCCCGCTTGTAGCGAGTGTCGGTGCGAATCTTGGTCAGGTAACGCGCAAGTCCACCAATTGTCGGCGCATAGGAGCGTCCGTTGTCGTTGACGATAATGACCAGCTTGCGATCGTTGTCATCGGTGATATTGTTCAAGGCCTCCCAAGCCATTCCACCGGTCAACGCTCCGTCGCCGATTACCGCGACGACATATCGGTCGTCTTGGCCGGTAAGCCTGAATGACTTCGCGATGCCGTCGGCCCAAGACAGCGAAGAGGACGCGTGCGATGACTCGACGACATCGTGAACCGACTCGGCGCGGTCTGGGTAACCAGAAACTCCACCCTTCTGTCGCAGGGTGGATAAATCGGTGCGACCGGTCAGTAGCTTGTGAACATAGGACTGGTGCCCGGTGTCGAAAATAATCGGGTCTTTTGGCGAATCGAATACTCGGTGAATTGCCACGGTTGTCTCAACAACGCCCAGGTTTGGGCCTAGGTGTCCACCTGTTCTGGCCACCGACGAGACAAGGTATTCGCGAAGTTCGCCGCAAAGCTGCTCCAGCTGGCTTGCACTAAGCGCCTCCAGATCGCGAGGACCCTTTATGGACTCAAGAAGCGACATGAGCTATGCGACCAGACTTCTCAGAACGTATTGGAGGATTCCGCCATTGCGGTAGTAATCAGCTTCACCAGGGGTATCGATTCGCAGAACGGCGTCAAACTCGATCGTTGTCTTACCCGGCTTTGAGTGATCAGAAGGACGCGCGGTCACATGCAGGGTCTTCGGAGTAACACCTTCGTTGAGCCGTTCGACTCCGTCGATGTCAAAGATCTCGGTGCCATCGAGTCCGAGTGAACTTGCGGTTTGGCCGGCTGGGAACTGAAGGGGCAAAACGCCCATACCGATCAAGTTGCTCCGGTGAATACGCTCGAAGGACTCGGTGATAACCGCCCGAACGCCGAGGAGGCTAGTGCCTTTGGCCGCCCAGTCACGCGAAGAACCGGAACCGTACTCCTTGCCGGCGAGAATGACCAGCGGAATGCCGCTTGCCTGGTAGTTGCTCGAAGCGTCGTAGATGAAGGCCTGAGGGGCGTCGGCTTGCGTGAAGTCACGGGTGTAACCGCCTTCGACACCATCTAGCAAGAGGTTCTTGAGGCGAATGTTCGCGAAGGTGCCGCGAATCATAACCTCGTGATTGCCGCGTCTCGAGCCATAGCTGTTGAAGTCTGACCGCGAAACACCGCGGTCGGTGAGGTATTTACCGGCCGGCGAATCTGCCTTGATCGAACCCGCTGGGCTGATGTGGTCCGTCGTAACAGAGTCACCTAGGACGGCGAGAGCCCGCGCGCCAGCGATGCTAGAAACGGCCGTTGGTTCAAGCTTCATGCCATCGAAGTAGGGAGGTTTACGCACATAGGTGGAGTTTTCGTCCCAGTTGAAGGTAGCGCCTACCGGAGTCGGCAGCGCACGCCAGCGCTCATCCCCATCGAATACACCCGCGTACTGCGTGGTGAACATCGCCGAGTTGATCGAAGAATCAATAGTGCTCTGCACTTCGGCAGGTGTCGGCCAGATGTCTGCCAGAAACACGTCTGAGCCACTTTGATCCTGCCCGAGGGGCTGTGTCTCGAAGTCGAAGTTCATGGTTCCAGCCAGGGCGTAGGCGATGACCAGTGGAGGTGACGCGAGGTAGTTCATCTTGACGTCGGGATTGATTCGACCTTCGAAATTGCGGTTTCCTGAGAGCACTGCGGTCACAGCTAGGTCGTGCTCGTTGATGGTTGCGCTGATCGCTTCGTCGAGCGGACCCGAGTTGCCGATGCAGGTCGTGCAACCGTAACCAACGAGGTTGAATCCGAGTGCGTCGAGGTCGTCGGTTAGTCCGGCCGCTTTGTAATACTCCGTGACCACCTTTGAACCCGGCGCTAACGAGGTCTTGACCCAAGGCTGCGACTTCAGGCCTTTGGCAACAGCTTTGCGCGCCAGTAATCCGGCGGCCAGCATTACCGAGGGGTTGGAGGTATTGGTGCAAGAAGTTATCGAAGCGATTGTCACGTAACCGTTGTCGATCTGGTACGACTCGCCAGCGACGTCCGCGGGTTTGGAAGCAGCGTCCGAATAGGTTTTGATGTCCTTGGCGAAATGCTCTTTAGCAACCGACAATTCGATGCGGTCCTGGGGGCGTTTCGGGCCAGCGATAGATGGAACGACCGTTGAGAGGTCCAGCTCGAGGTACTCGCTGAAGACCGGTTCAATCGCCGGATCGTGCCAAAGTCCCTGCGCCTTTGTGTAAGCCTCGACAAGCGCGATTTCTTCTGCTGGGCGCCCGGTGAATCGAAGGTAATCCAAGGTGACTTCGTCGACCGGGAAGATGGCTACGGTCGAGCCGAATTCCGGACTCATGTTGCCGATTGTGGCCCTGTTCGCGAGCGGCACCGAAGAGACTCCCTCGCCGTAGAACTCGACGAATTTGCCCACTACGCCATGCTTGCGAAGTTGCTCTGTGATCGTGAGAACCACGTCGGTGGCAGTTGCGCCAACGGGAATAGCACCGGTCAGCTTGAAGCCGACGACCTTCGGAATCAGCATCGAGACCGGCTGACCGAGCATTGCAGCCTCGGCTTCGATACCTCCGACGCCCCAGCCTAGAATTCCTAGACCGTTAACCATCGTGGTGTGTGAGTCTGTGCCGACGCAGGAGTCTGGGTACGCCTGCAGTTCGCCGTTTACCATTCTCGTCATAACTGTCCGGGCAAGGTATTCGATGTTCACCTGGTGCACGATTCCGGTGCCGGGCGGCACAACCTTGAAGTCATCAAATGCCGTTTGACCCCAGCGCAAGAACTGGTAACGCTCGCCATTGCGCTCGTATTCGAGTTCGACGTTGCGCTCAAATGCGTCTGGGCTACCGGCGACGTCAATCACGACGGAGTGATCGATGACCATCTCTGCGGGTGCCAACGGGTTGATTCTCTTTGGGTCTCCACCGAGCGCCGCTACCGCCTCGCGCATGGTCGCAAGGTCAACGATGCAAGGCACTCCAGTGAAGTCCTGCATGACAACTCGAGCGGGTGTGAATTGGATCTCGGTATTGGGCTCGGCCGATGGATCCCAGTTAGCTAAGGCGCGGATGTGTTCGGCGGTAATGTTGGCGCCGTCCTCGGTTCTGAGGAGGTTTTCGAGCAAGATTTTGAGGCTGTAGGGCAACCTTGGAGCGTTTGCTGAGGCGAGCTTGAATATTCGGTAGCTTTTACCGCCGACACTCAATACTTCGCTTGCTCCGTAGCTGTTAACTAGTGACAACCAGCCCACTCCTTATTTCTCTATTCCTAAGTCGAAAATACCACTACTTAGCTTCGCGAAATGACTGACGGACCGCCAGCCAAGTGAACCACGCACACAGAGCGTAGAGCGGAATTCCCATCACGAGTTTGGTGATACCTAGAGCAACGACCTGATTTGCAAGGTACAGCGGGACTTCTACCAAAAGCCGGAAGCCGAATAGGGCAACCCAAATCAGCGTGATCAGTGAGTATTTGCGCCTGAGATGAACGTCCTTGCGCCATGAGCCGCCCGAGCTAAGCATGCCGATTAGAACCCCCACGATGGGCCAACGAATAAGTATCGATAACCCTAGGACCGCGAAGTAAATGATGTTAGTCAGAAACCCCTGAAGGTAGTAGTCGCGGGGCTGGGCGGCATCCACTCCATTTCGCAGAGTGAGGTAGGTTGCCAATCCGATACCAAAAAGGCCGCTGATTGCCTGCGCAAGAGGTCGCTTGCGAAGAATTTGGCCGACGATGAACACCAGAGACAGAGCAGTCGCCAACACAACAGAAAGCAAAACGTTCTGGGTAACAGTGTATGAAATCGCATAAACGACTCCTGGAATACATGCCTCGGCAATCCCCCAAACTCCTCCGAGGCTAGCTAGCAGAGACTGGCCATCGAGAAGGAGCGAGCCGTCTTCGTGCCTCTTGATGCCAAGCTTGTTAGTGCTGGCTTGCTTTTCAGCCATCACGAGACGGTTCTCGGTGGTGCAATGACACCCGCTGGAACTAACAACTCAAGGGGTTCGCGCGGCGGCATGGCTTGGTCACCACGGTGCACGACGATGGAGCGAAATACGGTTTCGATTTGCTCATTCGCCACCAAATCCTCAAGAGCTGCACCCGTAATCGACCCCCTCAGAAACCAGCGGGGGCCGTCGACGCCAATGAACCGAATCCTGCGGCTAGAGCCGTCCTGTTGAGACACTCTGGTGTCGATACCCCTGCCGAGTTGACCGGTGTAAGGCAAAACCGAACCGCCATCTGCGGTAATCGAAGTCTCGAGTTGGCTCAGAACTTCGGACCACAGGCCGGCCAGCTTGGAGGCAGAGAACACCGAGACCTGGAGAGTCGAATCAGCAACATCGATCGTGATCGCTACGACCTTACCGGTGGCCTCCTCGACCTCAATTTTGATACCAACGCCAGGTGTCGGAGCCATTCTGAGGGCGCCGAAGTCGATAAAGCCGGATGCGAGGTTAAGCTCGCTCGAGTCAAAGGGGCCGTTCTGCACGCGATCAGACGGGGCGAGCTTTTCGATCACGCGATACCCGTCGAACCAAAGCCAGCTTGGCCGCGAAACGAGCCCGGTAGAACCTCGACACGAACGAATTCGGCGCGAAGTACGGGTTGGAACAGGATTTGGGCAATACGGTCGCCGATGCTGATTTGGAAATCAGACTCCGAAGTATTAAGTAGGGTGACCGCTATTTCGCCGCGATACCCAGCGTCGACAGTGCCGGGCGCGTTTAGGACGGTTATCCCGTGCTTCGCGGCTAAACCGGACCGCGGGTGAACTAGTCCCACCAGGCCATCCTGCATGGCGAGGGACACACCGGTTGGCACTGTGAGGCGCTTACCCGCCTGAATGGTTACCGCCACTGAAGAACGCAAATCAGCCCCAGCATCGCCCGCTTGGGCGTAGTGTGGCAGCATTTCGTCGGTGCATACGATGAGCACTTCGGTTTGTTCCATCCTTAGAGCGTAATCTAAGTTCATGCCTACAGACCTTTACCGCGAACGGGTTTTACCCAGCGGGCTAACCTTTGGACTCGCACCACTACTTGGACTGTTTGTATACGCGATTGCGCTACCGCTCAACGCGGTACTTGGCTTGTGGCTAGCGATTGCCGCCACTTTGATCCTGACGGTTTGCCTTTACTCGCTGGCACCCGTTATCGTCGCAACAAAGGGAGAGTTTCGGGTGGGCAGAGCCACAATCGAGCGCAAATTCTTAGCTTCGATACACGAAGTCTTGACCGAAGACATTTTTGCCGAGCGCGGCCACAAGCTGGACTCGAGAGCTTTTACCAGTTTTCAGGCGTCGGTTCATAGTGCTCTGAAAATTGAGATTGCCGACCCGGCCGACCCCACGCCTTACTGGCTATTCTCGACGCGCCGACCTGAAGAACTTAAGTATTTTCTAGAAAACTAGTCGCACTCGATGCAAACTGGGCCGGTTTTCTTCTTGCGGCTCAGCAGCGAATGGTGCTTGACGATGAAGCACTCGCTGCAGGTGAACTCGTCCTGCTGAACAGGTACAACGGCAACGCCGTCGAGGTCATCTGGAATCGCTTCCGAGGCAAAGCCGAACGCCTCTTCGAGGGCGCGAACGTCTGTTTCACCGTGGCCGCCGCCATCGGTAGATCCCTCTTTAATAGCTTCGATCGACTCATGGTCGTCGTCGTTCTTGCGAGGTGCGTCGTAATCCGTTGCCATGCCCGTTCTTTCAGTCTCATTTGTGAAGCGCGAGTAGTCTCTAACAACTTCTTGCAAAAGGCAACCGCGCCACACTATAACAACGAGGAATATTGGTTATTCCAAAGATTCGAAATGAGACACATTTAGGCAACTTAAGGATAAATCGCACCTAATGGTGGCAAACTGCTACACAAAGGCAGGTATCTCATGCAAGACATAAGGTTTATCAGCGGCGATGGTGAGTCGCTAGTCCTCGAGACTCAAGAGGGCGAGAAATTTCGTCTAGCGGTCGACTCATCAATACGGGCCGCAGTAAAGACGTCCCCCAAAGACGAAGCGGAGCACGTTATGACTCCCCGCGAAATCCAGGACGCGGTGCGCGCAGGCTCAACTGTCGAGCAGTTGGCAAAGGCGAGCGGGGATTCCGCTGAGTACTTATACAAATTCGCTAATCCAGTGCTTGAAGAGCTCGAGCACATGGTCGCAGCAGCTCTCAGTGTGCGCGTAGAGATTGAACCGGATCGCTTCAACGAGGTGCGACACCGCGAATTCGGCGAGCTAATGCTGGAACGTTTGCAAAACGGTGGAGCATCTAGCGCCACCTGGCGGGCTAGTCGCACTACCCCATTTACCTGGGAGATTACCGCTTCGTTCGAAACCATGGGAGGCACTGGCGAGGCCGTTTGGACATTCGACCCGCGCGCCGTCAGTCTTAGCCCCGAGAATGAAACCGCGATCGGGCTCTCAAGTCAATCGGGCTTCGGCGACGCGCCAATCCCAAAACTAAAGGCTCTGGTTAACCCGACAATCAGTCCAGCAGTTAGCGAGACCAAGCCGGCTGAAGTCGAAGCGCCGACCGAGCTACTCGACGCTTTCAGACAGCGGCGCGAGGCTGCCGCAGCCCTAGTAGAGACTGAACCTGTAGAGGCCGAGGACGGTTTTCCTGATGAAGTCGACGAACCCTTCGAAGCTCTCGAGGTTGAGGAGTTCGAAACTGAATCAGAGCCAACGGTCGACGTCTCTAAGAAGGGTCGTGCACCGATGCCCTCCTGGGACGAGATAGTCTTTGGCGCTAAATCAGACGAACAGCCCAGCACGGATTAGAGGCACACGCATTTCTTCGTCAGAAATGCCACCGTGCTGCCCCACCATCGCTAGGCTTCGCGGATTCGCCGTCCTGCGGTCGTAGCAGGCGTAACCCGGTTTGGCAATGATGACCAGGTCGGGAGCCTTACCCATCGTGCGAAGTTCCGGAGCTATCCAACCAAGAGCAATTAGTTCTTCGGGCGTCACAGCGTATACCTGCGTTCCGGCGAGTTGCAGCGCTGTTCTAGCCCCAACTGCATCACCGTAAGCAAAGAGCGCCCTCGGGTCGCCCACGGCGAAGGAGGCGGCATCGCTGAATCCAGGGATGTCTTCGAGGTAAATCTGTCCAGAGACCTCAACGTCGACGATGCCATGGTCGGCGGTCACCAAGACACCAAAATCTCCG
>WLPL01000033.1 GCA_009698805.1 Actinomycetota bacterium | reverse complement strand
TCGATCGTTTCGAGCAGCGGGCTGATGTTGCGTTGAAAATCGCCTTCGCTCTTTGCCAAAAACGCGGTGCCCGCCAACAACATCTTTTCGGTGCGGTTGGCGTCCACCTGTTCAAAAAGACCTTCGAGAATGATTTTGACAACGGCCGAGCGGCTAGGAGCAAACCCCTTCAAGAAATCGCCGAGACGTGACTCGACCTCGTTCAACTTTGCTCCGGCAAGAACGGTATTTAGTTTGGAACGCAGCTCGGCCATGAACTCCGCTTCAACGGGAACACCTAGCTCGAGGACGTGCTCTTCGTGGCGCCCGGTGTCGGCGACCAAGATCAACAGCACCCGGGTGTCACTCAGCGGAACGATTTCGATGTTGCGAACCTTGGACTTGCAAAGGGTCGGGTACTGAACCATGGCAACCTGCTTAGTTGCCTGCGAAAGTGCGCGGACTGTTCTGCCTAGAATCTCGTCGAGGTCGGCGGTGCCAGAAAGAAACCCCTCCATCGCGGCGCGTTCGGCTTCGGCCAGGGGCTTTACCTGATCGAGACGGTCGACAAATAGTCGATAGCCCTTATCGGTGGGTACTCGACCCGAAGATGTGTGCGTCTGAGCGATCAGCTCTTCTTCTTCGAGTAACGCCATGTCATTGCGAATCGTGGCTGCCGAGACCGAGAATCCGTGACGATCAACTAGACCCTTAGAACCAACCGGCTGGTTGGTAGAAATGTAATCCTGAACGATGGCGCGCAAGACCTCAACACTGCGTTCTGGAATCATTTTTCACCTCGCTAGCACTCTGGGGTTCTGAGTGCCAATATTACCTAAACGAGACGCCTAACCACTAGGTCTGCGAGCAGGCGTCCCTGAAGTGTCAAAATCAGAGTCCCGCCTAGAGCAGCTTTGGGGTCAATCAGACCGTCGGCGATTAGCCCCGCCACAGCGTGCTTGTTCTCGATTATCGAAAGATCGAGCCCGGTGACCAGGCGCGATTCGAGCAGAACTCGTTCCTCAAACTTTTGCTCTTCGTTTAGGGTTTCGCGCTCGGCTTCAGGGCTCAGCCCCTCGGCGAGTTTGGCCGCGTATGTAGTCGGGTGCTTCACGTTCCACCAGCGCTCCCCCTCGAGGTGGCTGTGTGCGCCCGGCCCGTAGCCCCACCAGTCGTTGCCGACCCAGTAGGCAACGTTATGCTTCGACTCGGTCTCGGGCGACTTCGCCCAGTTACTTAACTCGTACCAGTCGAACCCAGCTGAGGAGAATTGCGCGTCGGCCCACTCGTATTTTGTGGCTTGCAAGTCTTCGTCCGGCTCTGGGAGTTCCCCACGCTTGATTTGCCTGGCAAGTTTGGTGCCATCCTCAACGATTAGCGCATAGGCCGAGATGTGATCAGTTTCTAGCTCGATGGCGGCATCGACACTGCGCTTCCAGTCGTCCAAGGTCTCTTTGGGTGCTCCATAGATCAAATCCACGCTGGTTTGCATTTCGAGCTCTTGAGCGGCTTTGACCGCCTTCGGTACATTGGCGGGGGTGTGCGTCCGTTCGAGGGTTTCGAGCACCGAAACCACCGCGGACTGCATTCCGAAAGAGATTCGGTTGAACCCTCCCGAGCGCAGTTGCTCAAGGTAATGCCCGTCAACCGTGTCAGGGTTCGCCTCGGTGGTAACTTCGGCGCCCTGTGAAACGCCAAATGAGTCGCGAAGAAGAGCCAGGACGTGCACCAGATCGCTGGCCGGCAACTGGGTTGGCGTGCCTCCGCCAAAGAATATCGTCTCGAGCGAACGCGAATTGCCGAGAACCTTGGCGCTGATTTCGAGTTCCTTCGCGAACTGACCGACGAAGTCACTCTGGCTGAAACCCTGAAGTTCGGTGGCGGTGTAGGTGTTGAAGTCGCAGTAGCCACAGCGCACCCGGCAGAAGGGCACGTGGACGTAGGCGTGCAGAGTAGTCAAGCTACTTCTTCTCACCCTTTTTGTTTGAATCGGTCGAAAGCGCGGCGATAAAGGCCTCTTGAGGCACCTCGACCCGGCCGACCATCTTCATGCGCTTCTTGCCCTCTTTTTGCTTCTCGAGGAGTTTGCGTTTTCTCGAGATGTCGCCGCCGTAACACTTAGCCAAAACGTCCTTGCGCATCGCTCGGATCGATTCGCGTGCGATGATTCTGGCTCCGATAGCGGCCTGAATCGGCACCTCAAACTGCTGACGTGGAATAAGTTCGCGCAACTTGCCAGTCATCATGACGCCGTAGGCGTAGGCCTTGTCGCGGTGCACGATGGCCGAGAATGCGTCCACCTGGTCACCCTGCAAGAGGATGTCCACCTTGACCAAATCACCCTCGGCAAGCCCGGCCTCTTCGTAGTCGAGCGAGCCATAGCCCTTGGTGCGGCTCTTCAGGTGATCGAAAAAGTCAAAGACGATTTCGGCGAGCGGGAGGCTGTAGCGGAGCTGAACACGATCTTCGCCAAGGTATTGCATATCGATGAGGTTTCCGCGCCGCTCCTGGCAGAGCTCCATGATGGTGCCGACGTAATCCTTGGGGCTGAGGATCGTTGCCCGTACCATTGGCTCGAGAACCTTCTTGATCTTGCCACCCGGGTATTCGCTCGGGTTGGTAACGGTGACTTCCTTGCCACCCTCGAGAGTGACCTCGTAAATAACGCTCGGTGCGGTCGCGATCAGATCTAGGCCAAATTCGCGCTCCAAGCGCTCGGTGACGATTTCGAGGTGGAGTAGCCCTAGGAACCCGCAACGGAATCCGAAGCCAAGGGCTACCGAGGTTTCGGGTTCGTAGACCAACGCGGCGTCGCTCAACTTCAACTTGTCCAGGGCTTCTCGCAGAACCGGATAGTCGGAGCCGTCGATCGGGTAGATGCCCGAGAACACCATCGGTTTAGGCTCGGCGTAACCCTTGAGCGCCTCGGTGGCCGGCTTTGCACTAGTGGTGACGGTGTCGCCCACCTTTGACTGACGGACGTCCTTGACGCCGGTGATTAGATAACCGACCTCGCCAACTCCAAGACCCTTGGTTGGTTCTGGTTCGGGAGACGAAACACCAATCTCGAGCAGCTCGTGGATTGCCCTCGTCGACATCATTTGAATCTTTTCGCGAGGACTTAGCGAGCCATCGATCATTCGGACGTAGGTGACAACTCCGCGGTAGGAGTCATAAACCGAGTCGAAGATCATTGCTCTCGCCGGAGCGTTTGGATTGCCGACCGGTTGAGGCACGCGCTCGATGATTTTGTCGAGGAGCGCATCGACACCGACACCGGTCTTACCCGAGACCCTTAGAACGTCGGCCGGGTCGCAACCGATTAGGCTCGCGATCTCCTCGGCATACTTTTCGGGCTGGGCAGCGGGAAGGTCGATCTTGTTCAGCACCGGAATGATCTCGAGCTCGTTCTCCATCGCGAGGTAAAGGTTGGCGAGGGTTTGAGCCTCGATGCCCTGAGCTGCGTCAACCAGCAGAACCGCTCCTTCGCAGGCAGCAAGTGAGCGCGAAACCTCGTAGGTGAAGTCAACGTGCCCGGGGGTGTCGATCATGTTCAACGCGTAGGTAATTCCAGCTGACTCCCAGGGCATACGGACGGCCTGAGACTTGATCGTGATTCCACGTTCGCGTTCGATATCCATGCGATCTAGGTACTGCGCGCGCATGGAGCGGTCGTCAACAACACCGGTCAACTGGAGCATGCGGTCGGCAAGGGTCGACTTGCCGTGGTCAATGTGCGCAATGATGCAAAAATTGCGAATGAGCGACGGGTCGGTTTTGGCCGGTTCAAGGCGTCGGGTGGCGCGTGGCGACAAAATCTGACCTCAGTGTGTTTGATGGAATCGTGAATACGATAGTGACATTCTCGCACATCCTGTTGCTCGAATGGGGTAACCGCTGATACGATAGACCCTTGTGACGGGTGAGTGTATCCACTCAACCCATTCCATAACATTCTTCCGAAAGTGAAACATGGCAAACATTAAGTCGCAGATCAAGCGAATTGGCACCAACGCTAAGGCAACCGAGCGCAACCGCGCTGTTCGTAGCGAGCTGAAGACCGTTATCCGTGCAGTGCGCGCAGCAGTCGCCACTGGTGACAAGGCCGCAGCAACCACCGCTCTTGCGCTAGCTGGCAAGAAGATCGACAAGGCTGTTTCTAAGGGTGTAATCCACAAGAACCAGGGTGCAAACCGCAAGTCGTCAATCGCTAAAAAGGTTGCGGCTCTCTAAACCTGAAACAAAAGCAGACCCCGTTGCCTACTAGGTGACGGGGTTTTCTATTTTCTTGTTTCGCCCGGCCACAAATCCCGCGACTAGCTGAACCGCGCTCAGCAAGATCAGCAGAAGCACTGGGATCGTCCAGCTACCCGATGCGTCGCGCAACCAACCAAACAGGAATGTGCCGATAGCCGCCGCGAGGTAACCGTAGCCCTGGCTTAGGGTCGAAAGTTCAGTTGTCTGCGCCACAGTAGTTGCTCGAGTCGAAATCATGTTCAGCGAAAGCGGGAACGTGGACGCCTGCCCTAAGCCGATAAGGATGCCAGCCAACAGTGGCCACGGAGTCAGAAGCAGGCTCATGCCGATTAGAGTCAGGCTCGAGCTCAGAGCGGCAGGCAAGCTCAACGACTTGAAGCGTCGAAGGTTTGAGGCAAGCAAGAGACCAAATGGGACACCGGCAATCGTGGTGACGCCAAGAATTCCACCGGCGGCAGCGGGGGTCAGTTTGTCGTGCTCGATCAGAAGGCTCGGTAGCCAAGCCAGAAGAGCGTAGAAACCGAGCGACTGGATACCGAAAAACGCAACGATCCACCAGGTGATCGGCGATTTGCGAACACTGCTCGCCTCGATTTGGTGATGCTCCGCTGGGATCGACTCGTGAGCGGCACCCCTGGTCTGTGTAGACCATACAAAGAAAGCCGCAATGGCGGGGATCACCCAGACAACCAGTGAAATCTGCCAACCACCCAAAGCAGACGAGAATGGCACGGCTGTGCTGGCGGCAAAGCTCGCACCGACCGCCAAGGTCATGCTGTACGTAGCGGTAACTACGCCGACTCGGTCCGGAAACCTGGCTCTGACGATGCTCGGGAGAATCACATTTGCCACGGCAATTGAGAGCCCTATGACGGTGGTTCCGATAAGAAGACCACCAAAACCGAACCAGAGTCGACCAACGATTGCTAGCGCAATCAGGCCTTGTAAAACCAAGAGAGTCTTGTCGATGCCGAAACGCCTGACGATTGCAGGGCTGGCAAAAGCTCCGAGGCCGAAGCAAAAGACCGGAATCGAGGTGAGTGCTCCAATTTGCAGCGAATCTAACCCCAACTTTTCGCGCAGCTCGACTACTAGCGGGCCGATGCTGGCCACCGGTGGCCTAAGAATCAGGGTGGTGAGCAAGATGCCAAGCAGGGCTAAGAAATTAAACTTTTTCACGAAACCCTGCCTCTGTTTGCCACGAGTGAAATCAGGCGTTCGAGGCGGAACTCGGGTTGGCGTTCGGACCCCTTTGCCGCGGCATCGGCCTCGGCGCAGGCCTCAAGAGCTGCCGCTAGGCCATCGTCGTCCCAGCCGGCAACGCTCTGACGAATCTTGCCGAGCACCCAGGCCGACGAGAGCCCCAGTGCGGCGGGTTGAACCGAGCGATCGTGCATGACTCTGGCCATTTGATGAAGTTTGGTGGCAAATACGCTGATGAGCGGGATTATGTCGACCCCGGTACTAAGGCCGTGCCTCATGAGCATCAAGGCTTCGCCCTCACGCCCCTCGATAGCGGCATCGACGATTGCCCAGAGCGTCGTTTCGACCCGGCCACCAAAATACTTGTTGACCAGTTCTTCGTCGATTTGCTCGGCACTGTCAGACATAACCTGTTCGCAAGCGTTGGCAAGCTCGGATAGGTCGTTGGCAAAGGCAGCCACCACAGCCCGCACAGCGCCGTCGGTGACCTTTCGACCAGCGGCAGCAAACTCCGCCTTAACAAAGGCCGTGAACGGGCCTTCCTTTTCGGTCTTTGGGGCTTCTACCTCGACAACGTCGTCGCTGGCCCGCAACGCCTCAAGGAGGCTCTTTCCGCGCACCGAGGAGCCGTTGTGCCGAATCACCAACGTCGTGTCTTCGGCTGGGTTTTGCAAGTACTTCTTGATGTCTTCGATGAATGGATCGCTGCAGCGCTCCATGGCGTTGACGATGATGAGTCGCGGCTGGGCAAACAGTGAAGGACTCGCGATTGAGAAAATCTGGTTTGAGCCGTAATCGCTCGCTTCGAGCTCGTGCAATTCGAGTTCCGGAGACGACTTGCGCAAGTGGTCTCTGACTCGACGAGTTGCGCTGCCTGAGAGGTATTCTTCTGGGCCGAAGATGAGAATGACCGGCGCCGGCACAACTTTGCGCCAATCTACCTTCTTTGCCGTACCCACCATGCAAGCCTAACCGCCGCCCGATACGGCGTAACGCAAGCTGCCATAGACGGCTAAAGCGCCTTGCAGGTCGGTGCGCAAAATGGTCGAGCCAACCGATTTCAGAACGCTCAGGGTTCGCTGCGTAGGGTGTCCGTAGGAGTTGCCCAGACCCACAGATAGCAAGGCCAAATCTGGATGCATCGCCTCGATTAGCTCGGGATACTGGTCTGCCGAGCCATGATGGGCCACCTTCAAGATCAAACGTTTGTTGGTCGGGTGGTTTAGATAGCCACCGAATCGCTCGACCATCCGCATTTGGCCTCGCTCACCTAGATCTGCCATCGTGTAAAGCACCCAGTCGCTTGTTTCCCAGCGCATAACGATACTGGCGTCATTCGAGTCGGAAGCCTCCACAGCGGTTTGCGTTGGTGAAAGCACCTGCCAAGACACGGAGCCCAGGGTGCCAGTCAGACCGATACCCGACTTGACCACCCGCTTCGCTTGCCGCAACAGTGCTGTGACCTTGGAAACCAAGGGTCGGGTATCGGGGAACGGGGTAATCAGCGCCGTGCCAACCCTTCGACCCTTGAGCGCGCCGGCTAAACCACCGATGTGGTCGGCGTCGTAGTGAGTCAGCACCAGCAGGTCGATTTGCTTAACCCCTAGCCGACTCAGGCAGTCGTTTATGGGTTGGTCATCGCGACCAA
Organism: Actinomycetota bacterium; assembly: GCA_009698805.1. Taxonomy (GTDB): domain Bacteria; phylum Actinomycetota; class Actinomycetes; order Actinomycetales; family Microbacteriaceae; genus Rhodoluna. Next base: position 3,615 of record WLPL01000033.1, on the reverse strand, counting down.
CATCAACCACGGCTACCTGCCCAGAGTCTCTGATCACCAGGCCGTCGCCCTGCCCGACGTCGCAATTGACAATCGACCAATCCGTAGGTAGCCAAGAAGAACCCCTGACGGCACCGACCCCAGACCAGATGATCTCGGTCAGCAACACGAACACCAACAAGCCCGCCCCGAAGAGCTTTGACCGGGTCAGCCAAAGCGTTAGACCGACGACAAGCGCTAGCATGCCAACCAGCCCCGTATGCCACCCCAAGGTCACGTTTGGCAAACCTGAAAGCGTCTTGGTCACCGCGACAATCCACTGAGCAGGTATCGAGGCAAACCAAATCAGCAGGTGAGCCACTGTCGGTAACGGAACACAGATAGCCGCCGCCACGATGCCGAGAATTGTGATTGGCGCGACCACGGGCTCAGCGAGTAGGTTCGCCAGCACCGCATATGTTGGGACCCCACCCTGCAGACCGAGAAGAATCGGCATGCACCAGAGTTGCGCTGCAACTGTCACCGAGAGGGCGAGTGAGAGCCAGGCGGGGAGCTTTGCGCTGAGCCATTGGTGCAGTGCGGGTGCGAGCACCAAGATTCCGGCGGTGGCAAATACCGATAGGGCAAATCCATAGTCGGTCGCAAAGTTTGGCTGAAAAATTAGCATCACCGAAGCCGTGTTGCAGAGGGCCCCCAGTGGCCAAACTCCCCTGGCAAAAGCCAACAAAACGATGGAGGCCATGATTGCGGCCCTGATTACGCTGGCTCCAGCACCAACAAGTTGAACGTAACCGGCTAACAGGCATAGCGCTACGAATATCCGCACGCCTCGTCTTCTCGTGACGAATCCGAGGACGTAAAACACCAGCCCGACGACGATCGCGCAGTTTGCACCTGATACGGCGTTCAAGTGAGTGAGGGAAAGCACTTTTAACTGGTCGGAAAACTCTTTCGAGAGGCCTGAGGTGTCGCCGATGGACAAACCGGCCACTAGAGCGCGCGATTCGGGAGTTAGACCAGAAAGGTGTTTGCTAAAGGCTTGATGAATGGCCGCGACAACGCTGGCCCTTGGTTCGTCTATAAAACCTCGCCCTCTGGCAACAAATTCGCCGTAGCCGAAGCTTGGGCGCAGCATCAGGCGACCCGAAACCGTTTGGCCAGCGGTTAGTGGCCCGCCGTATTGACCAATTGCCCCCTCGCAGCTTCTGCAGGCCGGCATGGCAAGGATCCGAACCTTAGAAATGGCGCTACCGTCTGCTGTTGCTAGCAGAGTCACTTGTTCGGTCTTGAATTCCCTAGCGATTGATCGAAGCTCCTGATGAGTCGAGAGATTGACCCCGACTTGCGCCAGCACGATGAACAAAAGCACAAAACCCAAACTGCGACGCGACCAAATCGCAGCCACGGTAATGGCAAGCACGTCAACGGCGATCGCGAGTGGCGGACCGAGCCCAATGTGTAGCCAAACGGTTACCGCGATCAGAATTGGAGTCAAGGGCGAACCATGGTTCTGATTCTCGCGAAGAGCTTGTCGCCAATCCCGCTCACCTTCAGCAGGTCTTCGACCGATGAGAAGTTTCCGTTCGCTGCCTTCCAGTCGATGATCCGGCCGGCAAGTGTTGGCCCGACTCCTGGCAAGGTTTCAAGATCGGCAACCGTTGCGCTATTGAGACTCAGTAGCTTGCTAGCTGAGGTCTTTGCGACGACGCCGAGGCTGTTTGAAACAATGATTTGCTCACCGTCGGTCACTAGCCTGGCGAGGTTGACGCTGCCTTGATCGGCGTCCTTGGTGAACCCGCCTGCGGCCGAAATCACTTCGAAGAGTCTGGTTGCCGAATCGACTGGGTAGACACCCGGCCTAACTACCGACCCAACAACGGCGACGAAGAGGGCGCTTTGGGTAACTTTGGTTCGAGACTTTGCTATCGCTCCGGTCTCTTGCCCGCCGAGGCTCGAAAGCAAAAGAATTAGAGCGGTGACACCGACAACCAAAAAGACGGCCAGACGCCTCAGAGCCGCCCGGTCACCAGTGCGAACAGCGACCAAGAGCTTTTTGAAGGATTCCACACGTGCAGGTTACGAATATGCCGCGACTTAGCGCTTCGCGAGAAAGAATCTGTGGATTATTTGACGACGAAGTTGACGAACTTCGGTGCGGTTGCGATTGTCTGAACGATCTGACCGTCGCCAATCGCATTCTGAACGACAGCGGACTCAAGGGCTTTGGCGATTAACTCGTCTTTAGAAATAGAAACCGAGACCTCGAACTTGTCGCGAAGCTTGCCATTGACCTGCACTACGGCGATGGTGTTGCTTTCGACGAGCAGTGATTCATCGGCAGACTGAAACAGAGCAAGAGCGACTCCGGGTTCGTAACCTAGCTTGCTCCACATGTCCTCTGCCGTGTAAGGCGCGAAGAGCGAAATCGCCTTGGCGACAACCTCGGCTCCCTCGCGAACAGCTGGGTCCGCCGGACCCACTTCTCCGTCAATCGCCTTGCGAAGAGCGTTTACGAGCTCCATAAGCTTGGCAACTCCGACGTTGAACTTGAAGCTTTCGATTAGCGGGCCGAAGTCGCGAAGGAAGGTGTGGGTCGCCTTGCGCATCTCCTTGTTGCCAGTGGCAAAGTCGACGCCTTTCTCGCTGGTGACGTCGTTTGCGGCACGCCAGGCGCGAGCCAAGAACTTTGCCGAGCCAGATGGCGAAACATCTGCCCAGTCGATGTCGTCCTCGGGCGGGCCAGCAAAAGCCATGGTGAGACGCACGGCATCGACACCGTGTTCGTCGAGTTGAGCGCTCAGTGCAACGATGTTTCCGCGTGACTTCGACATCGCCGAGCCGTTCATGAGAACCATGCCCTGGTTGAGTAGACGCGTGAACGGTTCGTCAAAGTCGACCAGACCCATGTCGTGCAGGACCTTGGTGAAGAAGCGTGCGTAGAGCAGGTGCAGGATCGCGTGGGTCACTCCGCCGACGTACTGATCGACTGGCGCCCAATCCTTGGCGGCCTGAACCGGGAAAGCCTCGGTTTCGCTGTTCGGTGACAGGAATCGCAAGAAATACCAGGACGAGTCCACGAAGGTGTCCATGGTGTCAGTGTCGCGCTTGGCCGGCTTGGCGCAGTTCGGGCAAGGAACGTTTACCCAATCGGCAGCGCCACCGAGCGGACTGGTGCCCTTTGGTTTCAGGTCGAGACCCTCTGTCGAAGGTAGAACCACGGGCAGGGATTCGGCCGGAACCGGGACTTCGCCGCAAGACTCGCAGTGAATGATCGGAATCGGCGTTCCCCAGTAGCGCTGGCGCGAAATCAGCCAGTCGCGAAGCCTAAAGTTCTTGGTCGCCTTCGCCTTGCCCGTGCTCTCGAGTAGTTCGAGCACCTTGGTGATCGCGTCCTTTTTGTTCAGACCATTGAGAGGCCCCGAGTTGATGTGCGGGCCGTCGCCGGCTATGTCATCCGCGTTGTCAACGACAACACGTATCGGCAAGTCAAAAGTTCTAGCGAATTCGCCATCGCGCTGGTCGTGGGCCGGAACAGCCATAATCGCGCCGGTTCCATAGTCGGCCAACACGTAGTCGGACGCCCAGATCGGCAGCTTTTCGCCGTTGACCGGGTTGATTGCGTAAGAACCCAGGAAC
>WLPL01000032.1 GCA_009698805.1 Actinomycetota bacterium | reverse complement strand
CGCGCTCACGCTGAGAATCGAGTTGCTCAGGTCTTCTGGGAGGTCGATCTCAAACTCAGCCCGGCGCATTGTGCCCGGCTTGTGCATGAGGTCACGAACCGAGATGTCAAACCCGTTCACTTGGCGTGCTGCTTTGCTGTGTAGGCGGAAAGGACGCTGGATGGCACGTATTTGCTGATGTCGCCGCCTAGTTCGGCAACCTGGCGAACCAGCGAGCTCGAGATGTGGCTGAGTGCTGGGTCACCCGGTAAAAACGCGGTTTCGATTCCGCTCTGGTCTCGGTTTACTCGAGCCTGCGGCAGTTCGACCTGCAGGTCGCTGTCGTTGCGCACACCTTTGACGATTGCGGTTGCGCCAAGGTTGGCGCAGTGGGTGGCCAGGAGGCCCGTGTTCAAGGCGCTGACGGTTACGTTTTGGAGCCCGGCCTCGGCGAGCGCTTTGCGGATCTGGTCAACGCGCTCATCAGGCGAAAAAGTGGGGGCTTTTGCCGGGTTGTGCACCACCAACACCTCGAGGCGATCAAACAGGCTTAGAGCGCGTTTGGCGACGTCTAGGTGCCCGAGGGTGAACGGGTCGAACGACCCTGGGTATACGGCGAGCTTTGACATGCTTCTAGGTTACCCGAGCGACCTATGCCTTGGCGAGGTTCGCTTGAGCAGCCTGATCGATGCGCTGTAGAGATTCGGCCAAAACCGGATGGTTTTCGAGTGTCGGGTCGGCCGCCAAAACCGCTTGGGCTAGTGTTCTGGCGTGCTGGATCAAATCGGCGTCTTGAATAACGCGCAACAGGCGCAGCGTTGAACGGCCACCTGACTGGCTGGCACCTAGAACGTCACCTTCACGGCGCAGTTCGAGGTCGATCTCGCTGAGCTTGAAGCCATCGATGGTCGAGGCAACCGCCTGCACTCTCTCTAGGGCCAGGGTGCCCTCCTCGGCGGTGGTCAGCAGTAGGCAGAGTCCGGGTAGCCCACCGCGACCCACGCGACCGCGCAACTGGTGCAACTGTGAAATACCGAAGCGCTCGGCATCGAGCACCACCATGACGGTTGCATTCGGCACGTCGACGCCAACCTCGATGACCGTTGTCGAAACCAGGACGTCGATTTCCTTGTCACTGAATCGAGCCATTACGTCGGCCTTCTCTTCGGAACTCATTCGACCGTGAAGCAAACCGATTCGAACGCCTTGGAGTGCCGGGTTGTGGGTAAGTGTCTCGGACACCGCAATTGCCGCCGCTAGTGGTTTCTTCGCTTCGTCGGGTTCGATGTCGTCCGGGGTATCGGTCTCATCGATTCGAGGGCAAACCACGAATGCCTGACGGCCCGCCTTTACCTCCTCGGCAACGCGTTGCCAAACTCGCGCGACCAGCGCGGGCTGCTCGAGCTGCACCACGTGGGTCGTAATCTCTTTTCGCCCGGCAGGCAGTTCGGTTAGCGTGGACACATCCAGATCACCGAAGACGGTGACCGCAAGCGTGCGCGGAATCGGCGTTGCCGTCATGGTCAGCACGTGCGGTGGGGTGACCCCCTTGAGGCGAAGCGCCTCTCGCTGCTCCACGCCAAATCGGTGCTGTTCGTCGACGACAACGAGCCCCAAGTCAAGAAACGAAACCTTTTCGGCAATCAAAGCGTGGGTACCAACCACGATTCGGGCCTTACCCGAGACGATTTGCAGCAGTGACTTCTTGCGATCGGCGGTTGCCTGTTGCCCGGTGAGCAGGGTGAGGCCAACCTCTTTCGAAAGCGTCCCACCAAGTGTTTTCTGCATCGACGCGAAGTGTTGCGAGGCGAGCACCTCGGTCGGAGCGATCAGCGCCGCCTGACCCCCGCTGTCGGCAACCGTGAGCATGGCGCGCATGGCGACAAGGGTTTTACCCGAACCAACCTCGCCCTGAAGCAAGCGATTCATCGGGTGATTGTTCGCTAGGTCCTCAAGTAGCTGATTGCCGACCTCCACCTGGCCTTTGGTCAGAGTGAAGGGCAGTGCCGCATCGAATCGTTCCAGCAGCCCGCCCTTAGAAGGCAGGCGAGCTATGGTGTCTGTGTGCGAATTCTCCAGCTTGCGCTTGACCAAGGTGGCCTGAAGTTCGAAGGCCTCGTGAAACTTGAGGGTGTCTCTGGCGGCTCGCCACTGGTCGTGGTTCTCCGGCTGGTGAATCCAGCGGATCGCCTGGTCGAGAGTTAGCAGCCCCGCTTCTAGCGGCGAATCTTCCGGAATCGCCTCCAAGGTGTCGAGAATCACGCCAACCGCTTTGGCAATTGTCCAGGTAGTAGCCGTTGAACTTGCCGGGTAGATCGGAATCGGCAGCTCGGCCCAGGCCTTGGCAGTCTCACCGCTGATATCGTCTTGGAATAGTTCGTAGTCGGGGTGGGCCAACTGAACCTTGCCCTGATAAATACCGGTCTTGCCGGCAAAAAGCCCGCGCGAGCCAGGTAAGAGGTCCTTCTGGCGCCAGGCTTGGTTGAAGAAAGTCAGCGACATCGTGCCGTTGCCGTCGGTTATTCGTACCTCGAGAATGCTGCCCTTGCGTCCGGTCATGCGACGCTCACGAACGTCCAAGATTTCAGCGACGATGCTCACCGCTTCACCAATCGGCAGCTCACTGATTTTGCTGAGTTCACCTCTCGAGGCGTATCGTCTGGGAAAATGAAGCACTAGGTCTTCGACGGTTTTTAGCCCGAGATTTTTGGCAAAAGATTTCGCCGTGCGCTCGCCGATTACTCGGTCAAGCGGCGTCTGTGGCAAAAGCATGGTTCAATGCTAAGCATGACTCGAATCATCGGTGGCCTAGCCGGCTCAATAAAACTAAACTCCCCAGCCAAGGCGACTCGCCCAACCAGCGACCGAATTCGGGAGAGCATTTTTTCGAGGCTAGACGCCCGAGACCTTCTCGAAGGCACGCGGGTTTTGGATCTTTACGCCGGAACCGGTGCCCTGGCTCTCGAGGCCATTAGTCGTGGCGCTGCGGTGGCTTGGATGGTCGAGCGCGACGGCAAGGCGGCTGCGGTTTGCGTGGCGAATGCAAAGTTGATTCAGAAGGAATTGCTCAAAGAGGAAGTCGAAGTGGAGACCAAGATCGTGAACAAGGCTGTCGCGTCATTCCTCGCGACCAACGACGAAGAATTCAACCTGGTATTCATTGACCCGCCATACGAGATCAACAACGACGAGGTTGTAGCGAACCTTGAGGAGCTCAAGCTCGCAAAAGACGCTGTGATTGTGATCGAGCGTTCGAGCCGAAGCGATGCTCCCGTGTGGCCAGCAGGTTTTGCACTTGAAGACACCAAAGACTACGGCGACACCGTGGTCTATTGGCTAAACGCGATTTAGAGGTTGCGCTCCGACTCGCCAATGTAGAGCTGCTGCGGGCGGCCGATCTTGGTGGCTGCGTCCAGATTCATTTCACGCCAGTGCGCCACCCAGCCGGGTAGACGACCGAGAGCGAAAAGCACCGTAAACATGCGGGTCGGGAACCCCATTGCCTTGTAGATCACGCCGGTGTAGAAGTCGACGTTTGGGTAGAGCTTGCGTTCGATGAAGTATTCGTCTGAAAGCGCTGCGGCCTCGAGTTCCTTAGCGATGTCTAGCAGTGGGTCGCTAACACCGAGTTCTGCTAGAACCTGGTCCGCGGTGGCCTTGACGATCTTTGCGCGCGGGTCGAAAGACTTGTAAACCCGGTGGCCAAAGCCCATCAGGCGAATGCCGTCTTCCTTGTTCTTTACTCGCTCGACGTATCGCTGAACAGACTCGCCGGAGTCGCGAATTTCTTGAAGCATTTCGAGGACGGCCTCATTGGCACCACCGTGGAGCGGGCCGAATAGCGCGTTGACGCCGGCCGAAATCGATGCGAAGAGGTTTGCCTGACTCGAACCAACCAGACGAACGGTTGCTGTCGAGCAGTTTTGCTCGTGGTCGGCGTGCAAGATGAACAGGGTGTCTAGCGCCTTGGTGACGATCGGGTTTGCAACGTATTCCTCCGCCATGTTGCCGAAGGTTAGGCGCAGGAAGTTTTCGACAAAGCCGAGCGAGTTATCTGGGTAGAGCAGCGCCTGGCCAAGTGCATTTTTGTGCGAGTACGCCGCCAGAACGGGCATCTTTGCCAGCAAACGGATGGTCGAAAGCTCAACCTGTTCTTCATCGTGCGGGTCAAGTGAGTCCTGGTAGAAGGTCGAAAGGGCTGAAACACCCGACGAAAGCACCGACATCGGGTGAGCGTTGGTTGGCATTGCGTGAAACAGGTTCTTGAGGTCTTCGTGAACCAGAGTGTGGCGGCGAATGCGTTCGTCGAAAGCGCTTAGTTCGCTCTCGGTCGGCATGTTTCCGTAAATCAAGAGATAGGCCACCTCGAGAAACGTGCTTTTGGCGGCGAGCTGCTCGATTGGATAACCACGGTAGCGAAGGATTCCCTGCTCGCCGTCGATGAATGTGATCGAAGATTTGGTCGAGGCTGTGTTTACGAAACCTTGGTCGAGGGTGTTGAACCCGGTCGCCTCGTGAAACTTTGAGATATCGACCGCCTGCGAGCCATCGGTCGCGCTAAGTATCGGGAACTCCGCGGTTCCTCCCGGGTAGCTAAGCGTTACCTTTTCGTCAGCCAACTGTGTCTCCTGTTTCGTAAATCCCTACTAAAGCCTAGTGGCTTGCAAGCGCTTAGCGCCCTCCGAGATTCGCTCATCGGTTGCGGTGAGTGCAAAGCGCACGAAGTTTTTGCTCGACTGGCCGTAAAAACTTCCAGGTGCAACCAATATGCCCAGATCGGCCATTCGTTCGACTGTCTGCCAGCAGTCTTCGCCGAGAGTTGCCCAGATGTAGAGCCCAGCCTTGCTGTCTTGCACCTCAAAGCCGTAATGCCTAATTGCCGGCAGTAAGACCTCGCGGCGAGCGCGGTAGACGGCCTTCTCCGCTGACACGTGTTCGTCATCGCCGAGTGCCACGGTCATCGCCAGTTGGACGGGCTGAGGGGTGTTTAGACCAGAGTGCATGCGCAGGTTAACCAGGGCCTTGATCAGACTCGGCTCGCCAACCGCGAAAGCTGCGCGGTAACCCGCGAGGTTGCTCTGCTTGCTAAGCGAATAAACAGCTAGGACGCCTTCATAGGTGCCTCCGCAAACGGCCGAATCAAGCACGGTCGGAATGCGCTTGGTCTCCCACTCGTCCCAACCAAATTCGAGGTAACACTCGTCGCTTGCCAAGAGGGCCCCGAGTTCGCGGGCTCGATCGACGGCGGCCTTCATCTCGGCAATCTCGAGAACTCTGCCGTCGGGGTTGCCTGGCGAATTGATCCAGATCAGCTTGGTGTTCTCGGGCCACTTGGCTGGGTCGTCCTCGCTAATGATTTCGGCTCCCGCAAGTGCTGCGCCCACGATATAAGCGGTGTAGGCAACCTTCGGTTGAACAATCACGTCGCCCGGACCAATGCCGAGAAGTATCGGCAACCAAGAAATAAGCTCTTTCGAACCGATCGTTGGCATCACCTGGTCGGGGTGAAGGCCTTGAACACCGCGCCGGCGCGCGTACCAGTCAACCACTGCCTGCTTGAACTCCGGGGTGCCGCCCGTTTTCGGGTAGCCAGGAGCATTTGAGTTTTCGGTCAGGGCGTCCTGAATGATTTTTGGCGTTGGGTCTACCGGCGAACCCACCGAAAGGTCAACCAGACCACCTTCGTGCTTGGCGGCCCTAGCGGCAAAGGGCTTGAGCCCCTCCCAGGGGTACTCGGGCAGCCGGTCGAACAAGGGTTATTCGGCCTGTGGTGGCAGGACAGAAACCACTTCGTGATCGCCAGCGATCTGGCCTACTTTGGCGGCTCCACCCGGTGAACCGATTTCACTGAAGAATTCTACGTTGGCCTTGTAGTAATCGGCCCACTGGCTCGGTAGGTCGTCCTCGTAGTAAATAGCCTCGACCGGGCAAACCGGCTCGCAGGCACCACAGTCGACGCACTCGTCCGGGTGAATGTAGAGCATGCGGTCGCCCTCGTAGATGCAGTCAACGGGGCATTCCTCGATGCAAGCTTTATCTTTTACATCGACACATGGGAGGGCAATTACGTAGGTCACAGAACTATTTTACCGATGACCTCGTGCGCTCTTGCGCCAGACACCTGGGTGAATTCTCGGGAACAGAATGACTACGAAGCAGATGATGAGTGAACCCCAGCGCCAATACTTGTCGATCTCGCTGTGGCCGAGGACGAAATCGCCGGTGGTTTGGCGCGTCATCCAATAGAAAGTGGCTGCGAGTGTCAGCGACATCAGATAGAGGGCGCCGCGACTCTTGCGAAGCATTCGCAGTGCGAAGGCCAGTGCGGCGATCATGATTAGTGCGACCCAGAGGCCGATTGGAGTCTTGGCGGAGTCCGAGGCGACAACCGAATGCAACAACGTTCCTGAGATTGCCATCAGGACTCCCAGTGGCAGCGACCAAAGAGCGATCAGGGTTGGGCGCACCCACATCCAAGGCTTTGTTGAAGATCTGCGCACGCGTTCTGGAGCATCGTAACGAAGCTCCTTGTTTGAGGCGATCGAATAGGTCTCGGCATTCACCGCTACTTGGCTCGCGTGCGCCTCGAGTGCGGCCTTCTTAATTTGTGAGGTCTTCGCGTTACCAATCGTGTCATCGAATCGTTCGCCCTCTTCCGCAATCACCCAGAACTCTGGCGAGTGGCGCTTGTTCTCTTTGGCGTATCGGCGAACTGCCATCATGCTCGCCTGGTGTGCCATCTTGTGATCCGGGTGGCCAAAACCACCGTGGCGGTTGTAGGTGAGAACCGAGTCAGGTTTGAATTCGACTATCGCTCGGTAAATGTCTTCCGAGATCACGGCCACCGAGACCGCAGAAAGCGCCCGCTCATCAAGGTTTTTGGGCTTCGCTGGCTTGCCAAACGGAGTGATGCGCATTCCCGAATCGAGATAGGCTCGGGCACCGGCAAATTTGTGATTTTTGACGCCCAAAGCCTTGAGCGCATTCTTCAGTTCTCCGGCACGAAAGGCTCCCATTGAAGCCAGGTTGCCCTCTAGAGACTTGAGCTCCTCGAGCTTTACTCGGCCGCGCTCGCCTCGAGTGAGAGTCAGAACCATGACCTCCGCCTTGTCGGCTAGCGCCTTGGCGATTATGTGCCCGGTGAACAGGCTTTCGTCGTCTGGGTGCGCGTGCACAACGAGCAAGCGTTTTGGTGTGAATTTGGTTCTAGCCATACCAATACTTTACGCGGAACGCCGATTCCCCTTGCCCAAGAATGGCTTTGGACCTAGGATTAGTTAGGTAACCCTAAGTAAATCTCAAGTCAGGTAAACATGCTCGCCAACTTCATGATTGGCCTTCGCGAAGGCCTCGAAGCGGCCTTGGTTATCGGGATTTTGATTGCCTACCTGAATAAACAAAACAGAAAAGGCGACGTCCGACGCGTGTTTCTCGGCGTCCTCGTAGCGATTTTCGTTTCGATACTTGCCGGGCTGCTTTTGACATTTTTGGTCGCCGACGCAGAAGCCGGCACCAACCAAATCATCGCAGCGACGGCTTCCCTACTGGCGGTGCTCTTCGTCACCTGGATGATCTTCTGGATGGCAAAACACTCACGGATGTTGCCTTCGCAAATGCACGCCAAGCTCTCCGAAACGGCGTCAAGCGTCGCAGTGTTTGCTATCGGCTTCTTTGCTGTGGTTCGCGAGGGTATCGAAACCTCAATCTTCCTCTGGAGCGCAACCAGCGCAGCCGGCCAAGGTGCAATAACAATTCTGGGAGCCGTGCTCGGCCTCAGCTTCGCCGCAGTAATCGGCTACCTGATCTACCGAGGGAGCCTGCGCCTAAATCTTCGCACCTTCTTTGCGGTCACCTCGGGCTTTTTGATCCTCGTTTCTGCGGGCATTCTCGCCTACGCGGTTCGCGAGTTGGAGGAACTGCACTGGTTCACTTTCCTGCAGGGGCAAACATATGACGTTTCAAGTTTCGTCACCGAGGGTTCTCCGATAGAAATCCTTTTGAAGTCCACGATTGGTTTCAACGCTGCCCCGACCCAGCTGCAAACGCTGGTTTGGTTTTTGTATTTGTTACCCGTAACAATCATTTATTGGCAGCGAACCAAGCGTAAGTAGCACTAAAATCCCTAATAATAGAAAGTTTTCTTTTGTTAGGGGGCAACATGTTTTCTACTCCGTTTTGCCAGCACCAGTTCTCAGAGGAACAGCTATCGACCCTCGAATGGGTTGTCTGCCCGTGTGGCTATCACTTCAAGTCGGCAAACCTCCGTGCTTACGCCACAAAGTTCGCGGCCTATAACGAGGCTCGGGTGGCAGTCGAGAGCCTGATTGCCGAAATCACCCAAGATAACGCCAGCAGACAGAGCACGAGGCAGGCCTCCCCCGCCGTCGCCGTCGCCGCACCAGTTGCAGCCAAGCCAAAGCGCGCCGGGGCTACCGTCTCGGTCTCTCAGTGGCTAATCATTTCGGCTAGCGTCCTAGTGCTAATTGCGGCCTCGGTCTTCGTTTCAGGTGCCCGCAGCTCGTGGCACGCACCCGAATGGTTGATTCTCGAGGGAGTTCTAGGCGCTGCAGCGGCAGCCGGAACCATCTTCGGTCGCAAAATCTCGGTCTTGCTATCGAACTTCCTAGCCGTCTTCTCGGCCGGCATGCTTTTGTCGTTGATCATGACAGTGGGAACCCAATTGAATTTGGGCTTTCAGGAATTCGACCAAGAACCGGCCTGGTACTGGTCGATAAACCTGGCGATCGTAGCGATCGCAACTTCGGCAGCATCTTTGAAGGCAAAGAACTTCGGTTGGCGCGCTCTTTCACCGGTTGCACTGACGACTTCGGGCCTCCTGCTCAGCTACGGCGCAGTAGGTGATGCCATCAAGGCAACTCCAAGCGCGTTCGCATGGCAGCTAATTGCGCTGAGCTTCACAGCCATAGCGTTACTAATCCAACTGAAATACCTGCGCACGATCAAGCAAACGGTTGACCCGAAGTCTGAAAACAAGGCATACGAGGAAGATCTCTACCGAAGGGAAGACCAAGCGCTTCAGCGATTTGGCACGTTTACGACTATTTTCTTAGCCGTAATCGGCGCGGGCGTCACCCTCCTCCAGGTGTTGGGGAACCTTGGCACTCCATTCGACTCGCTAGCGACCCTGTCGCTTGGCGCTCTCTGGCTGCTCGGTAGCAGCACGATCGACTTCTGGGGATCCTCACTGAGCCGAAGTGGCGTGGTTTCGAAGTGGATAAAGACTGCCACCTGGACGCTCGCGTACGTAAACATCGGGGTCGGTTTGAACGCCCTAGCCGCCGGACAAAGCCAGTGGAAGAGCCTATTGGTTGCCCTGGCTGCCACGCTAGTTTTGGCAACACTGCCTCGTTATGCCCGATTCGTGAAACCTCCCATGGTCACCCTCACGGCAACCAGCTGGAGCATTCTCGCCACCTGGACGCTTTGGAACGTCAACATTTTGCTGCGCGAGGACGTCTTCGCTCTAGCTACCTACCTGGTGGGCTTTGCTGTCGTGACCGTAGCCAGCGACCTGATCACCAAATCGAAGAGCAGCAACATCACCGTCCTGGTCACCAGCACTCTAGCTTCGCTTCTGATGGCAGCAACTTGGTTCGATACCGCACTTCAGTCGACCTGGGGCACAGAGGCCATCGGACTAGCCGCCATCCTGCTTGTGGCAAACCTCAGCGCACTGACCTCGGACGCGTTGGCGAAGCGCACGAAGACAGAGAAACCGGCTTACGTTGCTTGGGTGACTTTGCCGGTGGGAATGCTGGCGGGCTTGCTGTTCAGCACCCTGGCGATCTCCCGAACGACTGGCAACTACCTTGCCAATCTTTCGGTGCTCGCGGTCTACCTTGTTTGGGCTCTTGGCGCGCAGTTCCTCAACTTCAGAAAGCCCGCGCTCACCAGAGACCTGCAAGCGCTCGGTGCTTTTACCATCGCGGCCTTTGTGGCTTTCCAATCCTTGGGAAACCCGAATGACAACCTAACAACCGGAATAGCACTACTCGGTTTCGGTCTGGTTGCCTATGCGTTCGGTTATCTCGAGAAGAACTCGATCAAACTCCAAATTGGTCTAGGCGCTTCATTCGTTGCAGCATTCGTTGCACTGAGCCTTCGAGCGAACTTCGAACCTAGCTCCTACGATGACAGGGCGCTGCGATTTGGCATCTTGTTAGCAGTAATACCCGCCCTAGTATTCGCTCACAACTTCGTGATTAAGCGACGCACCAAGGTTGCTGAACTCGCGAACAACGTGACCAATATCCTTACCCTGTTGGTCGGTGCAGCGATTACACCGCTCGTGACGATTGCCGACGGAAGGTCTGATTCTCCCAGCGAATGGGTTTGGGGCTACCTCGCCCTAGGTCTCGCCGGTTTCGCTCTACTTGAACTGCCGAAGGTTACCAAGAATGCCGGCAACGCTCTGCAGCTTCGGGTTGCCGGTTTTGGCTATCTAGCCATTGGTTTGTTTGCAGTTTGGCAAGCCGCTGGGAGCCAAACCTCAGACACTAACCACTTGCGAATGGTGATTTTTGCGACTGCCCTGACGGTTGTGGCGTGGCGAACACTCTTGGTTACGAGGGAGCAATTGTGGGCCATCGCCAGCTACTCCGGATCGATTATCCTGGCGCTCGTTGCTGGCGACTGGATCCAAAACGCGCTGGGAGTGACCTGGCATGGCCCCGAGCTCACTTCGGTGATTCTTGCAGCACTGCTGGCCGTGAATGGCTTCGTGCTAAACCGGTCTCTCAAGGAGCCAAGACTGTGGCTGGTATCTGACATCCCTGTCTTCGTCGCAGTGCTTCCGAGTCTTGTCTACGCGGTTTCCCAGAGTCTCGAAAGCAACGAAAGTATCGCTCGACTGCTAGCGGTTGGCACCATTTTGGCCGTGTACGGCTACTGGCGCACCTTGCAGACCAAGAACCCGATATGGGTGCCGGTGGGTTTTGCGGGTTCTGCACT
>WLPL01000031.1 GCA_009698805.1 Actinomycetota bacterium | reverse complement strand
TCGGCTGGCGGTTGCGTCCATCGAGTTCTGAGTCGGGCCGGCAAGGCCTAGTTCGAGGGCGACCAGGTTCGGGTCGAGACCCAGGGTCGAGCCGGCGAGTGCTCCGGCACCGTATGGCGAAAGACTCGCACGCTTGCGCCATTCACGCATGCGCTCGATGTCGCGCTGAAGTGGCCAGGCGTGAGCCAGCAGGTGGTGCGAGAGCATGACCGGTTGCGCGTGCTGAAAGTGTGTGCGACCCGGCATTGCGACGCCAAGATTTTCTTCGGCGCGGTCTACCAACACCGTGATTAGGTCGAGCACTAGGTCTTCGATGATGTCGGCCTGATCGAGCAGGTAAGTACGAATCAGAGTCGCGATTTGGTCGTTTCGGCTGCGGCCGGCGCGAACCTTGCCACCGAGTTCGGCACCGGCGATCTCGATGAGTCCGCGCTCGAGTGCCGAGTGGACGTCCTCGTCGGTTGGTTTGGCGGTAAAAGAGCCCTCGGCTACTCGGCGAGCGAGTTCTTCGAGGCTCTTCTCAAGCTTCTGGTGCTCGGCAACGGTCAGATAGCCGGCTGCGTGCAGCGCCTTGATGTGAGCGAGGGTTCCCTTGATGTCGTACTGAGCCAAGCGCCAGTCGAAGTGCACGCTGCGACTAAGTGCCGCGAGCGAGTCTGCCGGGCCGCCGTCGAAGCGGCTACCCCAGAGGGCGTTGGAACCGTTCTCAGACATTTGACTCCTAGGGATTGCTGATTTCGTTCAAGTCTAGTTTGACTGCTCGTTTAGCCAGACGAGCAGAGCCTTCTGGGCGTGTAGTCGATTCTCGGCTTCGTCCCAGATAACCGACTGCGGGCCGTCAATTACGCCGGCGCTGACCTCGTAGCCGCGATAGGCGGGTAGGCAGTGCAAGAAGATTGCGTCGCTCTTGGCCTGAGACATCAGCGATTCGTCGATCGTGTAGCCGGCGAAGTCGGCGATCCGCTTGGCCTTCTCGGCCTCTTGACCCATTGATATCCAGGTGTCGGTGGTGACCACGTCGGCGTTCAGAATTGCCTCGGCTGGGTCGACGTAGACGCTGACCGAACCGCCCGTAGTCGCGGCGATTTCGGCGGCGCGGGAAACCATGGCGGCAGCTGGCGCGTAACCGGCTGGAGCGGCAACGCTGACGTGCATTCCGGCGAGCGCTCCCCCGATTAGGTACGAGTTGGCCATGTTGTTTGCGGCATCGCCCACATAGGCAAGCTTTAGACCCTTGAGGTCACCCCTGTGCTCCTGGACGGTCATGAGGTCGGCGAGAATCTGGCAGGGGTGGTAGTCGTCGCTGAGCGAGTTGACCACCGGCACGTTGGAGTTCGCAGCCATCTCTTCGAGACCGGCCTGCGCGTAGGTGCGCCAAACAATTGCCGCTACCTGGCGTTCTAGAACCCTAGCGGTGTCGGCTACCGACTCCTTGCCCGCCATCTGGCTGGTTTGGGCGTCGATGATTAGCGGGGTTCCGCCCAGGTCTGAAACTCCAACGCTGAACGAGACCCGGGTTCGGGTCGAGGTCTTGTCGAAGATCAGCGCGACGGTTTTTGGCCCAGCGTAAGGGCGTGCGCTGTAAGGAGACTTCTTGAGTTCGTGCGCCAGGCGCAAAATGGCGGCCTGCTCGGCAGGTGTTACGTCGTCGTCCTTTAGAAAGTGGCGAACCATCTTGTTCCTAACTGTTATTCGGGAAGAACCATTGTGCCAAAGCCCGTGCGCGTAAAGATCTCGAGCAGGATGCTGTGGGGTGTGCGGCCATCGATGACGTGAGCCTGAGGAACCCCGCCGCGAACGGCGTGCAGGCAGGCCTGCATCTTCGGGATCATGCCGCTTTCGAGCCGAGGCAGCAGCTCATCGAGTTCAGCCGCGGTGATCTCGCTGACCAGCGAGTCGCGGTTTGGCCAGTCGCTGTAAAGCCCGGGCACATCGGTGAGAACAAGGAGCTTCTCGGCACCCAAGGCAACAGCGAGCGCGCTAGCGGCCAGGTCGGCGTTGACGTTGAGTAGTTGCCCATTGGCATCTGGCGCGACGGTCGAGATAACCGGAATCTTGCCGGCGTCGAGGGCATCGAAGACGATGCGCGGGTTCACCTGCGTGACCTCACCAACCAACCCGGCATCACCGATCACCTCTGCCCTGAATAAGTTGGCGTCTTCGCCAGACATGATCGAAGCGCCTGCTCCAGTCGCTTCGATTAGCTCGGCGAGTTCAGTAGAAATCTGATTGCGCAAGACGTCGCGAACGACATCGATGATTTGTGGAGTGGTGACCCTGAGGCCGTCCTTGAATTCGCTCTCGATGCCGAGCTCGGCAAGCCTTGCCGAAATCTGTGGCCCGCCACCGTGCACGACGACCGGCTTGATGCCGATCCAGCGCAGGTAGGCCATGTCCTCGGCGAAAGCCTTCTGGAGTTCAGGATCAACCATGGCGTTACCGCCGAACTTGACCACGACGGTTTTGCCGTGAAACTTCTGCAACCAGGGCAGCGATTCGATTAGCGTCTCGGCCTTGATTGCCGCGAGCGTGTTGTCTTGATTCTGTGGCTGCATTAGCTCGAGTACTCGCTGTTCTCGGTCACGTAGGCGTGGGTTAGGTCTGAGGTGTAGATGGTCGCCTCGTGGCTACCGGCGTGCAGGTCGAGCCTGATCTTTACCTCGCGTGGCTTGAGGTCGACAAGTTCGCGAGACTGATCTGGCTGGCCCTTTGCAGAAACTCGGACGCCGTTGATTAGGACGTCGATGTCGTATGGGTCAAAAGCGGCTTGCGTGGTGCCCACCGCGGCCAGGATTCGACCCCAGTTTGGATCATTGCCATAGATGGCCGCCTTGAACAGATTGTTGCGGGCAACCGAACGACCAACCTCAACCGCATCGTCTTCGCTCGCGGCGTTGACGACCTCGATCGCGATGTCGTGGCTTGCGCCCTCGGCATCGGTGAGCAGTTGCATGGCCAGGTCGTGGCAAACCTCGGTAAGAACCTCGGTGAAGTCTTGGAGGCTCGGGGTCACCTCGGCGGCACCAGAGGCCATCAGAGTTACGGTGTCGTTGGTCGACATGCAGCCGTCGGAGTCGAGGCGGTCGAAGGTCAGGCGGGTGGCCTGCCGAAGGGCCTGATCGAGCTCTGCGGGGTTTAGAGCGGCGTCGGTGGTGACGACCACCAACATTGTTGCCAGACCCGGAGCGAGCATGCCTGCGCCCTTAGCCATGCCGCCAACGGTGAAGCCGTTGCCGGCTCCGGTTGCCTGCTTGAAAACCGAATCGGTGGTCATGATTGCCTCGGCTGCGGCTGGCCCGCCGGTTGGGCTAAGTTCTTTGGCTGCAGCACGGACGCCCGCCAGAACCTTTTCGCGGTCGAGTTGGTCACCGATCAGACCGGTGGAACAAACCAGGACCTCGCCGGCAGAAACTTCGAGGGCAACCGCCACGGCTTCGGCAGTTGCGTGAGTGGTCTGAAAGCCTTCAGCGCCGGTGTAGCAGTTTGCACCGCCGCTGTTTAGCACTACCGCCTCGAGCACGCCGCCCTTGATTACCTCTTTGCTCCAGAGCACTGGGTTGGCGAGGGCACGGTTGCTGGTGAAAACCGCTGCCGCTGACTTGATTGGCCCGAGGTTTTGCACGAGGGCTAGATCTGGATTGCCCGACTTTTTGAGACCGGCCCGAACTCCAGCGGCGAGAAAACCCTTAGCCGCGGTGACGCTCACGGTGCCACCGCGTTTACGGTGAGCCCGGTGTCTTCGGGCAAGCCCAGAGCGATGTTGAGCGACTGAATCGCCGCGCCAGCGGTGCCTTTGACCAGGTTGTCGATCGCGCTGACAACCACGACGCGGTTGGCGTGTTCGTCCACGGTTACGCCGATCAGACAGGTGTTTGCTCCGAGGGTACTCGCGGTTGCCGGGTATTCACCAGCTGGAAGCACCTTGACGAAGGTTTCGCCAGCGTAGGCGTCTTCTAGGGCTTTACGAGGGTCGCCGCCGCGAAGGGTTGCGGTGTTGACCGCGAGGATTCCGCGCGACATCGGCACCAAAACCGGGGTGAACGAGATCTTGACCTCGCCGCCCGAAGCCTTGCTCAGGTTTTGCTCGATCTCCGGCGTGTGACGGTGGATTCCACCTACGCCGTAGGCATTCGCCGACTCGGCAACCTCAGCCGCCAGCAGGTTGGTCTTGGGTGTGCGTCCGGCACCTGAGGTGCCCACCGAAAGAACGCTGACGATGTCGTCAAGCTCGATCACGCCGGCTTTGGCAAGCGGAGCTAAGGCCAGGGTTATTGCGGTGACGTTGCAGCCAGGAACAGCGATGCGCTTGGCTCCGATTAGTTTTTCGCGCTGCTTTGAGCCGTCGGCGAGCACCAATTCGGGCATTCCATAGGCCCAGGTGCCCTGATGCTCGGTGCCGTAGAACTTAAACCATTGTTCGGCCGATTCGAGCCTGAAGTCGGCTCCGCAGTCGAGAACTATCTGGTCTTCGCCAAGCCAGGCGGCAACCTCAGCCGAGGTGGTGTGCGGCAGGGCGAGAAACACGATGTCTGCGCCGGTTAGGTTGGCCGGCGTGGTTTCTTTCAAGACGACGTCAGCGAACTCGATAAGGTGCGGGTGCAGCGAACCCACGGTGGCTCCCGCGTTCGAGTTTGCTGTGGCCGCGACAAGCGTTAGCCCCGGGTGAGCCGCGATCAACCGCAGTAGCTCTCCCCCGACGTAACCGCTTGCTCCCGCGATGGCTACTGTCTTCATGGTTTCTCCTGCTTTAGGCGCGAATGATTGCGCCGAAGCGCTCGTGAGCTAAAGCGACGGCTCTGTCGCGCGATTCTGTTGCTTCAACCTGGGTGAGAGTTCGGTCTTCCGCCCTAAATCTAAGCGCGAAGGTTAGAGACTTCTTGCCCTCGGGGATATTGCTGCCTCGGTAGTCCTCTATCAAGCGAATTTGCTCGAGGAGCTCTCCGGCACCTTCGACGATGGTTGCTTGAAGGGTTGCCGCTGGCAGTTCGGCTTCGACAAGAAGTGAGAGATCTTGAGTCGCTGCCGGCATCACCATGATCGGGGTGGCCTGGCGCACTCCTGTAGCTGCCGCGTAAAGCACCTCGAGGTCTATTTCGGCAACCGAAACTCGGCGGGAGATGTCGTTGTCGCTGGCAAGCTTCGGGTCGAGTTCGCCGGCGAAGCCAACGTGCTTGCCGTCAAGCAGTAATTCGGCGGTGCGGCCGGGGTGGAATCCCTTCGGAGCTGCCGACTTGAGTTCTAGTTCGACGCCGATGGCGCGGGCGACGGCTCTGGCCGCCTCGATTGCGTCCGAGTAGTCGTAGGCTGCGGCCGACACGTTGGTTTGCTGCTTCACGCGGTCACCGGTTAGCAGAATCGCTAGGTGCTTTGGCTGGGCGGGAATAGTTGACTGCAGGGCCGCGAGAGTTTCAACGCTAGGACGCTCGATGCCAGAAGGCAGCGGATTCGTCGCCGTGATTTTTTTGGCAGGCAAAAAGACCGAGCCCTCTTCGAAAATTGCAATGTCCGTGAGCCCGCGCGAAAGGTTTCGCTTGGCGGCGGCAATCAGCCCGGGCAAAATGCGAAGGCGCATCTGCGAGGACTCTTCCTGAAGCGCGTTTGCCAACTTGACCGAAGGAAGCCCGGCTGTGAACCAGGAGTTTTCTTCTTCGGAGACGAACGGGTAGGTCAACACCTCGGTGTGGCCCGAGCCAACCAGCGCCGAAAGCGCCTGACGACGCTGACGCTGACGCAAGGTTAGGCCGCGACCGGGAGGCGCAACCGGCAACCTCGACGGAATGTGTTGGTAGCCGCTGATTCGAGCGATCTCTTCGGCTAGATCGGTCTTGTGGGTGATGTCTGGGCGCCAGGAGGGAGCAATGACCTCGAAGCCGCCATCGACCTGGGCCACGACGCAACCAATGTCGCTGAGCACGCTCGTGATCTGCTCTTGCGCGTAATCGACACCGACCAACGAGGTGGTGAATTCGAGCGGCAGGAAGATTGGCGCGGTTGGCGTTACCTGATTGACGTCGGCACCGAGCGAGTCGGCCGAACCACCGGCGTGGAGCTCGAGAAGCTGGACAACGCGAGCGGCAGCGTATTCGGCGACGTTGGTGTCAACCCCGCGCTCGTAGCGTTTGGAAGCCTCGCTACCTAGCTTGTGACGGCGAGCGCTTCTGGCGATCGTTACCGGGTCAAAGTGGGCGGCCTCGATTAGAACGTTTACCGTCGTGTTGGTCACCTCGGTGGCCTCGCCACCCATGATGCCGGCCAGACCGATTGGACCGGATTCATCGGTGATGAGGAGGTCTTCGGCATCGAGTTTGCGAGTCTGACCGTCAAGAGTGACCAGCTTTTCGCCGGCCTTGGCCCGGCGCACCGTGATTCCGCCAGTCAACTTGTCGAAGTCGTAGGCGTGGATCGGCTGGCCTAGTTCGAGCATGACGTAGTTGGTGATGTCCACGACCAGCGAAATCGAACGCATTCCGGCGAGTTTTAGGCGAGCGACCATCCACGGCGGGGTTGGTCGAGTCGCATCGACGCCGACAACGTGGCGAGCGACGAATCGGTCGCAACCGAGCTTGCCGCGAATGCCTGATGGGTCGTCAATTTTCACGACGAAACCGTGACCAAGCTCTGGTTGAGCGTTGCCGATCGGGTCTTTGAAGTCGACGCCGGTGGCGTGCGCGTATTCGCGAGCGATGCCGCGAATCGAGAAGCAGTAACCGCGGTCGGGGGTCACATTGACCTCGGCGGCCGAGTCTTTGAGTGAAAGAAGCTCGAGTGCGTCGGTGCCGACCTCGGGGTCTAGCCCCATGACTCCAAGACGCAGGATCCCGTCGTGGTCGTCGCTCAGGCCAAGTTCGCGACCGGATGCCATCATGCCGTCGGAAATGTGACCGTAGGTACTTCTGGCCGCTATTTCAAAGTTACCTGGCAGAACAGCGCCGGGAAGGCAAACTACGACTTTGTCGCCAACTTCGAAATTGCTCGCTCCACAGACGATGCCACGCACGTCGCCGGGGGCAACTTGCACCTGACACCAGCGAATGGTCTTGCCGTTCGACTGAGGCTCGGGAGTGAACTCGAGCACCTCGCCCACGACCAGCGGGCCAGAAACCTCGAAACCGTGTGAACCCTCTTCTTCGAGGCCAACCTTAACCAGTTCGGCCATGACCGAGTCGGGCGTTGCGTTAGCAGGCAGATCGACGTATTCGGCGAGCCAAGACAGTGGGACCTTCATTACAGGCTCACCCCAAACTGCTGCGAGAAACGAATATCTGATTCGACCATGTCGTGCATGTCGAGCACTCCATTGCGGAACATCAGCGTGCGCTCGATGCCCATGCCAAAAGCGAAGCCCTGGTAAACCTCGGGGTCGATGCCGGCGGCCTTCAAGACGTTCGGGTTGACCATTCCGCAGCCACCCCACTCGACCCAGCGCGCGCCACCCTTGGCGTTCGGGTGCCAAACGTCAAGCTCGGCCGAAGGTTCGGTGAACGGAAAGAATGATGGGCGCAGGCGAATCTGAGCCTCGGGGCCAAACATTATGCGAGCAAAGTGCTCGAGCGTGCCTCGCAGGTCGGCCATTGTGAGACCCTTGTCGATGGCTAGACCCTCGACCTGGTGAAACACAGGAGTGTGAGTTGCGTCTAACTCGTCGGTGCGAAAAACCCGGCCTGGGCAGAGAACATAGACCGGCAATTCGCGCTCGAGGAGCGAACGAACCTGAACCGGCGAGGTGTGGGTGCGAAGAACCAGATGAGACTCGACCGGGTCGACGAAAAACGTGTCTTGCATCGCGCGAGCGGGGTGATCGGCGTCGAAGTTCAGCGCGTCGAAGTTGAACCACTCGCTCTCGACCTCAGGCCCCTCGGCGATCTCCCAGCCCATGCCAACGAAGACGTCCGAAATCTGGTCCATTAGGAGCGAAAGTGGGTGACGGCCACCGATTGCCAACTTGGTTGGTGCCGCGGTGACGTCCACGGCCTCGGCGACAAGCTTGGCCTGCTCTTCGACGGCAGCCAGTTCGGCCTCACGAGCGGCAAAAGCCTGGTTCAAACGGCCTCTGGCGGCACCAATTATCGCGCCGGCCTCGGCCTTGAACTCGTTTGGCATGTTCTTGAGCGTGGCGTTGAGTTTTGAGATCTCAGACTGCTCACCAACCGTGGCACCGCGCGCTGCGCGCAGGCTCGCGATGTCGAGCGTGGCGGCGATTGCAGCTAGGGCTGCTTCGACCACCGGGTCGACAACGGACGGGTTGATTGGATTGCCAGACATACGCTACAAGTCTAACGATTAGGCGTTCTGAGCGAAGGCAGACGCGTACAAGCAAATACTCGCGGCGGTTGCCAAATTCAGGCTTTCTGCGGCACCGTAAATCGGCACGCCGACCTGACGATCCACCAATTCGAGAGTCTCAGGTTCGAAGCCCCAAGATTCGTTTCCGAACACCCAAGCGGTCGGCTTGGCCAGGACATCGCTACCGAGCGTAGGCAGGTTGTCGCCGCCACCGTTGGCAGCGAAAATCTGCAAACCGGCTGCGCGGAGCGCGTCGATCGTAGTTTCGAGGTCGGCGTCGATCACAAGCGGCAGGTGAAACAACGAACCGGTGGTCGAGCGAACGACCTTCGGGTTGTAAACATCGACGCTGTTGTTGGTGAAGATCACTGCGTCGGCCCCGGCTGCATCGGCGGCACGAAGAACCGTGCCCGCGTTGCCAGGGTCGCGAATGTTGCTCAGTAGCGCAACCATGCGTGGCTTCGAGGCGATTACCGCATCTAGCGAGACATCGAGCTGCTGGCAAACCGCAACCACACCCTGAGGGCTGGTGGTGTCGGTCAACGCCTTTAGAACTGGTTCGGTTACCAGTTGAACCTCGATGCGAGCGGCCTTGGCGCGCTCGATCAGCTCAGGGTAACGCTCCACCGCTTCTTCGGTTGCGTAAAGCTCGACGATCAGTTTCGGGCGGTCGAGCGCTTCTTTTAGTCCTTGGGGTCCCTCAAGCAGAAAGAGCCCGGTCGTTGACCGGGCATCTTTCTTAGTTAGCTTGGCAACCCCACGGACCTTATTGGCCTTGGGATCATCTATCAAGAGACTAGGCGACCTTCGGTGCCGAGGTGTCTGCTGGCAATGCTGCCTTAGCCGAAGCTACGAGGCTTGCGAAAGTCTTAGGCTCGTTGACCGCAAGGTCAGCAAGGATACGACGGTCGACTTCGATGCCAGCAAGGTTGAGCCCCTGGATGAAGCGGTTGTAAGTCATGCCGTTGGCACGAGACGCAGCGTTGATGCGCTGAATCCAAAGGCGACGGAAGTTGCCCTTCTTGTCTTTGCGGTCGTTGAACGCGTAGACCAGCGAGTGCAGTTGCTGCTGCTTTGCCATGCGGTATAGACGTGATCGCTGACCACGGTAACCCTGTGCGCGTTCAAGGATTGTGCGGCGCTTCTTGTGAGCGTTAACCGCGTTTTTTACTCTTGCCATTTTTTATACTCCTCTAAAAATTCTTGGGTCGACTATTTGCCGAGCAGCTTCTTGATGGTCTTGAAGTCAGCTGCCGAAACAACCTGGTCCTGGTTGAGGCGACGGGTACGACGGCTCGACTTGTACTCAAGGTTGTGGCGCATGTTGATCTGCTGCTTCATGAGCTTGCCGCTACCGGTGAAGCGAAAACGCTTCTTAGCGCCAGAGTGGGTCTTCTGCTTTGGCATGTTCTTCTCCTGTTTTCCTACTCGGCAGTTGGTGCTGCCGACTCCTTCGCCTTTTCGGCGTTCTTTTTGGCTTCGGCCTTAGCGTCTGCCTTGTTCTTGGTTGGGCCAATGACCATAACCATGTTTCTTCCGTCGATCGAAGGGCTCGATTCGATGATTCCGAACTCGTTTACCTCTTCTGCCAACTTCTGAAGCAACTTAATGCCCATCTCTGGACGCGATTGCTCACGACCGCGGAACATCACGATGACCTTGACCTTGTCGCCGGATTTCAAGAAGCGTTCGATCTGGCCGCGCTTGGTTCCGTAGTCGTGGTCGTCGATCTTGAGCCCGAATCGCACGGTCTTGAGAACCGTGTTGACCTGGTTCTTGCGAGCTTCGCGAACCTTCTGAGCTGCCTCGTACTTGAACTTTCCGAAGTCCATGAGCTTTGCTACAGGTGGTTTTGACGTTGGGGCTACCTCGACTAGGTCTAGGTCGGCCTCCTGTGCCATTCGCAAGGCGTCTTCAATTTTGACTACGCCGATTTGCTCGCCAGCCGGGCCTACGAGGCGAACCTCTGGCACACGGATGCGGTCATTGATACGGGGATCGCTGATCTGTTGCTCCTTTGGTGACATGGACGGCCACACACTCCGAGCATTTGCTCGGCGAGCGTACAGAAACGAAAAGTTCCTAAAGCTTTACCCGGAAACCTTTTTAGGCGGTTAACGCGGGTGGGAAATGAATCCACTTCTGACCGAGAGCGAACCCTCGGAGCCATGGGCTAGCCTAGCAGAAAAGGTTCAAAAGGAGTAGCCCGAATGTCAGAAACAAATGAACAGATCACAGACCTCGCCGATGTACCCGCGGTTGAGATCGTTGCCCGCTACTCGATCGAGCTACTAAACGTCGCCGCCGTGCACTGCGGACTTGCCGAAAACGGACGCGAGGCCGACCTCGACGAGGCTCGCAAACTGATCAACGCGGTCGCCGGTTTGATCACCGGGGCCGCCGCCTACATGGGTGACCAGCACGCTCGAATCCTACGAAACGCTCTGCGCGAAGTTCAATTGGCTTTCCGCGAAGCATCGCCGATCAAGGACGCCCCTGGCGAAGGGCCTGGAGAAAAGTTCACCGGTCCGGTTAACTAGGCAGCTGCTAGCTTCACCCTGATCGAGTCGACGTACTCGGCAATTTCAAAACTCTCGGCCATCGAGTTGGCTATTTTTTGCAATAGCGCGTCGATGGTTTCGTGGTCTAAACCCTCTGGAAGTTTGAGTGTCAGCTCAATTTCGGCGCTTGCCAGAAGGCAGAGTGGATCGCCAGCCGAAAGCTCCCAGCCCATTAGCGGCTCAAGATTATCGAGTAGTTTGCCGAAGGCAGTCAGCACTCGCTCATCTTCCTCGGGCGAAACCCATTTGAGCCCCTGAGCTAGAGCCGTGATTGCCGGGCGTCGAAGCACGAACTCGCTCTCGGCCATCGGGTCGAGAATCATGCGAGTGTTGCCTTCGGCGGCAGCGGCGAGTGCGGCTTTTACCGCCGCCGTTGGAACCGGGCGGGCTTTCGGGTTCCAGCGTTGCATCGCCTCAACCGAGGAGAACACCGGCAGACCCGACTGAGCGTCTGGGGTTTCGACCGTGACAATTGAAAGCTCCGCAGATTTGTCGACGGTTTGGCCGTGAGGTCCGACCCCCGACTCGCCCAGGTCGGCTAGCAGTGGAATCAGCACTCGAGTGTTTCGAAGCTCGTCGACGACCGATTCCGAACGAGCATGCCCTTCGTGAAGAGCCTTGATCAGTTCTAGTAGTCTCGGGTTCGACTTGCCGTCGTCGTCGGCCCAAGCGTTGGGCTCGAACTCACGGCCCTCCCAGGGCACGCCGGCTGAATCGGCGTAGATGTTTTCGCTCATCGAGCAGATGCGATCGCTAGGGCCTGCTCGAGAGTGAACCTGCCGGCGTAG
>WLPL01000030.1 GCA_009698805.1 Actinomycetota bacterium | reverse complement strand
TCGAATCGTTACGGAACAAGTCTAAACCCGAGCGGTTTTTTAAGCCGCCCAAAACGGCCCTTTTCAGGGTTTTAGTTGAAAGAATCGCCGCAAGCGCAGGTGCCTTGGGCATTTGGGTTGTCGATCACGAAGCGCTGACGCATGACCGTGTCTTCCCAATCGAGGGTCGAGCCGTCCAGGTAGGGCAGGCTTTTGTTGTCGACAACTACTTCAACGCCGTCGAAAGGGAATACCTTGTCGTTGGCTTCCAGCTTTTCGTCTGGGAAGAAGTCATAGCGAAGACCCGAGCAGCCGCCCGGTTCGACGTAGAGGCGAAGACGAATCTCGAGGTCGCTTTGCTCGGTTTCAAGAAGAACCTTGAGCTTGTTCACTGCCGAATCGGTGAGGTTGATACCTTCAAAAGTAGTTTCAGACATGGTCTAAGTTTACTCCTGCCTGGTCAGGTCATTCGCCTTCAGAAGCATAAGTGTTTCGGCAACCATCGCCTTGCGGAACGATTCGACCTCCAAGGACTCATTCGGGCTGTGAGCGCGGCTGTCGGCATCTTCCACCCCGGTGACCAGGATCTGAGCGTCCGGGAAGACCTCGGTTAGATCAGCAATAAACGGGATCGAACCACCGATGCCGATGTGTGCCGTCTTGTTTCCGAAAGCGGCTTCAAGGGCAGTTTCGGCAAGGGCCTGAGCCCAACCCGCGGCGTCTGCCTTGAATGGCTTGCCAGTTTCAATCTCGTGATACACGAGTTTCGCTTTGAAGGGTACGTGCTTCTCGAGGTGAGCTCGCAGTGCGGCCAAAGCCCGATCTGGGTCGTCACCCGGAGCGATTCGCATCGAGATCTTCGCCTTGACCCGAGGTAGAAGGGTGTTAGACGACAGCGCAACCGACTGGCCGTCGATACCTATCACGGTGATCGCGGGTTGAGTCCAGAGTCGATCGAGGATCGATCCGTTGCCAATCAGCTCGAGCGGTTCATCGGCGCCGGCATCCCGACGAAGTTCGGCTTCGGAGTAAGGAAGCTCCATGGCCTTACCGCTAACCAGACCATCCACCGCAACAGAACCGTCCTCGTTGTGAAGGGTCGTCAACAGTCGCGTCATCGCCATCATGGCGTCTGGCACCGCACCACCGTACATTCCGCTGTGCAGAGCGTGGTCGATGGTTGATACCTCGAAGACCTGCGAAACCACTCCCCTGAGCGTGGTGGTTAGTGCCGGGATGTCGGCCGTCCAGTTGCCGGAATCGGCTACCACGATCGCGTCGGCCGCAAGGATGTCGCGGTTTTGGTCTAGAAATGGTCTGAAGGTGCGCGAACCGGCTTCTTCCTCACCCTCGATGAAGACTGAAATGCCGAGATCGAAGTCGTCGCCGGCTAGTTTTCGAAGCGTTTCAATGGCAGTGAGGTGAACCACGATGCCCGCCTTGTCATCGGCCGCTCCCCTCGCGTAGATTCTGCCGTTTTTCAGCGTCGGCTCGAATGGTGGGGTTTCCCAGTCATCCAAGTTTCCCGGTGGCTGAACGTCGTGGTGCGCGTAGAGCAGAAAGGTCGGTTTGCCGTTTTTTGCCGCACGTCGGGCGACCACAGCGGGTGAACCCGGCTTACCGTCGGCCTCAGCACGCCTGATTTCGACGAGTTCGAACACCCCGGTCTCGCGAAGCAGTTGGGCCACAGCTTCGGCCGAGGTTTCAAGATTTGCGGCGTCGAAGGCCTCCCAGGCGATGCCTTGAATTTTGACCAGACGACCGAGATCGCCGACACGACGTGCGAAGTCGTCACCGACCACATCTCGGACCTGGGTCACTAAATCGGATTGGATTGCATCGACGCTCGGGAAGTTGTTCATGAGAGTAATCTTAGGAATAGAACTCTCGAATCTTTAGGACATAAATGACCGACTCAAAGAAGCCAGCAGGCAAAGGCCACGCAACCCCAACCCGTAAGGAGCGCGAGGCTGCCAATCTAAAACCGATCGTCGGCCAAAAATCTCCCGAGGCTCGCAAGGCAGACAAGTCCAAAATCGCTGAGAACCGAGCCAAAGCTCGCGCTGGGATGATGGCGGGCGAAGAGCGCTACCTCGGCCCACGCGACAAGGGCCCGCAGCGCCGGATGGCTCGCGACATCGTAGACGGACGCCGCTTCACCTTTGGAGAAGTCCTGATTCCTGCCCTATTTTTGGTAATCATCACAAATACGATCCAGAACATTGCCGTCGAGGTTGCCGGCATTTTCGTGCTCTGGGCGATCCTGTTTGCAATCGTGATCGATTCGACTCTGATTATTCGCAAGACGAAGTCTGAAATCGAAAAGAAGTACGGAAACCTCGAGCGCGGTGTCGGTTGGTACGCGGCCAGCCGCGGGTTCCAGATGCGCCCTATGCGCCTCCCGAAACCACAGGTAAAGCGCGGTAGCGCGACAAAGTAATAACACCCGCCGAAAGTTCACAAAGGAGTCAACTTTGGCACAAGAAATAAAACTAACCGACCTGATTCCTCAGGTGGTTGGTGCGGTGAACGAGCTCAAAGACACCTACGGGGGCTTTGATGTTCACAATTCTCTGCAGGCCGACCTTGGCAAGGTTCAGTCGGTCTTAGCCGAGCTAACCGAACGTCTCGACAACAATTTCCCTTTCTTCCACCCGCACTACGCCGGGCAAATGCTGAAGCCGCCGCACCCCGTGGCAATCGCTGCCTACCTCGCGACGATGATCATTAACCCAAACAACCACTCGATTGACGGCGGGCCGGCGACCACAATCATGGAACGCGAAGTACTGCGTGACATGGCAAAAATGTTTGGTTACCCGGAAGCGTTCCTCGGTCACCTGACTTGGAGCGGCACCACCGCGAATCTTGAAGCGCTCTGGATCGGACGCGAAATCAACCCCGGCAAGGGCATCGCGCACAGCAAGGATTCGCACTACACGCACTCGCGCATGAGCGAGGTGCTGAATATCGAATCAATTGGAATTCGCACCGATTCTCTTGGCCGAATGGACCTCAACCACCTCGAAGAGGAGCTCCGCAGAGGCACCATCGGAACCGTTGTGGCAACTCTTGGCACAACTGGGCTTGGGGCGATCGATCCGCTTGCTGACATCATTCCACTCGCCCGAAAATATGGTGCGCGCGTCCACGTGGACACCGCCTACGGCGGATTTTTCAAGCTCATCGAAAACCAGCTAGACCCAGAAGGTGCGAGGCACTACGCGGCAATCTCGCAGAGCGACTCGGTCGTGGTTGACCCGCATAAACACGGTTTGCAACCCTATGGCTGCGGAGCTGTGTTCTTTAGCGACATCACCGTGGGCAGGTTCTACAAGCACGACTCGCCATACACCTACTTCGCGAGCGACGAACTGCACTTCGGCGAAATCCAACTCGAGTGTTCGAGAGCCGGGGCCTCAGCCGCAGCACTTTGGGCGACCCTCAAGGTGTTCCCACTAACCGAACAGGGTCTAGGCCAGGTCTTACTCGCCGGCCGCAATGCCGCAGTGAAGTGGCACGAGCTGCTTGAAACCTCAGATGTGCTAGCCCCTTATCAGAAGCCGGAACTCGACATTATTGCCTACCTCCCGAGAGCCGAGTCGATGACCGAACTCGACTACCTGAGTCACGAGTTGTTCGTTCGCTCGACTGACGTGGAGCGGAAGGAACAGATTCACCTGGCCACCTACGTGGTGAATACCGAAGCGCTGAGCGTGCGAGGATTTAATTTGAATCCGGACGCCGATAAAGCGCGAATCATGCGAAGTGTCCTGATGAAACCAGAGCAAGAAAACTGGGTTCAAAACTTACACAATCATGTGGAAGCCCTAACCAAAGAAATGATCGGCAAAAAATAATGGAATACCGCTACCTCGGCAACTCCGGTTTCAAAATCTCTGAACTCACCTACGGCAACTGGTTGACTCACGCCATGCAGGTTGACGACTCGGCGGCGATTGCCACCGTTCACGCAGCCCTAGACGGAGGAATCACCTCATTTGACACCGCGGACGTCTATGCCAATCAGGCTGCCGAAACGGTACTTGGCAAGGCACTCGCAGGCCAGCGTCGCGAAGGCATCGAAGTCTTCACCAAGGTTTACTGGCCGGTTGCAGAGAAAATGCCGAACGACACAGGTCTTTCGCGCAAGCACATCATGGAGTCGATCAACGGCTCGCTAAAGCGCCTCAACCTCGACTACGTCGATCTTTACCAGGCTCACCGCTACGACGTAGAGACTCCGCTCGAAGAAACCATGCAGGCATTTGCCGACATCGTGCGCGCAGGCAAGGCTCTATACATCGGTGTTTCCGAGTGGAGTGCAGAACAGATCGAAGCCGGACACAAGCTTTCAAAAGAACTCGGTTTCCAGCTGATTTCGAGCCAACCGCAGTACTCGATGCTCTGGCGCGTCATCGAAAAGAAGGTCATTCCAAAGTCAGAAGAACTTGGCGTCTCGCAGATCGTTTGGTCTCCGATGGCTCAGGGAATCCTGACCGGCAAGTACCTTCCTGGCCAGCCTGTGCCAGCCGATTCCCGCGCAGCCGATGAGGCAGCCGGTCGGTTCATTCGCGAAAAGCTAAACGATGAGGTTCTTACCCGAGTTCAGCTGCTGAAGCCTATCGCCGATGACCTCGGTCTCACGATGGCTCAGCTTGCCCTCGCTTGGGTGCTTCAGAACAAGAACGTCGCATCGGCAATCGTTGGCGCCAGCCGCCCGGATCAGATTGCCTCGAACATCGCCGCCGCCGGAGTCAAGCTTTCGGCCGACGTGATGGCAAAAATCGACGAGATTACCCTGCCGATTGCAGAAACCGACCCGGCGCTAACCACCGCGCCAGAAACGCGCTTGGTCTAAGCCTTCGCGCGGTTGATTCGCCTGGCCCAGAATGGGCCGATGTAGATGAAGCCGGTGTAGCCCTGAACCAGGGCTGCGCCGGCTTTCATTCGTTCTTGGGAGTCCTCTGGGGTCTCCACTCCCCCAACGGCGATGATTGCGAGCCTGTCGCCGACATGACCCTTCAGCAACTTGAGTACCTCGAGAGATCTGGCCTTGAGTGGCGCTCCAGAAAGCCCACCATCGCCGGCTTTTTCTATTGCCCCAGCTGGAGTTTTGAGGTTCGCGCGTGAAATCGTGGTGTTGGTGGCGATGATTCCGGCGAGCTTCAAGCGAATTGCTAAATCTGCGACGGCAATGACGTCTTCATCGGCCAAATCAGGGGCAATTTTGACCAAAACGGGCTTGGAACTAGATTCGGCTAGAACCGCCCTCAGAATCGGTTCTAGGGCCTCTACCGACTGAAGGGAGCGAAGCCCCGGCGTATTTGGCGACGAAACGTTTACCGCCAGGTAATCGGCCAGCGGAGCGAGCAATTTGGCACTGAATCGGTAGTCTTCGGCGGCCTCTGCGACCGGGGTCGCCTTGCTCTTGCCGATGTTGATGCCGATGATGGGCAAGTTTTTGGGGTTTTTGGCTCGAAGCTTCGTTAGGCGCTCGGCGATCGCAGCCGCTCCGTCGTTGTTGAAGCCCATTCGGTTGACCAAGGCTCGGTCGGCGAGCAGCCTAAACAGCCGAGGCTTTGGGTTACCAGGCTGGGCTAGTGCTGTGACCGTACCGATTTCGACGTGAGAAAAGCCAAGGTCGCCCAATGCTCTGATTGCCAGGGCGTTCTTATCAAAACCGGCGGCAAGACCGAAAGGCCCTTTGAACTTAAGCCCGAAAGCCTCGATGGTCTCGGTTTTAATCGGACGTATACGCACCAAGCTGGTCAAGCCAATTGCGCGGGCAAAACGAATACCGGCAACCACCGCGTGATGAATCGTCTCGGGCTTAAACCGAACGAAGAAAACGCGAAGAATGAGGGAGTAAAACACGGTTCTAGGCTACCCGAAAGGGTTAAAACGAAAGAGCCGACACCCAGAGGGGACCGGCTCTTTCGTTGCTTTAATCTTTAGCTGCAACCGCTGGTTGATCCACAGCCTTCGCAGACGTGGCATGAGCCGGAAGGGCGCATTTTGATTCCACAGCTGAAGCACAGTGGAGCGTCGGACTCTTTGCCCTGGAGCAGGTCGAAGAGCTCGGCCGAGGAGTGAACCTCGCGCTTTGGCTCAACGGTTAGGGTTACCTCGACCGGAGCCGAAACCTCAACGATTGCCTCAACTTCTGCAACTGCTTCCTCAACAACCGGGGTCGAAGCGATCTCGACAACCGGTGGGTAACCGCCAGCTGCGTCCAACGCTGCCGAACGCTCCGAGGCGCTGTGGATTCCCAGAGCGGCGCGGGTCTCGAACGCTAGGTAGTCGAGAGCCAAACGACGGAAGATGTAGTCCATGAGTGACTTCGCCATACGGATGTCGGCATCGTCGGTTAGACCGGCAGGCTCAAAGTTCACGTTGGTGAACTTCTTGACGTAGGTCTCTAGTGGAACACCGTACTGCAGACCGATCGAGATGGCGATCGAGAAGGCGTCCATCACACCGGCCAGGGTCGAACCCTGCTTGCCGAGCTTTAGGAATACCTCGCCGAGCTGACCGTCTGGGTAGCTGCTGGCGGTCATGTATCCCTCAGCGCCACCGACGGTGAACGAGGTGGTCGAAGACGCACGCGACTTAGGAAGGCGCTTGCGAACCGGGTTCGATAGCGAAGTAGGCTCCGCGGCAACGACTGCCTTGTCGGCAACCTTGGCTTTTCCGTCGCTTAGCGGCTGGCCAACCTTGCAGTTGTCGCGGTAGATAGCAAGGGCCTTGAGGCCAAGCTTCCAACCACGGTAGTAGACATCTTCGATCTCTTCTACGGTCGCTGTTTCAGGCATGTTCACGGTCTTCGAGATTGCGCCCGAAAGGAACGGCTGTACGGCAGCCATCATGCGAACGTGACCCATTGGCTCGATCGCACGGATTCCAACGGCGGTGTCGAAGATCGCGTAGTGCTCCTGCTTTAGACCTGGAGCGTCGACAACGTGACCATGCTGGCTGATGTGCTCGACGATTGCCTCGATGGTCTCCTGCGAGTAGCCAAGGCGGTGCAGTGCGAACGGAATCGTCTGGTTGACGATCTGCATCGAACCACCGGTTGAGAGCTTCTTGTACTTCACCAACGAGAAGTCAGGTTCGATACCCGTGGTGTCGCAGTCCATCATGAAGCCGATGGTTCCGGTCGGTGCAAGCAGCGAAGCCTGCGAGTTACGCCAGCCGTTGCGTGAACCAATCTCGGTGTTCATTGCCCACTCGCGGGTTGCTGCCGCGTGAACTTCGGCGTCAATCTGGCTAACCGGAACAACTACCGCGTTGGCTGCCTCGTGCATTGCCATGACTCGGTCGTGACCGGCCTTGTTAGCTGCGTAGCCGTTGTAAGGGCCAACGACTCCGGCTAGTTCTGCCGAGCGACGGTATGAAGCGGCGGTCATCAGCGAGGTGATGCTTCCGGCCAGAGCGAAACCTTCGCGGCTGTCGTAAGGAACACCGATTGCCATTAGTAGCGCACCGAGGTTTGCGTAACCGATGCCCAGTTGGCGGAAGTTGCGAGTGGTCTCGCCAATCTTCTCGGTTGGGAAGTCGGCGAAGCAGATCGAGATGTCCATCGCGGTGAAAATGAGTTCGTTGGCACGCGAGAACTTCTCGGAATCAAACGAGCCGTCTGGGTTCAGGAACTTGAGTAGGTTCAAGCTGGCAAGGTTGCACGACGAGTTGTCGAGGTGCATGTATTCCGAGCAAGGGTTCGAACCGGTGATGCGTCCGGCCTCAGGTGAGGTGTGCCAGTCGTTGATGATGTCGTCGTACTGGATGCCGGGGTCGGCACATTCCCAGGCCGCTACAGAAACCTTGCGGAACAGTTCACGGGCGTCCACTTCTTCGATGACTTCACCGGTGGTGCGGGCGCGAAGACCGAACTTGCCACCGTTCTCGTAAGCCTCCATGAACTCCTTGTTCACACGAACCGAGTTGTTGGCGTTCTGGTACTGAACCGAGTTGATGTCCTTGCCACCGAGCTCCATGTCGAAACCGGCGTCGCGAAGAACACGAATCTTCTTCTCTTCGCTGGCCTTGGTCTCAATGAATTCTTCGATGTCTGGGTGATCGATGTCGAGCACAACCATCTTGGCTGCGCGACGGGTTGCGCCACCAGACTTGATGGTTCCGGCCGAGGCGTCTGCACCGCGCATGAACGAGACTGGGCCAGAAGCCGAGCCGCCCGAGTTCTTCAGGAGCTCCTTCGACGAACGAATGCGTGAGAGGTTCAAACCTGCGCCTGAGCCGCCCTTGAAGATCAGCCCTTCTTCGCGGTACCAGTTGAGAATCGAGTCCATCGAGTCATCGACCGAGAGGATAAAGCAGGCAGATACCTGCTGCGGGCTCTTGGTTCCGACGTTGAACCAGACTGGCGAGTTGAACGCGAATACCTGGTTGAGCAGCATGTGGGTGAGCTCGTGCTCGAAGATGGTGGCATCGTCTTCGGTCGCGAAGTAACCGTGGTCGCGGCCGGCCTGGGTGTAGGTGAGGGCAACCCGGTCGATTAGCTGGCGGAGGCTTGACTCGCGCTCAGAGGTGCCAACGGCGCCACGGAAGTACTTGGTGGTGACGATGGTCGAGGCATTGATGCTCCAGAACTCTGGGAACTCTACACCGCGCTGCTCAAAGATGACCTCGCCCGTCTTCCAGTTGGTCTGAACTACGTCACGGTGATCCCAGTTGACTAGGTCATAGGGGTGCACTCCAGGGGTCGTGTAGATGCGATCGATGGTTAGCCCAGCGCCGTTTCCGGTGTTGTGCTGGGTAAACGTTGACGTATCGGTCATTTTTGTTGCCTTTCTTGGTTACTTTCTAAAGATTTGCTGTTGCTTCGTTGCTTGCTCTCAAGACATTAATTGCCGCCTCGAAGTCATCCAGGGATTCCCAACCCTGATAGACGCTGGCGAAGCGCATGAATGCGACTTCGTCCAGCTTTCGAAGCGGTTCTAGTATTGCTAAACCGATTTCGTTTGCCTCAATCTGCGACGCTCCAGTGGCGCGGACCGTGTTTTCCACGGTCTGAGCAAGCAGTGCTAGATCGGCTTCTTCAACCGGTCTGCCCTGGCAGGCCTTTCGCACACCATTTACGATTTTGCTTCGGCTAAATGGCTCGATAACTCCACTTCGCTTTACCACGGTGAGCGATGCGGTCTCAGCGGTGCTGAAACGCATGCCGCATTCGGGGCACTGGCGCCTTCTTCGGATCGATGATCCGTCGTCGGAGGTTCTCGAATCGGTCACGCGAGAGTCAGGGTGTTTACAGAATGGACAGTGCATTTTGGACCCCTTTCGCTCGCGACTACACAACAAAATTACCCTACATGTGGGCTTTTTTTGTTATGTAGTCCCTATATCTTGTGGTTTAGGGGGTTTTATTGCAAATTTGCCATTTATTCGGCGTGTCGGCGTGTCGCGACCCTAATTTGCACCGCGTCACCGTGCGAGGGCAGGCCTTCTTCATCGGCGAATAGCCTGATTCGCTCGGCGATTTCGGCGAGGGCTGGTTCCGAATAATCGATCACCTGAACGGCCCTTAGAAAGCTGTGGACGCCCAGTCCGGAGCCAAATTTAGCCTGCTGGGACGTCGGCAAGACGTGATTCGAACCGGCCATGTAGTCACCGAGGCTGACCGGAGCAAAAGGACCCAGGAAAATCGCACCAGCATTGCTGATTTCGGCGGCCAGCGCTTTCGGGTCTTCGACCTGAATTTCCAGGTGCTCACTCGCGTAGGCGTTTGCAACAAGGGTTGCCTGTGCGAGGTCATCGACCAAGACAAGAGCCGACTGTTGCCCATCGAACGCTGTCTCGATACGTGGCAGGTGGTGAGCGCGTGGGAGCAATTGAGAAAGCTCCTCGGCGACGCTCTCCAAGAGTTCTTCGGAATCGGTCA
Organism: Actinomycetota bacterium; assembly: GCA_009698805.1. Lineage (GTDB taxonomy): Bacteria > Actinomycetota > Actinomycetes > Actinomycetales > Microbacteriaceae > Rhodoluna. The sequence goes on along the minus strand of WLPL01000030.1, from coordinate 2,097 downwards.
CCAGAATGCTGGCTGCCGACTCATCGTGTTCGGCCTGACTGATTAGATCGGCAGCGACGAACTTTGGATTAGCGCCAGCATCGGCAATAACCATGATTTCGGTAGCGCCGGCCTCCGAGTCGATTCCGATCACGCCGCGAAGTGCTCGTTTGGCAGCGGTGACCAAGTTGTTTCCGGGTCCGGTCACCAGCACGACGGGTTCCAGGCCAATTGAGTCCACTCCGTAGGCCAGGGCCGCGATCGCGGCCGGCCCACCAATCGCGTAAACCTCTGTGACGCCAAGCAACGCTGCCGTTGCCAAGACGGTTGGGTGTGGGCGGCCAGCGAAGGCCTTTTGACCCGGAGTGACCACCGCGAGGCGCTTGACGCCCGCGACCTGCGCCGGAACAACGTTCATGATGACACTTGAGGGGTAAACCGCTTTGCCGCCTGGCACGTAAAGTCCGACCGAATCAACGGGCGACCAGCGCTGTTGCACCATCGCCCCTGTGCCAAGTGTCACCGAAGTATCTTTTGGCATGTTTGTCTCGGCAACCAGACGCACCCTGGTGATTGCGGTTTCGATTGCCTCGCGCAAGGGAGCCGCGAGTTCGGCTAGAGCTCGGTCAAGCTCCTCTTGACCCACCCGAATGGGCCTGGGGTCGATCTCGTCGAATCTCTGGGCTAGCTCTACCAAGGCCGACTCGCCTAGATCTCTAACCTGATCGATGATCGGGAGCACCGACTTTAGCGAAGTCTCGATGTCGTTTACAGCGCGCGGGAGCAGTTCGGTGACGTCTTTCACCGAAAGCTTGCGACCCCTGAGGTCTAATCTGCGCATCTGTAACCTTCCACTGCTAACCAATTCTAAACTTGTGGTTATGACAAACTTTTCGCTCGAGAGCAATCCAACCGAAGCCCTTAAGGCAACCTTCAGAGGTCACGCCTCCGGAGTCGTTATCGTTACCTTGCTCGACGAGCACAAAAACCCGGTTGGCTTCACGGCCACATCCGTAACCTCACTGGGTGCCACTCCCCCGCTATTTACCTTCAACGTGTCTCAGGGTGCGTCTTCTTGGCCGGCTGTGAGCCTTCGCGGTCACGTGGCAATCCACACTTTGGGGGCAGAGGACGTAGATTTGGCCCGCAAATTGGCTGGCCCAAAAGTGGCTAGGTTCACCGATCAGGACTGGAACCCGGGACCCTTCGGGCTACCGGTCTTCGAAGCGGCCAGCTCGGTTTTGATCGGAAAAATTCGCGACATCCACGATGTCGAGTCAAACGCCGTGGTAATTGTCGACGTCCTCGAAGCGCTACTCGGCGTCGAGAAGGGTGGACTGCTCTACCACCAGCGCAATTTCGTCGGTGTCGGTGAGGTCCTCGACTAGCGAATCGGTAATCGCCTGCTCTGTCATGATGCAGTTCATGCCAAGCAGATGTTTGATCTCGGAAAACAGTTCGTTTGAGACCTTCACTCTGGTCGGCAAAGCGTATGGCTTGGGCTTGGCGCTTCCGGTCAGGTAGATGATCACTTCGCTGGCGCCAAGGTGGGCGGCGAGAATGCCGTTCAAAGCCTGCACCACTCCCCTCGTTGCTTCTTGCTCATCGATGCGGAGTTTCAAGATCGGCGAGTCAAATTCCGTCGTATTTTCGAGCACGGCCAGCGAATATAGATTGATGGTTCTGCCGTCGTCGCGCTCGCTCACGCGCCCGCGCACGCTAACCACCAAGTCATTGGCCAGGGTCGACCCAACTTCGGTGAGAGACTTCCCGCTGAGCATGAACTGGAGCTCCCCGTCGAAGTCCTCGATGGTTACCAGTGAGTAAGGCTTGCCGGAGTTTTTACCAACTCGGTTTTGCACGCCGGTAATTAGACCTGCCAGAGTCACCGTCTCGCCATCCTTGATTTCGGTCTTCTCCTTAGTCAGGAAGGTCCCGATCGAGAAGTCAGAGTTGGAGGCAAGCTGTGATTCGCGGCCACTCAGTGGGTGATCGCTGACATAGAGCCCGAGCATTTCGCGCTCGTAATTCAGCTTGGTCTTCGAGTTCCATTCGTCCAGGTTCGGTACAACGATCTGAATCGGGTCATCCTCGAAGAGGTCACCGAAGAGGTCGCCC
>WLPL01000003.1 GCA_009698805.1 Actinomycetota bacterium | reverse complement strand
TTACCGAACGGGCCTTTTTTGAGTTCCTTTGGCAGGTCACGAGGCTCGACTAGCTCGCGAATGTGACCAACCGAGGCAAGGACTGTGTAGTCGCTGCCAAGGTATTTCGAGATCGTTTTCGCCTTTGCGGGCGACTCAACGATTACGAGTTTGTTAGCCAAATGGTTCTCCTAGAAATTCTTCTAAATGCCGGCACGTGCCTCAGCAACTATAAACGGGTTTATTCGGACACTAACGTACACGCTATTTCCGACAACACGGCAACTGTCTATTGTGAACTTGTTGTGAGCCACCACCAACTCCGCGACCTGGCAAGGTATTCCCGTAGTCAATCCGCGCAGTGAATCGGCTGCTGATACGGCTCCCTGATCGGCGGCCACCTGAGCCCGCGATTGAGTGACGAGATCGCGAACAGGTAGTTGTAGAACTGCGAACAGGCTCACCAACATGGCCATTAGCCCGAGCGCGAGAACGGTTCCTGAACCGCTTTCGCTCAGAGCCCGAGTTTTCTGGCGCAAGACTTCTCTTCAATCTCAATTGGCTCAGTTGCAGCGATGGCATGGACGCAAATGAAGTCGTCGAGGTGTTCAATGCGAGTGGTGACCCCGAGCTGTTTTTGAAGGTTATCGATTGACTCACCCCTAGCCAGCGCTCGAGCCAGTGAGCCAGCGGCGAAGGAAGCCTGAACCTTTTGGGTCGCCATTACCAGCCCGCCGATTAGAGCAGCGCCGACGAGGAGCACCGAGGGCAAGACCACCGCCAGTTCGGCGGTTACGCTACCCGTTTGGGTTCGTAAAAGTGAGCGCACTTTTGACCAGCCCGAGCAACATCTGTTTCACTTCTTCACTTCTCATGATCACTACGAGCAGCCCGGCAAAACCAACGGCGGCCATGGTTGCGATCGCGTATTCGGCGGTTGCCGAGCCTCGTTCGGATTTGAACATTTTTTTCTCCTTCTATATGGGTGTTTTCGTTTCAGTTGCCCCTCAACATCGCGGCGGCCAAAGGAACCACTGCGATGAGTACAAATGCTGGTAAAACGGCTAAACCGAGCGGCCACATAAGGCGAACACCCGCTTCGTGGATTTTTCTTTCGCTTTCGATGCGCCAGGTAAGGCGTTGCCTGTCTGCCTCGGCTCGAGCCAGCTTGGAGACGGCGAGGCCCGTCTCTGCAGAAGCGTTAATGAGGCGAGCGACTTCAGGCTGAGAGCCGAAAAGAGACTCGACTTCTTCTACCGCGACCCTTTGGGGCAGACCAGCATTCATGGCGGCCGCGAAGGCGTCGAGTGCCGCGCCTGGATCGAGAGTCTTGGGTTTGGCTCCTTCAAGGATTCTGCTGCTCCAGCGTCGACCGCCAAGAAGTAACAAGACTCCGAACAGAATTGACCCGAAAGTAAAAATGTTTACTGCATTTAGCACTCGCATGCCCAGAAGTTGAGCGCCCAAGAGCACTAAGACCGGCAACAGGGTAACCAGCCGAGCCGAAGCCCTGGGGCCGCTGGCCGCAACCTCCAGTTCTGCCACTGCCTTGGCTTGAGCCACCTCGACCTGCGCTAGTCGCTCCAGGTTTTCGGCTGGGGCAGACCCAAGTCGTTCACAGAGCGCTAAGGCTCGGAGGGCAAATTCGTTTGGTTGATATCGACGTCTGGCGTCGGCAATGCTCATTCCCGCGCGAAGGGCCGCAGCGATAGTTGCTGTGTCAGTCAAAGAGCTCACGTAGCCTCGCGACTTGAACGTTGCGGCCTTGAAGGTGAATCACGACGTCGATAGCTGTCTTTGCCAACGCACTGGTAGTTTCTGGCGCCAATCCAGCAATAAGCCCAAGACCGATCAACCGCTCGGGAACCGCCGCAAGGGAGTTTGCGTGCAGGGTTGCCGCCGAACCCGCATGCCCGGTGTTGAGCGCTTGGAGCATGAGGCCGAACTCGGCCCCGCGAACTTCACCGAGAACCAGGCGGTCTGGGCGCATTCGCAGGGCCTCGCGAAACAGCCGCTCGACACCGAACTCTCCTCTACCTTCGACGTTGGCTTGGCGAGCGACCAACGACACGAAGTTTGGTGGTTCGAAGGCCAGCTCGGAGACGTCCTCGATTGTGATCACGCGCTCACCCAGCCTCGCCAACATCGATCTCAGCAACGTGGTCTTGCCAGCGCCGGTTGCACCGCTCACCAAGAAGTTCTTTCGGCTGGTGACAACTTCTTGCAACTCCTCTGAAACCGCGAATACCCGGGCGGTGTGTTTGCGAATCGAGATGAGTGGCTTTGTCGAAACCCCGGCAGGTAAAACTGCGTGGACGCGAAACCCATCGACCGAGACATCGGCAAACGGGTTCGCCAGATCGAGGTGGCGCCCACCGCGATCACATAGTTCGATAGCCAGCTTGGCCACCTCGTCCAGTTCGAGACCGTGGGTTACCGGTTGCCAGGTGCCATCAATCAGGGCAAAACCCGCCGAACCGTTGATGACCAGATCGGTCAGCCCTTCTTGAGTCATCAGGTCTTCGAGTTGCATGAACCAAGAATTGCCACCTTCAGCCAAAAAGCGCTTAATGGCCTGAAATGTGTGGATAACCCTACTTAAAGGAGTGTCGGCACGCTCGGGGGGAGAGCCTGCCGACGGGCGGTACCTATTGGGGGAATCGGTACCGCAGGATGGCGCGAAGCCATCTAGATAATTCTAAAGGCAAGTATTTGCAATTTTCTGGTTATTCACACATTCGCAGGAAGTTTTATGTTTTGATTGCCAAAACATCAAAACTTGAGGGGCGAAGTTGTCTGATTCATTCGAATACTTGGCTCGAGAGACCAAGTCAGATCTCTACAGCAAAGCCAAAAAAGATCGCATGGGTTTCTGGGCAGAACAGGCAAATCAGCTGCACTGGCACAAACCGTTCACCAAGACCCTCGATTGGTCTGCTGCCCCGGTTGCCACTTGGTTTGAAGATGGCGAACTCAACGTTGCTTACAACTGTCTCGACCGCCACGTTTTGGCGGGCAACGGCGAGCGCATCGCGCTGCACTTCGAGGGTGAGCCTGGAGACTCAAGGTCTTACAGCTACGCCGAACTCACCGCCGAGGTCAAACGCGCCGCGAATGTTTTAACCAGCCTTGGCATCGAGCGAGGCGACCGCGTGGCGATCTACCTGCCGATGATCCCAGAAGCCGTCATTGCCATGCTGGCCGTTGCAAGAATCGGTGCGATTCACTCGGTAATCTTCGGAGGCTTCTCGGCCGAATCGCTGGCCACGCGTATCCATGATGCAGATGCAAAGCTCGTGATCACTGCAGATGGCGGATTCCGCAGAGGCAAAGCCAGCGCACTGAAGCCCGCTGTCGACGACGCGCTCGGAGAGAACGCCTGCCCGAGCGTTGAAAACGTCTTGGTGGTGAAGCGCACCGGCGGCGAAGTCAACTGGACGGCTAAAGACATCTGGTGGAGCGAAGCCATGGCTGCCGCCGACGCGGAGCATGAGGCCCATGCCTTCCCCGCCGAAAACCCGCTATTCATCCTTTACACCTCAGGCACCACGGGCAAGCCGAAGGGGATCCTGCACACATCGGGCGGCTACCTCACCCAAGCTGCTTACACTCACCGCAACGTCTTCGACCTACGCTCAGAGAGCGATGTTTACTGGTGCACTGCTGATGTCGGCTGGATCACGGGTCACTCTTACGTCGCCTACGGCCCGCTGGCTAATGGCGTAACACAGGTGATTTACGAGGGAACCCCGGACGCCCCGCATCAAGGGCGCTGGTGGGAGATCATCGAGAAATACAGGGTGAGCATTCTCTACACCGCACCGACCGCGATTCGGTCATTCATGAAGCTTGGGCGCTCGATTCCAGACAAGTTCGATCTCTCCTCTATTCGCGTCCTAGGTTCGGTTGGCGAACCAATCAACCCCGAGGCATGGCTGTGGTACAGCGAGGTCATTGGCGGGAACCGCGCACCGATCGTGGACACCTGGTGGCAGACCGAAACAGGAGCAATCATGATTTCGCCGCTACCCGGAGTCACCACAACGAAGCCGGGCTCAGCGCAGGTCGCGATTCCTGGCATCGTCGCCAAAGTTGTCGGCGAAGACGGCGTGGAGTTAGCGAACGAAGAAAGTGGCTACCTGACCATCGCAGAGCCTTGGCCCTCTATGCTTCGTGGCATCTGGGGTGACCCAAAGCGATTCCAAGAAACCTACTGGGACAGGTTCCCCGGTCAGTACTTCGCCGGCGATGGCGCTAAGAAAGACGCCGATGGAGACATCTGGATTCTCGGTCGAGTCGACGACGTGATGAATGTCTCTGGGCACCGACTCTCTAGCGCCGAAATCGAATCGGCACTGGTCTCTCACCCCTGGGTAGCCGAAGCCGCCGTGGTTGGTGCGAACGATGAAATGACAGGTCAGGCCGTGGTCGCCTTCGTGATCTTGCGGCTAGACCAGGTCGAGGCTGCCGGTTCTGACGCCGACGTGAGTCGGGTGCTTCGCGAGCACGTTGCCAAAGAGATCGGCCCGATCGCGAAACCGCGTCAAATCATGGTGGTTGCCGAGCTGCCAAAAACGCGCTCGGGAAAGATCATGCGAAGACTGCTTCGCGACGTTGCCGAAGATCGACCAATTGGCGATGTGACAACCCTTGCCGACACCACGGTTATGAGCAGCATCAGCGCAAAGTTAGCCGCCGGAGCTAACGACTAGTTACTCGAATTCGACGATCAGTTCGATTTCGACAGGTGAATCGAGCGGCAAAACCGCTACACCAACCGAGCTTCGCGCGTGCTGGCCCTTGTCACCGAAAACCTCACCCAAGAACTCGGACGCGCCGTTGATAACGCCCGGTTGACCCGAAAATTCAGGCACCGAAGCCACAAAACCGACCAGCTTGACCACGCGGGTTACCCGGTCGAGGTCGCCGATCACCATTTTTACGGCGGCGAGCGCGTTCAGCACTGCCGTTCTTGCATAGTCTCGGGCGTTTTCGGGGCTCACGCTACCGCCAACCTTGCCGGTTTCTGGCAGTTGACCCGCTGTGAAGGGCAGTTGACCGGCGGTGAAAACGAGGTTTCCGCTGACCACCGAGGCCACGTATGAGGCAACCGGTTTCGCCACCTCGGGTAGCGGGTGTCCTAGCTCAATGAGACGCTCTTCAATTTTTGACATTTAGGCCAGCTCTCGCTTGAAAATGGCGAGCATGCCGCCCTGGGCGTTGGTGTTTACCGAGACAAGTTCCCAGCCGTCGATTCCCCAACTGTTCAAAATCATGGCTTCCTTGTGCAAAAGCAGCGGAACCGTGGCGTACTCCCACTTCGTCATTTTCAGCATCCTCTCAGAGATAGCAGGTAACCTAGAGTCTATGTCTGGTCAGAGAAACAGTGGCGCTGGCCCACTATCGAAGATCCTAAAGTTCACGGGACTAAGTTCGATTGTGGGTTTGCTGGGTGTAGCCCTCGTGGCCCCAATCGCCATCATCGGAACGCTAGCAACCGGCATCGGCGTGACCATCTTCGACAACCTCCCCCCTTACATCAAGCCGGTCAACGCTTCGCAGGCTTCTACACTTTTCGCGCTGGACTCAAACGGCAAACCCGTAGAGGTTGCCCGTTTCTATGAGGAGAACCGAATCTCGGTCGGTTTTAACGACATCAGCTCAAACTTCACAAATGCCGCTATAGCGACAGAAGACCCAAACTTTTACACTCACAACGGCGTTGACTGGGTCTCGTTTCTGCGCGCGACGCTAACCAACGTCGCAACGGCTGGTAACGGACCGGGCGGTTCGACCATCACCATGCAATACGTCAAAAACTCTTTGATTCAGGCAGCGACGATTGCCGGCGACCAGAAGGCGATAGACGCGGCCCGCGCGCACACTCCCGATCGAAAGATTCGCGAAATTCGCTACGCACTTTCACTCGAGCAGACCACCAGCAAAGAGGACATCTTCGCTGGTTACGCAAACCTCTCGTTTTTCGGTCACCAGATCAACGGTATCGAAGCCGCTTCGCAGTTCTATTTCGGCAAAACCGCAAAGACGCTGAGCCTGCCTGAAGGCGCCATGCTCGCCGCAATGCTCAAGGCACCAGAAAATTATCGGCCAGACAGCGCCGCCAACCTAGACCGAGCCAAGGGTCGCCGCAACTACGTGATTCAAAACATGGCAGACAAGGGCTACATCAGCCAGCCCGAGGCAGACGCCGCCAAGGCTACGCCAGTGACCACAAACATCACCAAGGTTCCGACCGGTTGCGAAGCCAACCAGCAGTCGGCCTTCTTCTGTGACTACGTGATCTGGACGATTCGAAACAGCCCCGAGTTCGGACCTACCCTCGCCGACCGCGAGCTGAAGCTCAAGACCGGTGGCCTAGACATCTACACCACCATGAACCTCAAGCTTCAGACGGTGGCAGACGCAGCCACCAAGAAGTGGGTTCCAATGTCTGACCCGAACGGCATAGGCTCGGCGAGCGTTTCGATCGAGGTAGGCACTGGCCGAGTTCTAGCCATGGCCCAAAACCGGATCTACGATCAAACCCAGAGCGGCGTAAAGGGTCACACCTCGGTCAATTACTCGACCGACAAGGCTTACGGCGGCTCCTCCGGATTCCAGGTTGGTTCGACATACAAGCTCTTCACCCTCGCCCAGTGGCTAACCCAAGGTTTCAAGCTGATGGACCACGTCGACGGACGCGTCAAGGAATGGAACGCCAGCGACTTTGCTTCGCGATGCGGCAGCAACGTTGGCACCTGGGCTCCCAGAAACATCACGCACGAACCGGAGGACACCACGGTGGTTCACGCCACCGCGATCTCCGAGAACACAGCTTTCGCATACATGGCGTCCAAGTTGGATCTCTGTGACATTCGCGACACCGCTCTCAAATTTGGAGTGCACCGCGCCGACGGAGCCTTGCTCGAGTCGGTTCCGTCTTCAATCATCGGAACCAACACGATTGCGCCGATCTCGATGGCGGCTGCGGTTGCTGCAATCTCCAACCACGGCGTCTACTGCGCACCGCTGGCAATCGACAAGGTCGTGGTTCGTCAAACCAACGAACAGCTGACTGTTCCGCAACCGAACTGCACCGAAGCGGTAACCCCCGAGGTCGCAGCCGGCATGACCTATGCCATGAAAGCCGTTATGTCGGGCGGTACCGCTGGGGCCTCAAACACCGGTGACGGCACGATGCTGGCCGGTAAAACCGGAACCACCGACGCCGGCGTTCACACCTGGATGACCGGTTTCTCAAGTGCCGTAGGAACGGCCACCTGGGTCGGCAACGTCTCGGGCACCGTAACCCTCGGCAAAATAACCTTGAACAAAAAGGCCGGAAACACGGTGCGCCACGACATTTGGCGAACCATCATGAAGGTTGCAAATACCCTTTACAAGACCACCGCGCTGGACAACCCGCCTCAGACCATGATCGATGCCACGATGATCACGGTTCCAGACATCTCGACACAGTTGCCGAGCGCTGGAGCACAGCAACTGAGCATTAACGGCTTGAATACTTCGATCCAGGTGCAGGCGGTGCTCTCCGGTCTTCCGATTGGAGTGGTTGCTTACACCAAACCCGCGGCCGGCAAAGTGATTCCTCGAGGAACCACCGTGAAGATCTTCGTTTCTAAAGGTGGCAAGGTTCGGATTCCAAGCGCAGGGGTCGTTGGCGAAACCCCAGCAACCGCCACAGCCACTCTGACTACTCTCGGATTCGCCGCGGTTAGCCAACCGCAGCCATCGCAGGGGCAATACTTCCAGCACTCCGCTACGATTCCTCGCGGCAACGTCGTCGGCACCTCCCCCGCGGTCGGTAGCCTAACCGCCACCAACACCGCAATACTTCTGATAATCAGCTCCGGGCCGTAAATGCTCTGGCTGTGGGTTCTGCTCGGAGTCGGCACCGCGATTTTCGTGTGGGCCGCCTTGATAGAACGCAACTTATTCACCGTCAAATACGATTCGGTAGCGATTCTGCCAAAGGGATCAAGGCCGATTCGCGTTTTACATATCAGCGACATTCACCTCGCTCCTTGGCAGAAACGCAAGCAGAGTTGGATCTCAAAACTCGCTGAACTCAAGATTGATTTGGTCATCGACACTGGCGACAACCTAGGGCATCGAGACGCAATCAAACCCACTCTCGAATGTCTCGCTCCCCTGATAAAGATTCCAGGCGTCTTCGTCAACGGTTCAAACGACTACTACGAACCAACTGTTAAAAACCCTTTCGCGTATCTGTCGAAGCCGTCCAGCCCGGGGCAGCAACATCGAATAGACACCGAAACCTTCACCAGTGGACTCGAGGGCGGTTGGCTAAACCTCAATAATCGCTCGGGCGAACTAACTGTCAAGGGAACACGTTTGGGGTTCATCGGGCTGGATGACCCGCACGATCAACTCGCCGACTACGGCTCGATCAAAGAACCAAAAAACGTGGACGTGCTGATCGGCGTCGCGCACGCCCCTTATCTAAAGGTCATCGAAGAGCTCGGCGCAAGCGACATCATCTTTGCGGGTCACACTCACGGTGGTCAGGTTTGCCTGCCTGGCGGGCGGGCGATCATCACCAACTGCGACCTTCCGGCCAAGAACGCTCGCGGCTTGAGCGGTTGGGAAACCGAAAAGGGTTACGTGTTTTTGAATGTTTGTGCGGGCCTTGGCACCTCGATCTTTGCGCCGGTGAGGCTATTTTGCCGACCAGAGGTCAGAGTCCTAACTCTTTTACCTAAGAACTAGCCACCGAGAGCCCAGGCGTCTGGGCCTAAGACAATGTAGTTGAGCGCCGCGTTCTCGCAACGAGCAGCGGTGCCAACCGTGTAACAGGTGATGCCATCGAGGGTGACCCTCTCACCCGACTTTAGGGTTCCAGCGCTGTTCGCATCTGCGTAGGCTCCGCCCGAGCATAGGAAGTCGGCCACCTTGGTGCCATCGGTCGGTGCCGAAGAGAAAAGCTGAACTTGGTAACCGTAGCTGTAGTCGCAGGTGGTCGGGACAGGAATCGGTGCGTAATTTGCGTCCGCTTCGGATTGCTCACAGATTGCACTGTGTTGATTCACGTTGATCGTGCACCAAGCTGGCCCATCGCCGATCTTGAAGGTGTAGTCACCGAATTCACCGGCAAATTGTGTCGAATCGACGTCTACGACGTCGGACGGCGGTGCGGTAGGAATCAGCGAAGCCGCCACCGAAGGGGTTGGGTCGGAAGACGCGGTCGGGGTCGGGGTCGGCGAAGAACAGCCGGCGAGGGTAAGAGCAACGCCCAAAGCTATAAGTGAACTTAGAAGTCTCGGCACAACTCAAAGATAAAGGCGAGACACCCCGCAAACACGCAGGTTTGCTAGTGTTTTGCCGAATTAAAACTCGGCGGCGAGCAGTTCGGCAATTTCGTAGGTATTCAAAGCGGCACCCTTGCGCAGGTTGTCGCCTACGACGAACAATTCGATGCTGTTCGGGAAATCGAGCGACTGGCGAATGCGCCCCACGAAGGTCGAGTCCTTGCCGGCCACGAAGCTAGGTGTCGGATAGACACCGTTGGCAGGGTCATCGAGAACCTCGATGGTTGGTTGAGCCTCAAGTACTGCTCGCACCTCATCGGCGGTCAACGGGTTTGCAAAGGTCGCGTGCACGGTAAGCGAGTGCGAGACCTGAACCGGGACGCGCACGCAGGACGCGGCAACCTTGAGATCTGCGATTCCAAGAATCTTGCGAGACTCGTCGCGAACCTTCATCTCTTCACTCGAGTGCCCGCCTGCCTTCAAGGAACCAGCGAACGGAATCACGTTCAGCGCAATCGGCCAGGCCCAAGGAGAACTTTCGGCGGTAACGCCCGCGGCTTCAAGCGCAGCGGCAACGTCGCCCGAGGCCAGCCCGAGCTGTTTCTGCCCACCGACAACGGCAAGTTCATCGGCGAGGCGATCGATGCCAGCAGCGCCGGCACCCGAAACGGCTTGGTACGAAGAAACCACAAGCTCCTTCAAGTTCCACTTCGCGTGCAGTGCACCTATAGCCGCCATCATGGTCAGCGTGGTGCAGTTGGGGTTCGAGATAATGCCAAGCGGGCGGTTCTTTGCCTCGCCCGGGTTTACCTCTGGCACGACTAGAGGCACGTCCGGGTTCATTCTGAAAGCGCCTGAGTTATCGACGGCAATTGCGCCTCGCTCGGCAGCGATCGGAGCCCAGACCGAAGAAACCTCGTCTGGAACATCGAACATTGCGATGTCCATACCGTCGAACGACTCAGGGGTCAGGGCGACGACGGTGAGGTCTTCGCCGTGAACCTTGATCTTCTTGCCGGCAGAACGAGCACTGGCAATGAGGCGAATTTCACCCCAGATGTTTTCACGGGCATTGATGATTGCGATCATCTCGGTGCCAACGGCGCCGGTAGCGCCAACAAGGGCGAGGTTAGGTTTGCGGCTCATTGCTTCTCCTAGCGTCCTGTTCCGGCGTAGACGATCGCTTCGACGTCGCCGTCAAGGCCAAAAGCGGTGTGCACGGCCCGAGCCGCGTCATCGACCTCGCCAAGCGAGGTAACCACAGAGATACGAATCTCAGAGGTCGAAATCATCTCGATGTTGATGCCAGCATCGGCGAGTGCCTTGAACAGCGTTGCCGAGACGCCCGAGTGGGTGCGCATTCCAGCGCCAACCACCGAAAGCTTGCCGATCTCGTGGTCGACCTCTAATTCGCGGTAGCCAAGCTCCGACTGACCAGCAGCCAATGCAGCCTCAACCTTTGCGCACTCTCCCTGAGGCAGGGTGAACGAGATGTCTGAAACCTTGTCGACGATGTCAACACCGGTCGGGGTGTTCTGAACAATCATGTCGATATTTGCGCCGGCGTCGGCAACGGCGGTGAACAAGGCTGCCGCCTTACCCGGTAGGTCGGGAATACCGATGACGGTGATCTTCGATTGGCTCTTATCGGTTGCAACACCCGAAACGACTGACTCTTCCATGTTTTCTCCTAGCTTGCCCGAATAAACCCTGGTGCCGGGGTCGTTGCTGAACGTCGAACGAACCCGTAAATCTACGTTGTGACGGCGAGCAAACTCGACCGCGCGAATGTGCAAAATCTTGGCGCCGGCGGCTGCCAATTCGAGCATCGACTCGATGTCGATGTAGTCCAACTTTTTGGCGGTCGGCACCTGGCGCGGGTCGGCCGTATAGACGCCGTCGACGTCCGAGTAAATCTCACAGACGTCGGCATTCAATGCCGCAGCCAACGCAACCGCGGTGGTGTCTGATCCGCCGCGGCCAAGAGTGGTGATGTCGCGTGTTTCGCGGTTGAAACCCTGGAATCCGGCGACGATTGCGATGTCTCCCGAATCGAGAGCCTCCTGAATGCGATCCGGGGTGACCTCGGCGATTCGAGCGTTGCCGTGAACCTCATCGGTGATGATTCCGGCCTGAGAACCGGTGAAAGAACGCGAAGACGCCCCGGCAGAGTTGATGGCGAGGGCCAAAAGGGCCATTGAAATGCGCTCACCCGAGGTCAAAAGCATGTCGAGTTCGCGAGGTGATGGGTTCTCTGCTACCTGGTGAGCCAATTCAAGAAGTTCGTCGGTGCTGTCACCCATGGCAGAAACCACGACGACGACCTGGTTTCCGGCTTTTTGGGTCTCAATTACGCGATTAGCAACGTGCTTAATCTTGGCGGCATCGCCAACCGACGATCCGCCGTATTTCTGCACGATTAGAGCCAAGTTACACTCCCGGTTAGCCAAATAAAGGTGGGGGTTCGACGCTGAAATTCAAGTCTAACCGACTAGGAGACGGTTCGTCTGCCCTCAAAAGCACGTCCGAGGGTCACTTCGTCGGCGTATTCGAGGTCGCCGCCAACCGGCAAACCCGACGCCAGACGCGAAACAATGATTCCGAGGGGCGAAAGCATGCGAGTCAGGTAGGTAGCGGTCGCCTCACCCTCTAGGTTTGGGTCGGTCGCGATAATCACCTCTTGAATCTCGGTGTTGCCCAATCGGGTCATTAGTTCTTTGATCCGAAGCTGATCCGGGCCGATGCCCTCGATCGGGCTGATCGCCCCACCGAGCACGTGATAAAGCCCCTTGAATTCACGAGTGCGCTCAATGGCCTGAACGTCCTTCGACTCCTCGACCACGCAAATCGAGGTCTGTGAACGCCTGGGGTCGCGGCAGATATTGCAACGATCTTCCTCAGAGACGTTGCCGCAAACCTCGCAGAAGCGAACTCGCTCCTTAACCTCTAGCAAAACCTGAGCCAGCTTGATGGCGTGGTCATCCTCGGTTTGCAAAAGGTAAAAAGCAATTCGCTGAGCCGACTTCGGGCCCACACCAGGCAAGCGACCGAGTTCGTCAATGAGTTCTTGAACTACGCCCTCGTACATTACTTGTCATCCAAAGGCTTGGCGTCAAGGATCTCGCGAAGTAGTGACTCCCCGTAGCGACCGTCATCCACCGGTTCGGCAACCTCTGGTTCAACCTCGGGCTCGATAACAACAACAACTTCTGGCTCTGCAACGACGTCGATCACCTTGGTCTCGGGAGCAACGACCTCCGCAACCGCCTGCAAGTAAGGCTTGAACTTCACGTTCACACCGAACTCTTCGAAGATTGCCGTGCGCAAAACATCGGGAGCACCCTCGGCGGCCTTGAACTTTTCGAGGTCGTACTGCGAAGGGAACCGAACCGTCAAAACATCAACTTCGAAATCGACTACATCCAAACCAAAGGCAACCAACCAAGCCGCCATCGACTTAGTTTCTACCTTGCGCAGAATCTCTGGCCAAGCGGCCTTCATCTGCGCGAGAGTCACCGAGCCAACAGCAACGGGAGCTGCCTCAACGGCGACCGCTGGAGAAGCAGAAACGGGTTCAGCAGCGACAACCTTTGCCGGAGCAGGGGAACCAACCGGCGAAGCACCTTCGCCAATGCCGATCCGACGCTCTAGACGCTCGATTCGAGCAAGCGAACCAATCTCGGAAGAGTTGGCCCCCGGCACCAAAACCTTGGCAACCATCAACTCGAGGTGAAGCTTCGGGCTGGTCGCACCAGACATCGCGCTAAGCGAAGCGTTGACCTCGGTCGCAGCATGCGTGAGCTCGGCCTGACCAAACTTGCTAGCCTGCGACTGCATTTTGTCGATCATTTCGTCGGTAGCTCCGCGAAGCACGGCCTTTGCACCAGCGCCAACCGATGCCACAAGAATGATGTCGCGCAAACGCTCTAGGACGTCTTCAACAAATTGGCGAGGATCCTGGCCAGACTGAATTACCTTGTCAACAACCCCAAAAGCCGAAGCCGAATCACGAATCGCTAGTGCGTCAATAGCCTCGTCGAGCAAGGACTCAGGCGTGTAACCAAGAAGAGCAACAGCACGGTCGTATTCGACTCGGCCCTCAGAGCCAGCAATCAACTGGTCAAGCAACGAAAGCGAGTCACGAACCGAACCGCCACCGGAACGAACCACTAGAGGCATTACGCCAGGTGCAATCTCAACCTTCTCTGCAACACAAACCTCTTCGAGGTAATCAAGCATCTGAGCCGGTGGCACGAGACGGAACGGGTAGTGGTGGGTGCGCGAACGAATCGTCGCAATCACCTTGTCTGGCTCGGTGGTGGCAAAAATAAACTTCACGTGGGCAGGTGGTTCTTCAACAATCTTCAGCAAGGCATTAAAGCCCTGAGGAGTAACCATGTGGGCTTCGTCGAGAATGAAGATCTTGTAGCGGTCGCGGGCAGGTGCATAACCCGCTCTTTCGCGAAGTTCACGGGCGTCATCTACACCGTTGTGCGAGGCTGCGTCGATCTCAACTACGTCGAGCGAACCACCGCCGTCACGAGCAAGTTCAACGCATGAATCACACTTGCCACAAGGGGTGTCGGTAGGCCCTTCGGCACAGTTTAGGCAACGGGCCAAGATGCGAGCCGAGGTCGTTTTGCCGCAACCGCGAGGGCCAGAGAAAAGATAAGCGTGGTTCACGCGATCCGAGCGCAGAGCGGCCATGAGTGGCGCAGTCACCTGAGCTTGACCGATGAGCTCGGCAAAATTCTCGGGACGATAACGACGATATAGAGCAGTAACCACGTTTAGAGCCTAGTCTCCTCAACCGACAGTTCAGGCTAATAAAAAGACTCCCCGCACACCCGTCAGAGCCCAGTTACCCTTGCTATCTTTCGATCCTGGGGGAGTTAGCCGAGGTGACGCCGCACGGGGAGTCCAGTGCAATTCTAAGCGAAAAAGCCTCACTCAGAGCCTTCGCTAGGAGCTGAGCGAACGCAAAAGACCCAGTTCAACCGAGTCGAGCCCGTAGCTCTCAACGAGGACATCGGCAGGCAATTCGGCGTGAAAGTCGATGATTTCGATGCCAACCAGTTCACCAAGTTCATCGATGTCTGCGTTGATCGAAGGTGACACCTCAACAGTGCGTGAAACCAATGAGTTTGACCGGCGTAAGTATGCCAAGCCGGCTTCACGATCAAGCTCTAACTGCATTACTTTCACCTTTCGCTCCAAGCTACTGTGATGATTATCACTCTTGAACCCAAAGGATATCCACCTTTTACAAAAACCTTTAGCCGAGAGCCAGGCGCCAGGCTGGACTCTAGAACTACAGAACCGCTAGACCCCTCTCGAATTACTTGCGGACTAGCCAAAACCTGTTCGACTTGGATCAAAGAGACATTCCTTTCCTGCATTCGCTGAATGCAATGCCGACTAAAAATTATTTGCACTCTGAAATGATCAACAGATCTGCACGACTTACCAGCACCAAGATGAATTTTGTGCATAAGTCGACCACCCCGAAACGACTAAACTCTTAGAAGTTACCTGTGCATTAGTGCCAGTTGGCATCCAGGAGAATTCGCCTAGTGGCCTATGGCGCCAGCTTGGAAAGTTGGTTGAGTGAAAGCTCTCGGGGGTTCGAATCCCCCATTCTCCGCGAAACCCCAGCCTCGACGGTTGGGGTTTTGGTCTATCCGCGTGAAGGGATTATTGTCGCCATATGCTCAAAAATCCAATAATCGCGGGGTTTTACCCTGACCCTTCGATTGTTCGTGTGGAAGACGATTTCTACATTGTGAATTCCAGCTTTGAGTATTTTCCGGCTATCCCAATCTGGCATTCCAAAGACCTCGTTCACTGGCGTCAGCTTGGTAACGCGATTGACAGGGTTGAGCAGGGCCTAGACCTTTCACAGGTCAAGCCGTCCGGCGGCGTCCAGGCCGCCACGATTCGGCACCACAATGGCACCTTCTATATAACCTCGACCAGGGTTGGGCCGGTTTGGCCTCAAACAGATCAGCACTTCATTGTTTCGGCTCGAGACATCAACGGACCTTGGAGCGAGTGCCATTTCATCGAGGATGCTCCCGGAATCGACAGCTCACTGTTCTTTGACGACGGCAAAGCTTATTTCCTGGCCAATCGCGAGCAAGCTGGCGCGAAGGATGGCAACGACGCCGAAATCTGGATGAGCGAAATCGACTTGGAGACTTATGCGCTCGTCGGCGAGAAACAAACTCTTTGGGCAGGCACCGGCGGCATCTACCCCGAAGGCCCGAGGCTCTTCAAGCGTGACGGCTGGTTCTATCTGCTCGTTGCCGAGGGCGGCACCCTCCATAATCACGCAACTACTTTTGCCAGGAGCAAGAGCCTCTGGGGTCCTTACGAGTCATCGCCACGAAACCCGGTGCTCACCCACCGCCACCTTGTTCGCGAATACCCGATTCAGAACGTTGGCCACGCCGACATGGTCGAACTCAAAGATGGCTCGTGGTGGGGTGTCTGCCTCGGTTCTCGCCCAGCCGGCGGCTTCTATGACGGAGGCAACGTCAAGTATTCGTTTGGCGGCTATTACCGAAACCTCGGACGCGAAACCTTCGCGTTCCCGATAACCTGGCCGGCAGATGGCCTGAGTCCCCTATTTACCCCCGAGAGCGGCCGAGTGCTCTCGGAATACGCCAAGCCAAAGCTTGCCGAATCGCCCCGCAGGGACGTTCCTTACGAGTTCACCCGCGAATCGCTGCGAACCAAGTGGGTGACGATCCGCGACACCGATCTCGATCGCTTCGTCCTAGATGAATCTCTACGAACTCTAGAGATCAGACTCGCCGAGGCCTTAGAAAAATCGTTCATCGGAGTGCGTCAGACGGCTTGGAAGTTTGATGCATCGGTGACGGTGAGCCTGGATGGCCTCAAAGTTGGCGACTCGGTTGGGCTTGGTGCCTACATCAAAGAAGGGTTCAGCCATTCGGTCTCTATTTCACTTTCCGAAGCAGGCCTTACGGTCAGGTTCGCGTCCCCCGGAGGTGTTTTGGCCTCTAGCGACGTAGCAACCGAACTCGGCGAACTAGAAATCCATATTTCGGGACGGGATCAGGACTACGAGATCAGCGTCCCAGCTCTTGGCCTGAACCAAAGGTTCGATGGCCGCGAAATCTCTTGCGACATGACCGATTCCCACACCGGTGTGATGATCGCTCTATTTGGAACCAGCACGCAGAACTCGAGAGTCAGTTTCGCGGACTTCAAATACACCGCTAGCTGAGTGGGGTGAAGAGGTTTCCCATGGCGTTGAAAATGCTGACGAGAGTGGCAATGTGAACGACCGAAATCACTAGATTGCTTATGACAACGGGGTTTTTGAAGGTGCCGACGGTGAATGGCGTCGTGAGCTTGTAGATAACCTGCACCGACAAAAGAGCCACGACAAAAGTGGCGACGGGAACAAAGAGAAGCAACACGGATGCCAAGAGAATCGCAAGATAAATTGACATCAGGATTCCTCGAGCCGCCGTGAAAGCACCCCACGCGTGATCCACTAACGGCGACTTGATTGCCATGAGAACGACTATCGGGACTAGAACCAGGATGTTGACCGTTAGCGAGATGTAAATCATGGTTTGCACTTATTTTCCTCCCATTCTGCCCGTTGCCGAATTGCGTTTGCCAACCGCTGGAACAAGGTTTCCCACTTTGCCAAAACCGAAAGGCGGCATGTTTACATAAACATTCTCGGTCATCCCCTTTTGAACAACATAGGTTTCATGCCAAATTCCCACAGCGTTGGACTTCATGGCCGCTTTGTTGAATGCCTTCCAAGCCGGGAGGTGTTCGGAGTCCTTGGCCTTCGCGTATTCCATGAGCTTCTCGGCACTCTCCCAGTACTGAACCAGAATCAGCGTTCGACTGAACCACATTTGGTAAGACTTGAATCCCAGCTGAGGGTTCCTATAAAGCTCCGGAAGCATTTTCCCCATCGCCATAAAGACCGGCACCCACTTTGTGAAAGCCAGCGGGTTGTTGATGCGCATGCCGATGAGAAAAACTACAAAATCCCCTTCGGCTGGGGCGGTCATGCGGCCTTGGATGATCTTTGCCATTGGTTTGCGCTCCTAGACGTAAATTGAATGATTGTTTACAAGTAAACCATATTGTATACAAGTAAACTATTCTCATGGCCGAAATCCGTATCAGTTTTCTACTCAATGACTTGGTTCGAGAAATGAACAGCCAAGCCGACGGACTGCTCCGAAAGAACTTCAGGATCACATACAGCCAATTTGTTTTCCTGCTTTGCATCGGCGACACCGAAGATGTTGACGTTACGAGACTAGCTTTGGCGCTAGGTGTAACTAAAGGCGCGGTTAGTAAGCGTCTCGGTTGGTTCGTGAATCGAAACTTTGTTGCAACGCATCAGCTCGATGGAGACGCTAAGCGTGTCTTGATCTCCCTCACCAAGGATGGAGCCGCTCTAGCAGAAGCGGCTGGAAACTTTCTCGAGAAAGAGTTTCTCCAGGTAATTTCCAATTCCCCTGGTCTAGACCAAGACCTCCTGAGAACAGAGCTAGGCAAGATGTTGGGCGTCCTAATAAGTAAAAAGACGTAAGCCCAAGAGTAAGCAAAATTGCCTTGTCATAGCCATCTATGGTCTGTAGATTTCTGATATGACGGAAGAATCGAACAGCCCTCACAAAGTCCTAGTCCCAGGTCGCTGGGTTGAAAGAATCGAGGAAGTCTTTCACATAGTGCTGGGAGCTTGCTTGCTAGTTATCGCCGTGGTCGCTCTCTACTTTTCAATCGTTCGTGCCTTCGAAACGACCCCGTTCTTCCCCACTGGGATGATTCAGGCCATCAACGACATACTTTTCATCATCATCATTCTCGAAATTCTAAGAACCGTTGTCGCCAGGTACACCGATGGCGTCTTCCAGTTGCAGAACTTTCTAATCATCGGAGTTATCGCCGCCGTGCGACACATTCTTACGGTGGGTGCGTCGATGACCTTGGCTTCCGGAAAATCCCAGAGTGAATTCGATAGAGCCGTTGTTGAATTGGGAGTCAGCGCAGGAATAGTCGTGGCCCTGGTCTTCGCGATTTTCTTGTCGAAGGCGTCGAGCAGTTTTCCTGCAAAGAGCGCACGGCGCTCAAACGGGAGTTAGTCAAAAAAGAACCCAGCCCTAAGGCTGGGTTCTTTAGTTAGAGCTGTTAAACCAGTGCTGATCCATCTGCTGCATTGACCTTGCGCATGATGATCATGATCAAGTCGATGAGAGACCAGAGTCCCAGACCACCAAGGGTAAGAAGCTTTGCAACACCGAGGCCAGTGTAGCCAAGGTAGAAGCGGTCTACTCCTAGACCTCCAAGGAAGAATGAAAGCAGGATAGCGGTTACGTAACTCTTTGGTGCATTGGTTCCGTTGGTTTGTGACATAGTTTCCCCTTCTTTTCGAGTGTTCTGGAAAATACTAACGGCGGATTTAGCGAAGTTGTGGAATGTATCGACATATATTTGCAGCTGCACATTTTGCCAAAAAGGGCGCAAACCAACAAGTTGGGTGGTTTTTGGCTAGTGACTAGCTTTTGCGCTTGAGTATCGACTTTGCCTTGGCGATGAGTCGCTCTAGACCTTGAGTCCCCTGCTTGTTGAGCTCTCGAGCCCACTCGAGTTCGAGGGCGAGAATTGATAACCCGAAGAAGATGAAAAGTAGACCCGGACCTGGCGTGATCATCATGATTACACCGGCGACTAGCATCACCGTGCCAACCACCATGGTCAAAACCCAGCGCAACGGGTGAGGAAGATTGGACAGAATCTTTTTGAGCCATTCCATTGTCTAATAACCCTCCTTCAAGGGATGCCACTCTAACAAAAATTGCTAGGCTTGCCCGATGCCCTATCTCGTGGATTTCGTGAATGTTTCAAACCAAGGACTCGAGTCAGCCTCACATGTGGAAGCGCTGGCCGGCCTTCGAGCCAATGAGGCTCGCTATTTCAAGAACAAATACAACGTCGACTTCATCACCGATCCGGCGAGCGCCAAGCCTGAACTTGTTGGCTACGTGAACCGGGTTCTCGCCGAGCGTGACATCCACTTTGCTTCGAACCCTCTAGAGGTCACCGACATGCTCATCGAAGGCGTCCGCTGGACCTACGTGTTCTACGAGAGCGGGCTTGCGGTCAACGTGCTCTACGCCCTCGAAGACGGCGGCAAGCGAGCTGTGGGCTTCAAACTGTCGATGGGCATGGAGATCCCAATCGAATTGGCGTCGAAGTTCAAGTTCGTTCGGCAGAAGTCGAAACTTGCCGGCGAGATTCGCGGTTCTTACTTTGTGATCAAGGGTAAGTACTAGCCCGAGCACGCCTCGGAGGCGTTTCGGAGACAGCGCCTATGCAGACTTTAGAGCGAGCATGAACTGCCCGCCACCAGACTTGATTTCGACGTCAAAACCCACTCCAGGAGCGAGTCTGGTTAGTCGATCTAACAGCCAAGTGGCTGCCTCATCGGCTTCACGCTGGCCAGGGCAGCGAGCCACGATTTCGCGACCACCCTTTCGCTCCAAACGCTCGACTGCTTCGAAGATTGGCGATGGGTCTACGACAAAAAGCTCTGGTGACCAGGCGACGACGGGCGAAACCTTGCCCTTCATGGTGTTGCACTGGCGGTGAGCCAGACGCTCTACGGTCTTAGCGCCCTTTTTGGCTTTCGAAGCGGCATAGCTGTCGGTGCTTGGCCCCAGGTCGGAGTTCACCGATGCATCGGGGTCAACTGGCTGGTCGCATAGCCAGCAACGCCAACCGTCGCGCTCGCCTACTTCGTTCAAATCACTCATACAAGCAGGTTACGCGAATCTGCGGTAACCTGACGTCAAAGAGCATGGAGACTGAATTTTGAAGCTTTTTCGAGCAGTTATAGGCGTGGTTGCATCGTTCGCACTTGTGTTTTCTGGTTCTTTTGCCGCAAAAGCCAGCGGCGAAAGCCTCACTCTCTCAGAGTTCCAGTCAAGCCCCGGTTACCAGCTGCTGAGCGATGAAGCCAGCGCGACCGCGATCTTCATGAGCAACGCGGGCGCTGTGCAGATAACGACCACTTCGAGCATGGACATCAGTGGAACTCCGGCCTCCGGCTCGATTCTGGAACTAAAGAGTTCGAAGACCAAAAGTCAGGCGAAAATTTCGAACACCAATGCCGGAGAAACCGTCGGGACACCCCTGATTGGCACGTTCGATGGCACTCTCTTTTACGGTCCGGTTAGCATCGCGTCCACGACAACTGGGGTAATCAACTACGACGCGGCTATCGCTCGCCTCAACAAGTCGACGGCAACTGTATTGGCTATGCCAACAACCGCGGTTCCTAACCCATTCACGAAATACAAACCAGCTTGGGTTTATTCGGCTGCCCAACTAGACCCATTGGCACGCCTTACCGAAGGTTTTTCGACTGATTCGCTAAGCAATGTCGCCGGCTTGTTGTTCAGCACCGTAGAGCCGCAAGCGAACGCTGACAACCCTTCGAGCACCGACTACGTGTTCACTGCCTCAAGCCCCGCAACTGGCCAAACGCCACCGTATGAATGGGTTGTTACAACTACCTTCAATGAAAGCCACGTCTTCGTTTCGCAAACTCTTAGGGCAGTCGTAGTCGATATCACTGTGAACATTGTCACCGAATTGTCGACTCCGGCGTCAATCGAATTTGCTGCCGTCGATAAGACTCAAAGCGTGGCACTGAGTTCACTGGTCACAATGGGTCGAAAGATCGCAGCCGAGAAGTCCTTGGCTGCTAAGGCTAAGTCGCTGGCAACCAAAGCGACGGCTTTGGCGAAGGCCACTCGAAAGGCGCTAACGGTTACGCAACTGAAGAGTGCCGCAAAGACGCTGAAGCTTTCTACTGTCGCGCTAAAAACCGGGGTGAAGCTAACTGCCAAGTACCAGGGTGTTGCCGGCAGCGTATGCGTTACCGCGGTGAAGGGCAAAGCCGTCACCGCGCACTGCTAACTTTTCTTGCGCGGGAACCAGGGAATCAGCGCGCTGACTCGCTCTTGGTACTTCTTGTATTCTGGATACTTGCCTGTTGAGATTTGCTCGGTGAAACGCAGACTACCGGCGAATAGGGCACTCAATACGACAGCTCCGACGATCGACCAGTGCCAGAGCTCGCCGAGGGCTATCGCGCTCCAGAAATAGAGCACCCACCACTGCGCTTGCTCGGCGAAAAAGTTTGGGTGGCGGCTAACCGAGAAGAGCCCTTTGTCTAGGAATCCCTTGGCTTTGCCGGCCTTCTTAGCCTGGTGAAAATTCCACTGCTGTTGGTCGGCAATCGTTTCAAAGGCCAGAAAGCCCAGGAACAGGGCGGCCCAGGCCCAGTCGGTGGAGTTTGAGGCGGCCGGCGCAAAGAACGCTGGGACGGTGATGCCTAGGAGTAAGAAATTTTGAAACAGGACGATGAAGAAGATGTTGAAGATTTGGTAGAGCGCAGGGCTCATCTTTTCGCGCAGGATTGCCCATCGATAGTCCTCGCCGCCCTTGGCATAGCCGCCCTTGCGAGCGAAGTTGAAGGTTAGGCGGGCGGCCCAGAGGGTTGCGACCACTGCCATCAGAACGTGGCGTTGATCCAGATTGCTACCGATGGCGAAGATCCAGAGGTAAACGGCTGGCACAACCGACCAGAGGCGGTCGACCCAGGAGTATTCCTTGGTGATTACAGAGGTTAGCCAGGTTACGAAGCAAACACCGGCACAAACTAGTGTGGCAATTAAGAGACTCGACATTGGGTTCCTTCCCTGCGAAAATCCTATTCCTTGCGAACGAAAATACCGGTTAGCGAGAAAGCCTAGACTTAGGTTCATGCCACAGCAAAGTCGCAATTGGGTAGTCAGCTACATCTCTGCAGCCCTAATCTGGGGTGCCTCCTTTCTCTTCATCGCCGTCTCCGCAACGGCACTACCGGCTTTTGGTGTGGCGTTCATCAGGCTCTTCATCGGCACGGTCACCCTCTTTGTGATCATCAAGGTCAAGGGTTACAAGATCCCCACAGACCTCGACACCTGGAAGAAATTCTTGGTCGGCGGCGCCTTCATGAGCGCGATTCCGTTCACACTGTTCGCATATGCCGAAACCCACGTGACTTCGGCTTTGGCTGGCATCGTGAATTCAACGACGCCAGTGGCAACCGTCCTAGCAATCTTGATTGCTTTCAGGAGCGAAAAGATCACTCGCGCCCAGTGGTTCGGTTTGGGTATCGGCATTCTCGGGTCGGCAGTGTTGATCGGTGCTTGGCAGGGCTTTGGCGAGAACGACCCGTTGGCCATTATCGCTCTGTTCGTGGCGACCATTTGCTACGGCTTTGGTGGGCCATACGTTCGGCGCTACATCGAGCCGAAGAAGCTGCCGAACGAGGTGGGAGCCTTTGGTCAAGTGGCCGGTGGCGCGATCATGGTTCTGCCGTTTTATCTATTTGCGGCTCCCGAAAAGGTGATTGGCGCGATCGACATCTGGGTGATACTTTCGATGCTTGCCTTGGGTATTTTTGGCAGCGCAATCGCCTACGTCTCTTATTACAACGTCCTGAAGTCAGCGGGTTCGGCGATTGCGTCTTCGGTTACGCTAGCCACCCCCGTGGTCGCCGTGGCACTTGGAGTGATCATTCGGCACGAAAGCGTTTCTTGGTACGAGCCGGTCGGTGGTGCTGTCATCATCTTCGGAGCCGCCGTGGCTCAGGGGCGCTTCAAGAAGTTGTTTAGAAGTTGATTCGCAAGTATTCGGTTGACCTCGCGCTGCTCGCGGTGGCGGTTTTCTGGGGAGCTAGCTATCTGGTTGCCAAGTCGATTACGCCTTTTGCCTCGGTTCCGGCGATGCTGTCGATTCGGTTCGTCACCGCCGGTTTGATCATGATGCTGGTTTGGCTGATCAAGCGCGAGCCGTTTAGTCGCGCAGACGTGGTTTTGGGCACGCTTTTCGGAGTCACCCAGGCATCAATCATGCTGGTCGAAACCTACGGGCTAAAAGAGACTTCGGCCACCAACGCGGGGTTGCTAATCAGCCTCACGATCGTATTCACCCCGATTCTCGAGAGCGCATGGAAGAGAAAGTGGTTGCCGCGTAACTACTTCATCGCTGTCACGGTTTCGCTGGTCGGTGTTTTGCTTCTGGTTTCTGGAAACGGCTTCAAGGCGCCAAACTACGGCGACGGGCTCATGCTTCTTGCCGCCTTGATTCGCACCTTTCACGTGACCGCTCAGGGGCGGTTCACGGTTGGGCGCAAGGTTTCTTCGTTCAACGCGATTTCGCTGCAGATGCTGGTTTGCGGTCTCATCTATCTGGTGATCGATGTTCAGGGAACAATCTCGGCCGTGCAGACATTTGCCCTGGCTCAGTGGCAGGCCACTTTCTTTTTGATTCTGTTTTGCACCATCTTTGCCTTTGGCACACAACTTTGGGCGATTCGCAAAACCTCGGCCTCTAGAGCGTCTCTGCTGCTGAGCACCGAACCGGTCTGGGCGGTTGTGATTGCGTCACTCTTTGGCGGCGAACTACTCGGGCCAATCGGAATTCTAGGTGCGGTCTTGATCATCGGCGCGAGCCTGGTTGGCCAACGCATCGAACAGCGCTTTAGAGAGGGCTGAGCGGGATTCTAAGCGCGGCTGGGGCAGTGACCGGCACGAGAGGTAGTTTCGGCGCTACGGCACGAATTGGTGCGAATCTGAAGCCCAGACCCGGTCGGGCATCGCCCTCCCCCTTGTTTGGCCAGTGCGCACATGCCCACTCTGCCTGAGCAGTGATGCTCAACGACGGGTTTACACCAGGGTTGGCAGAAAGCGTCGAGCCGTCGAGAATGTGCAGCCCGGGAACGCCAAAGGCACGCAGGTATGGGTCGACGACTCCGTTTTCTGGGGAATCCGCAATCACACAGCCGCCCAGAAAGTGCGCCGTCATCGGTATTCCGAACGGTTCGGTAATTACCGCACCAGGAGTTCCATTCATGACCTTGGCTAAATCACGTGCAGCCGCGTGACCGACCTCGACCCAAGCGGGGTTCGGTTTGCCGAGGCCTTGGCGGCTGGTCAGCTTCTTGCCGAATAGCCCGCGCTTCATGAAGGTGCTCAGCGAGTTGTCTGCGCTCTGCATGACGAGCAGAATCAGAGTGCGCTCCGACCAGTGACGCAGGTTGTAGAACTTGGGTAGGCGATGCAGGTTCTTCAGCGTGTTCCAGATCAGGAGCCCGAAGTTTGGCGCTTGGCCCTTCTTGCCAGATGACATCACGCTCTCCATGAGCGCCATGAAGTTTGAACCCTTGCCGTAGCGCACCGATTCGATGTGGGTGTTTTCGTCGGGAAAATACGAGGACGTAATAGCGCTGCCCAGCGAGTAATCGACGGTGTCGTCTCGAGAAACCACACCGAGCAGGCTCTCGGAGTTGGTTCGGCTGAGTTGACCGAGCATCGGGCTGAGACCCTGCAGGTTGCCGTTTGACTTGACTCGCTGTAGCAGCTTGGCGGTGCCGAGGGCTCCCGCCGCCACAATCACCTGTTTCGCCGTGATCGACCGGCGCTTGCCACCCGAGGTGCCTCGAGTCTTCACCGTGAAGCCGTCTGCGCCGTCGATGATGTCGGTGACCGTGGCCAGTTCGCGCACCTCGGCACCGGCGTTCTCGGCAAGGTAGAGGTAGTTCTTGACCAGGGTGTTCTTTGCTCCGTGTCGGCACCCGGTCATGCACTCACCGCAGTTGATGCAGCCGGTGCGCTCGGGGCCTTTGCCTCCAAAGAATGGGTCCTTGACGGTCTTGCCCGCCTCACCAAAGTGCACTCCGACCGGTGTGAGTCTGAAGGTCTCGCCTTTGCCGCTGCGCTGCGCTAGCCGCTCAAGCGCGTCGTCGCTGGGGCTGTAGAACGGGTTTACGACCACCCCGAGCATCTTCTCGGCTTGGGTGAAGTAAGGGTCTAGCAGGCGCTGCCAGTCGGCGATGCCCGCCCACGAACCGGTGTTGTAGAACTGAACGGGAGGGCGATACAGCGTGTTGGCATAGACGAGCGAGCCGCCACCGACCCCCGCGCCCGACATCACCATCACGTTTTTTAGCAGGTCGATGCGCTGAATGCCTTTGAGGCCGATGCGCGGGAAGAACAGAAACTTCTTGAGCTCCCAGGAGTTTTTCGCAAAGTCGCCATCGGCGAATCTGGCACCTGCTTCTAGGACGCAGACCTTGTAACCCTTTTCGGTGAGGCGCAACGCGGCGACCGAGCCTCCGAAACCGGAGCCGATGATCACCACATCGTAATCGTGCATGACTATGGGTGCCTGAGCGGGCTGGTCGGCATGCGCTCCTGGGCAACCCAAGGCACGTTGTAGCCGGTCGAAGAGGCCAGCAGGTCGAGGAACGGAATCGAGTCGAAGGTTTCTGGGCCAACTACACCCGTGCCCTCCCAGACGCCCTTGGCGATTAGTTCGAGAGCGATCAGAGGGTTGAAGGCGGTCTGCCAAACAACTGCCTGAGTCTCGTACTTTGCCATGGTCAGGGCGTTGTCGGCAACGTTGTAGATGTATGTCGCGCGCTGCTTGCCTTCGAAGTCCTTGCCGGTTACGAGCACACCTGCACAGGTCTTACCCTCCATGCGCGGGCCAATCGTGGCCGGGTCTGGCAAAACCGCCGCCACCATGTCGCGCGGGGCTACGTCTACCGGGCCCTGAGCCGAGCGAACGCGGTGTGGCTTCGTTTGGTCGAGCCCGAGCTTGTGCAGGGTTTGCAGAATGCCGATGAACTCCTGGCCGAGGCCGTACTTGAAGGCGATCTTCTTGGCCTTTATGGTGCGTGAGAGCATGGTTACTTCTTCGTGCTCAACGTTTACGCACTCGACTGCGCCGATGCCCTCGGGGAACTCGAAGATCTCAGGCTCGCTGAATGGCTCGGTGGTGTAAAAACCGCGGCCGGCCTCCCAGATGATTGGCGGGTTGAGGCATTCCTCGATGGTGGTCCAGATTGAAAATGACGGAGCGAAAATTTCGTTGCCGGCGTCGTCGCGAACAACCAGGTTGCCGCCGTCCTTGACCGAAATTTCGTCGATCTCTGAAAACAGGTGGTCCTGCGCGTAGCGTGCAAAGACGTTCGAAAGGCCAGGTTCGACACCCATGCCCACGAGAGCTAAAAGTCCAGCTCGCTCCCACTGTTCGTTCAGCGCGTACTGCTGGTCGCCGAGCTTGAGGCCGGGCTGGTGGAACGGGTCGGTCTCGTGTGGCTCCGAAAGGCTCATTGCCATGTCAACGTAGTTAGCCCCCGCGGTGAAGGCTCCAGAGAAAATCGTTGGCACAAACTTTGGTTCGACCGCGTTCAAGATGTGCGTGATGCCGTGTTCCTTAGCGGTTGCTGCCACACCGGCCGCGTTTGAGGCGTCAATTTTGACGGCTAGAAACTTGGACGCGACCTCATCACCGTTGCGGTTGGCGATCCATTCGAGAGTGCGCTCGGCTCGGCTCACGTCGTAGTCGGAGATAACGAATAGTTCATAAAAGTCGCGCTCGGCTGCGAGCTTGGCGATTGCATCGCCAACACCGCCGGCGCCGACAAGGAGGATTCTCATTCCTCAAGCCTAACTAGCGAATGCGCAAGTTTGCGGTTGGCTCCAAAACCCAGTCGATTACGCCTTGCCAGTGGCCAAACCCGTCACCGAGAGCCAGGTGTTTTGCACCCTCAAAGATCTGAGCCTCGAGGCCTAGCGCGTTGCCATGGGTTTCTTGAATTCCTCGAGGCATCCACGGGTCATCGTCTGATCCGAGCAAAGTTATGTCCTTAGCGCTCGCGTGCAAGGCAGTTTTCACCAATTCGGTTGACTCCACAATGAAGGAGGAAACATCGGCGAGCATCGAGCTGTCGGGCGGGGCCACCAGCAGCAACCGATCTGGCACGATCGGCAAAAGCCCATCGACCCCGAGTCGCAACCAGGTTGAGCAGCCGAGCGAATGAACCAAAACAACTACTTCTTCGCCGTCGCGCTTGGACGCCGAAATCATCTCGAGTTCGGCAATTAAAACCTGAGCCCAGTCTGCAAAATTCGGGCTTTCGGTGTCGGGAAGCTGGGGGTAGTGCACGTTGTGGCCGGCTTTGCGCAACGCGGTAGCCAGGTGTCGTTGCCAATGGTCTTGCGCACGGGAGTTTCTCCAGCCGTGGATTATCAGAACATGTTTCACTTGCGCCTCTTCGATCTCGCGTAGAAAAAGGCAAGGGGAGCCGCAACGGCTATCCCTACGACAGTTAGACCTATATACAAGGCCGAAGAATCATCGATGATCTTGGGCCTTTGCGGTAGCGGCGCCTCAACCGTGCAGTTGGTTCCGGCCGGGTCTTGGTCTTTGAAATTGGAGATCCCGTCGCCGTCCATGTCGTCGTCCTCGGCGTTGATAATTCCGTCGCCGTCGATGTCTGGGTCGACACCGTTCAGTGCTCCGTCGCCGTCGATGTCGGCAACGCAGTTGATCGAAGGAGTGGAGGTCAACGTGGACGCCCGTGCGCCAATAATGCCAAAGGTCCCGATAAACAGGGCTGCGATAAGGCCAAAGACGACAATAATCGCAACGATTCTGGCAACGCGCTTGTCGCTTCGTTTGCGTCGGCGCTTTTGCTTGAATTGGGCCACTAGAAGACTCCGGCTAGTTTGAGGGTCACAATGAGCATAACCACTCCACCTAGTCGGTAAACCCAAACCAGGTTCTCACGCTTAACAAAACGTATTTCGCCTTCTTCGCCTTCGCGACCGAACATTCCCAGCACGCTGAGCACCAAAAGCGGAATCGGTAGCAAGGCGAACGACCAGAGGGCCAGCTCTGGGCTCTTGCCGAACCAGCTGCCAACGACCACCGCGGTGCCTTGCGCAACCAGGAGGACGAATGCGAGACCAGGAATACCCTGCGGCAGGATCCGCCAGAGCCAAGGCACGTTTGGCCACTTGTGTGAGACCCAACCGAGAACGGTTGGCAAAGCAAACAGGACGCTACCGACCCAAACCTGCCAAGCGTTGCCCATCAGAGCAGCGGTGACGAAGATGAAGATTGCGATTCGGGTGAGCAGCGCAACGTAACGGTGACCGGCGTAGGTCGATGGCACCTCTGTCGGGTGCAAGGAGTCGAGTCTCTCCGGGAAGATGCGAGCCACGGCTTCTTCAAGAAGAACTCTGACAACAGTCGCACCTGCAACTGCTAGTGCGAAGTCGTTTACATGGTTGGCGACAGAAAGGGTCAAGCCAGCCAAAGCCGGAAGTGTGCCGACCATCGAAGCCGTTGCCCAACCACCAAAGAACGGCAGAACCGCCATGTCAATGACTCGCTCCCAGACATAGTGCTTCTCGGCGTCCTTGTCTTTTCTGAACTGCCTAAACGCGTTGGTTAGCAGGACCGGGCCGAAGCCTGTTATGACTATGCCGAGCAACAGGCGGACATCGGATATTTGGACGTTGTTGGCGTGAACGATGACGGTACCGAGAACAAATACGGTCATGCCGATTAGACCGGCCAAGGCATCGAAAACACCAATCAGAGTGATTGCCAGGAAGATTGGCCAGACCGGCGGCAGAATGTGCTCTGAGCCTGGGTTGATAGAAATGGCCGCAAGAACCACCGCTGCAATTGTCGGCAATACCGAGAGGCTACCGAAGGCTGCGCGCAGATACGCGGCGTCGACCGTGGTCTTCGAAAGTATCGGGGAGAAGCGAGACAGGATAAAGATCCAGCTGATGCTGATCTTGTCAATCAGACTAAAGAAACGCTTCTTCCAGATGCGCCACTTATCGCCTCGACCACGGCGCTTCAAAGTGAACTCTTCATGCTCGGCGTCGATGTTTGCGATCGAGCCGGCGTCATTGCCGCCCGAACCTCTAGAGCCACCAGACGAACCGCCACCTGCCGCTCCAGCAGCACCGGCTGCAGCCGCAGCAGCCGCGACCGCCGCCGCAACAGCGCCGAGCTTGCCAACTGTTGCTGCAACAGCGGCGATTGCTTCGGGAGAACCGGTTGGGTCAAATGGGACAGGGGCGGCGTTGTCGTCTCCGGTTGCACCGGTTCCAGGGTCGACTGCAGGACCAGTTGGAGTTGGTTCAGGAGTTGGTTCAGGAGTTGGTTCTGTCGTTGGGGTTTCGGTGGGGGTCGGTTCAGCGGTAGGTGTTGGCTTTGGTTCAGGCTTCTGCTCTGGCTTTGGGGCCGCGGCGCTGGTGAAGGTGGTGGTTGCCGCGATGCTTGAGCCCTGAGCATTGGCTGCGGTAACCATGACGTTGTAAACGGTCGAGTACTTCACGTTCAAGAATTCGCAGGTTCCGACCTTGTCGGTCGAACAAACAACCGTTCCGTTTACGCTCACCCTGTAAGTGGTAACTGGCGAACCACCATCTGTGAGTGGCACAGCCCACGAGATCACGAGCTTGTCGCCAAGTTGCGAGGCAAGCACCGAGGTCGGAGAGCCCGGCACAGCAAGGCCAAGCCAAACACCCTGCGCCGCGTTTCCTTCGCCACGAGACTGATCGGTGATGGTAATCACCTTGACGTCGTAGCCGACTACGACAGCCGCACGTCGCAGGCCGGCGGGGGCTATGTTGTTGATTACCGACATTGTGCCAGTTGGGTCGGTGACCTTGGCATTCGGGATTGCCGAGAAAGCGCTACCGCGAGGGGTCAAATAGACGTCGTAGGATTCGAAGTCTCCGTCGAAGACCAATGGCGGCGTCCAAGTTACGGTGACCGAGCTGTTCACCTTTTCGGCTCTCAGGTTCGTGACCGCGAGCGGGTTGTCGGTAGGAGTCATGGCGAGAGAGGCCGTCGAGAATCGGCCGATTCCGGCTGCGGTTATAGCGGCAACCTTCACCGAGTAGCTTGCGCCCGCGGCAAGGCCGTTGACCGAGCAGACCAAAGGCGATGCGTCTGCTGAACAGGCAGCATTTATGTAGATGTTGCCGTTGCCATCGGTGGCCACAATCTCGTAACCGAGTGCCGGGGCTCCGCCGAGGTAAGAAGGCGCAGTGAATCCGGCGGTAACGCCACCGATTCCAGCCGAGACCGCGTAAATGTATGGAGCGCCAGCGGTGTCAGGGTTGATTGTGAAAGTTTGGATAACTGGAGACGCCTTGGTGTAAGTCTTGTTACCTGGTTGCTCCGCGGTAATCGCACAGGTTCCGGCGGCCAAAAGGTCTACTAGACCGGTGCTTGAAACCCTGCAAACCCCAGCATCCGCGCCGTCGGCCAACGAGTAAGTGACTTCGAGGCCGGAGTTTGAGGTCGCTTGGGCCATGAAGCTTGGCGTGCCGAAGGCTCGGTCTGAGATTGTTTCAAAGGCTATCTGCTGGTTGAGCATTCCCACGTTGATGACCTGCGTGGTTGAAGCGGGGTTGAAAGTATTGCTTCCTAAGCTTGAGGCGCGAATGATGCAGTCTCCCGTGGCCGTGAAAGTCACTTTTGTGCCAGCAATCGTGCAAGAAGCGCTTCCAGAGTCGACTACCGAGAAAGTAACGGCCAGACGACTCGACGATGTGGCACTAACCACGTATGTTCCCTTTGCAACCGGGTAGGCAGGAACAACTGACGTGAAGACTACGTTTTGATCGACCTTTGTGAAGCTAATGGTCTGTGCGCTTGACGAAACCTCGGTGAAGTTAGTTGAGGCGGCTTTGGTCGCCTGCACCCTGCACTCGCCGGCGGCGCTTGAAACAAGGTAGTCGGCGGTGATCGAACAATTGGCCGTGCCGGCATCAATCACTCGGTAGCTGACGACTCCGGTTCCGCTGCCACCGGTCGTGAATAGGGTGAGTGGGCCCACTGAAGCCGAAGTCTTATTGGCAAGAGAGAGGGTCGCCTGAGCAATTTTTCTAACCGAGATGGCCATCGTTTCAGACGACTCTGGCTGGAAGTTGGCGTCACCTAGGCGAGTGGCGGTCAGCTGACAAGCACTACCGGCATCGCCCGCAACAACTGTGTTACCGATCAGGCGACAGTCGCCGTTGACGCTAAACATCAGCGAACCGTTGCCACTACCGCCGGTGGCGGTGGCCGTGAGCGTTGTGCCGTAATCGATAGTTGCAGGGCTGGTGATCAGCACCGGCGCTTGATTGTTCTTCGTTATAGTCAACGAAGCAATTGGGGCTGTGGCTGGCGCGACGAAGTAGGTTGTGTTGGCGAGGGTCGCACTGACCACGCAGCTACCAACACCCTTGACTGTTACGTCACCTGTAACTGAGTCAACCGTGCAAACGGTATTAGGGCTGGCTGTAGCAAAAACAACGTTGCCCGGGCTGTCGGTGGTGAAGTTCGGTGAGACGATCTGGTCTCGGACGAAGACGCGAACGCCGTAACTGAAAGTCACATCGGCGACCTTGGAGAGTGTTATTTCAGCCGATGTCGCGGTGACCAGTGCGCCCGAAGAGAAGTTGATTGCATAGGCCGCACCTGGGCGACCCTTTAGAACGAGGTTTGTGAAGGTTGCGAGGCCATTGACCGCAGTTGCGGTTGCACCGGCCGTTATTGTTCCACCTGTGCCAGAAGCGATGCTCGCCGTGACAATTGTGCTCGAGTTCGAGGTCGCAAGGTTTCCGAAGCGGTCTCGAAGTTCGACCACTGCGATGGTTGTCATGGTTTCTCCGGTCAGGCCGCCAACGGGCTGAATCCTGATGGTGATCTGGCTAGGCGCTGCGTGAGTCAGGGTCACGTCCTGCGAGGTAAGGCTAAGACCGGAATCGGACGCGAAATTGATTCGGTAAGCCGACCCAGGTGTCCCGACCAGGTTCAAGTTCAAGAAGGTGACTATTCCCCTGTTGGCGGTAGCCGTAACGTTTGTGAGTGTCGAGTTTGCGCCTGAGACAATGCTCGCTGTGATTACGGTGCTGTTGTCACCGACTGCAATGTTGCCAAATCGGTCACGCAGTTCGAGCACCGGCTGGGTTGCCAAGTCCGAACCGGTGGCGCCACCCACAGGCTGGGTTTTGAAGGTGGCCGCTTCGGCGATGTTTGGGGTGACCGTGAAACTCGCTGAGCGAGCTACGGTCAGTGCTCCAGATTTGAAGTCCAAACCGTAATTGGTTCCGGGAGTGCCGACAAACTTTAGGCCGGCAAAAGTTGCAAGTCCGTGATCCATCGTTGCGGTTGTCGAACCACTCAGAATGCCACCGGTGCTACCCGCCGAAATCACTACGGTCACGACCGTCGAGGAGTCACCCGTGATGATGTTGTTGTAAGAATCAAGTAGTTTGACAGCTGGTTGAACGGCTAGTTCGTCACCGGTGGCAGCACCCACAGGGTTGGTGACCATTGCGAGTTTTATCGGCGCACCGGCTACGACACGAACGGCTGCAGAAGACGCGGGGGTTAGGGCTCCCGAACTGAAACCGAAGGTATAGGTGTTTGCTGGCAGACCGACAAGTTTTAGCCCAGAGAACGTTGCTACACCGTTGACCGCAGTGACTGTCTTGGTGCCGGTGAGGCCGCCCGCTGCGCCACTCTCGAGTGCGATGGTCACGCTGGTGCTCGAGTCATCATCGGCAAGGTTGCCGAAGCGGTCTTGGATCTCTACAACTGGCTGAACACTCAGGTTGGTGCCCGTCACGTCACCGACCGGCTGGGTGCGGATTATCAGTTGGCTAGCGGCCGCATGCGTGACCGAGAAAGGTGCGGAGTCTGCGGATGTAATTCGCGTGCTGTTTGGGTTAGCGGCGAAGTTTGCCGTGAAGTTCGCGTTTGGCGCTCCGGTAAACACCACTCCCGCGAAGGTGGCGAAACCTTGCGAGAATGTTGCGGTGGTGTTGCCGCTGAATGATCCATCACCCAAGGAAGACACCGCTATCGAAACGATGGTGCTCGAGTCGCTTGTGACAACGTAGCCGAGACGGTCGACCAGTCGAACAACCGGCTGCGTGGTGATTAGATCGCCGGTAACCGTTGCGCTAGGTTGGGTGACGATTTCAATCGCAGCTGCCGGCCCGTGAACCACGGTGACGTTCGGGCTGACTACCGAAGTTAGCGTGGCCGATGAGAAGGCGAGCTTATAAGCGACCGCTGGTGTGCCCTGGAACTTTAGCCCGCTGAACGTGGCGACACCGTTGGTGATGCTGGCCGTGGTGACCCCGGAGAGGGTTCCGCCGATCCCAGAGTCAATGGTTGTTGCGACCGTGCCCGAGTAGTTGGCAACTAGGTTGCCGTAAACGTCGCGAACCTCAACCACGGGTTGGGTAGCAAGAACGTCACCAGTTATCGCGCCTACAGGCGCGGTGGTTAGAACTAGCTTGGTCGCTGAACCGTAACCGAGGGTTAGGTTTTGATTGACCGAGACAGCCGGCGAAGAAATTGAGTAAGTGATCGTGTAATCGCCCACAGAGCCGCCGAGACCGAGGTTGGCAAAGGTTGCAACACCCGCGACAGCGTTCACCGTTGCGGTGCCAACTAGAGCGCCACCCGCCGAAACGGTTGCGGTGACCGCCTGAGTCGATCCGGCACCAACAGTCACAGTGTTTGAGTCTGCGTCCTGAATTGTCACCTTCGGTTGCGTGGTGAATGCGATGCCAGCCTTGCCACCGGCCGCTGCACGCGTGATGACAACCTTCGAAGCTCCGGCGTTCACAACATTGACCACGTTCGAGTCATTTGAGGTTAGTGCGACTCCCCCGATGGTTGCCTTGAAGTTCAGGGTGTAGTCGATGCCCGGCGTTCCAGCGAGTTTCAGGCCGGAGAAGGTGGCGTAACCCGAGGCGGCAGTCGCCGTTGTATTGCCTTCAACTGAACCACCGAGGCCGGTCGAAACATAAGCTGTGACAATCGCGCTGCTGTCTGTAGTTACCACGTTGCCGAAGCGGTCCTTGATAACCACCGAAGGTTGGGTGGCGAGGTTAGCGTGGGTTGCATTGCCTCCGGAAGGTTGCGCGTAGACCTGAAGTTGCGAAGCCGCTGCCGGTATGACGGTGATCGGAGCAGCGGTTGTCGTGGTCAGCGCACCGGATGAGAACCTGAAGGTGTAATTGGTGCCGGGTTTGCCGGTGAGGTTGAGGTTGGTGAAGGTCGCGATGCCGGAGCTTGCAGTGGCGGTGTTTCCGGTGACCACTGCGGAGGTCGCATCGCCAACCAAAGCAGCTGTGACGACCGCGCTAGAGCTGGTGACCACGTTGCCGTAGACGTCCAACACCCTGACGACCGGCTGGGTGGCGAGGTCGTCGGCCGTTCGGTTGCCTCCAGCCGGAGCTGTGGTTAGTGAAAGTGCGAGTGCGTCACCAAAGGTGACGTTTAGGCTCTGGGTTGCGGCAGGGAGGGTCGGAGCGTCGATTGCAAAGCTCAGGGTGTGGCTGCCGATCAAGCCGCCGATGCCTAGGTTCGTGAATGCGGCAACACCGGCCGAGGCGCGAACCGAAGCCGTGCCGACTAGGGAGTCCTTGTTTACGCTCGCGGTGATTAGGGCGGCCGAACCAGAGCCGTCGATTACCGTGTTGCCATAGGCGTCGGTGACAGTGACAACGGGTTGAGCGGTGAACGCGACACCGGCGCGAGAACCGACCGCTTGACTTAGAACCAGAGTGGACGCAACGTTGTGAACCACCGAAACGTTGTTTGACGATGCCGAAGCAATCGAAGTGCCGTCAACAGCAAAGCCGAACTTGTAGTTCTGCAGAGCGGTGCCGATCAGAATTAGGTTTGTGAAGGTTGCGCGGCCAGAGACTAGCGTCACCGTCTGCTGACCGGTTGAAATGTCTCCACCGGCCCCAATCGAAGCGGAAACAGTTGAGCTGCTGTCGCTGGTGACTCGGTTGCCAAAGCGGTCTTGAAGTTCTAGAACGGGCTGAGTGGTCAACTTGACCGCAGTCATGTTGCCGCCCGTTGGTTGAGTCACGTAAACCAACGCAGCAGCGTCGGCGTGAACAACGCTCAACGCATTGGCATTGACTGCTATCAAGTTACTCGAGCTAAATCTCAATGTGTAACTGGTGCCCGGCTTGCCGACCAACTTCACGCCAGTAAACGTGGCGACACCATTCACCGAGGTGACCGTTGCGCCGTCAGTGATAGAACCAGTTGCGTCGTTGTAAACCGAAACCGTGACGTCTACGGCCGAGTTGGCAACAACGTTATTTGATGCGTCCAAGACGTTGATCTCCGGCTGGCCAGCAAGAAGGTCGCCGGTCTTGCTTCCGCCAACAGGCGCGGTCTTCATGCTCAGGTGATCTGCCGCACCGTAGCCCAGCGTGATTCCGGTTTGGGTTGCCGTGAATGTGCCCGCGGTGTAGGTGAGCGAGTAGTCACTTGCGATAGCACCGGCCAGGCTCAGGTCGGCAAAGGTGGTAGCTCCTGCAACGAGGCTCTTGGTCTTCGTGCCACTCAACGTGCCCTTATTTGGGGCAACGACGATGCTTCGGGTTGCGTTAGCGCCGGTAGTAACAACGTTGTCGTAGCGGTCGCGAAGCGTTAGCGAAGGTGCCGTGTTGAAGCCGACGCCAGCTCTGAAACCGGACGCCGGTGTGTCGAGAACCAACTTGGACGCGTCCGCGTGAGTCAACGTGAAACCAGACGAAAGCGCGGCGGTGAGCGTGCCTGAGGTGAAGTTCAGCTTGTAGGTCTTGCTCGAGTCACCCGAGACGATGACGCCGGTGAATTTGGCAACACCAGCAATCGCAGCCATAGAAGTTGTGCCTTCGGCGACCGAACCCGCGGTGTCGTTGACGTCTAGAGAAAGGGTGTCGGTGTTGTCCGAAACCAGGTTGCCGTCGGCGTCACGCACTTCAACCCAAGGCTGCGTGGTTAGGGAGTCGCCGACCTTGTTGCCACCAACCGGTTGGCGGGTAATCGTGAGGTGATGAGCAACACCGTAGGTCAAAGTGACCGATGCGCTAGTCGAGAACATCGGTACGTCGCTGGTGAAGCTGACCGTGTATGAACCAGAGGTGCCGCTAATCGACAGGCCGCTAAACGTAACTACACCAGCCACCAGCTGTTTGGTCTTAGTGCCGTTCAGGGTTCCGGTGGTTGAGTTCGCGGTGACGGTCGCGGTCGATGCCGAACCAGACGTGACGGTGTAACCATAGCGGTCCCTCAGCGTGACCGTTGGCTGGGATCCGAAGGCTATACCCGCGCGGGCCGAGCCGATGCTCGAAACAACTAGCTGGCTTGCGGTCGCGTGCGTGACGTTGATGTTCGAGCTGGAAATGCCGGTTAGCCCGGTCGAACCGAAAGCGAGCTTGTAGTTCTTACCAGGGGTTCCAACAAACTTGATACCTGCGAAAGCAGCGGTTCCTCCAACAGCAGCAACGCTAGTGGTTCCTTCGGTGAGGTTGCCGGTGGCATCTGCGTCAACAGCCACCGTGACGGTCGCAGTCGAGTTGGTCACGAGGTTGCCATCGGCGTCTTGGATCTTCAAGACCGGCTGAGTCGTCAAAGCATCACCGGCAGCGTTTCCGCCGGAAGGCTGGGTTGCGATTGCAACCTGAGTTGCAGCACCGAATCGTAGAGTCACGGTCTCACTCGCGCTGGTTAGACCAGTTGCCGAATAGGTGAGGGTGTAGTCGCCAACCAAACCGGTGAACTTCAGGCCTGTGAAGGTCGATAGGCCCGATGCCGGAGTTATGGTCTTGGTGCCGCTTAGGACAGCGCCATTGCCAGCCGAAGCCGAAACAGTCACGTCATTTGTCGAGTTGGTGACTCGGTTGCCCGAGACGTCAAGAATACTGACCACTGGTTGACTGGTGAACGCAATGCGGTTCGCAACACCCGCAACACCCGTTTCGATCTGTAGGTGATCAGCAGCTCCGAAAGTCAATGAGATCGCGCTGTCGACGCCCGTTAGCCCGGTTGACGTGAATCGCAGAGTGTATGAACCGATGGTTCCGGTTAGCTTTAGGCCGGCGAAGGTGGCGACGCCCAAAACGGCATTCTTAGAGGAGGTGCCACCGAGAACGGCCCCAGCGCCAACAAGTGCGACGTCAACCTGAGCGGTCGAGGCGGTCACAACGTTTTCGTCGGCGTCGCGAACCGAGATCTTCGGCTGAGCCGCAAAGACCACGGTATTTGCAACCGAAGCGGTGTTCGCCTGGTCAACCGAAAGGTGAGTGGCCGCACCAGGTAGCAAAGTGATGGTCTGAGTGTCGCTGGTTAGGCCCGTGGAAGCGTAGGTGAGAGTGTACGAACCAACCAGACCGGTGTACTTCAAGCCGCTGAAGTTGACCACGCCGTTAGTCGCGTCGCCCGAAGCCGCTCCGCCCAAGACAGCGCCATTACCGGCTGAAGAGCTGGCGGTAATCGTCGCGGTTGAATCGGTGACGACGTTACCGTCGGCGTCCTGAATCTTCGCGACCGGTTGAGTAGTGAAGGCAACTCGGTTGGTAAACCCGGCAGCAGCGGTGGTAGCAACAACCTTGGTCGCAACGCCGAACTTGAGGGTTACGGTCTCACTCGCGCCGGTTAGACCGGTTGCCGAGTAGCTGAGGCTGTAGTCGCCAACCAAACCGGTGAACTTTAGGCCGGTGAAGGTCGAAAGACCGCTAGCTGGCGTGATCGTCTTGGTGCCGCTTAGGACAGCGCCATTGCCGGCCGAAGCCGAAACAGTCACGTCATTTGTCGAGTTGGTGACTCGGTTGCCCGAGACGTCAAGAATACTGACCACTGGTTGACTGGTGAACGCAATGCGGTTCGCAACACCCGCAACACCAGTTTCGATCTGTAGGTGATGAGCCGCACCGAAAGTCAGAGTTACCGCACCATCGACACCGGTTAGCCCAGTCGAGGTGAATCGCAGGGTGTAAGAACCGATGGTTCCGGTCAACTTCTGGCCGGTGAAGGTCGCGATACCCGAAGCCGCCGTGGCACTTGAGGTGCCGGTCAAAGTTGCCGTTGTCTCGACCAACGCAACCGCGATCGATGCGCTAGAGCCGGTAACGACGTTGCCGTCGGCGTCTTGAACTTCAACCTTCGGCTGGGTTGTTAGCGCAACCGCGTTAACAGCACCCGCCGCCGCGGTGTTGATGCCAAGCTTTGTTGCAGCTCCGGGGAGCAAGGTCACGATTTGAGTTGCCGAGGTAAGGCCGGTAGTCGCAAAGCTCAGCGTGTATGAACCAACAAGACCCGTGAACTTCAGGTTCGTGAACGAGACCAAACCGTTTACCGCACTGAGGCTTGTGGTTCCGCCTAGCGCCGCACCGTTACCCGTCGAAGACGTCACCGAAACTGAGGCGGTCGAGTTAGAGACTAGGTTTCCATCGGCGTCGAGGACGCTGACAATCGGCTGTGTGGTGAACGCGACGCGGTTGGTGAAACCGGCTGCCTGAGTCGAGACACTCAGCTGTGTTGCCGCACCGAAGGCAAGCTGGATCGACTGAGTGGTCTTGGTTGAGGTGGTCAGCGCTAGGCGATACTCGATTGAGTAGGTGCCCGAGGTGCCGGTGAGCTTCAGGTTGTTGAAGGTTGCGACACCGTTTACGGCCGAGACGGTTGTGGTGCCACCCAAGGTTGCGCCTGTCACAACCGCTTCGACACCGAGAGTCGAGTCGGCGACAGTGTTTCCGGCCGAGTCTAGGAGGGTTACCACCGGCTGGGTAGTGAACACCTGGCGAGAGCTTGCGCCGGCTCCCGGGGTGGTGACCGAAACCTGCGTGACGGCACCGTATGAGAGGGCGATTGTCTTTGAAGCCGTTATTCCGGCCACGTCTGCCGGGGTTGCGTCCTGCAACTTGAAGGCAATCGTGTAGTTGCCAGTCGTGCCTGTGAGGGTCAGACCAAGAGAAGCAAAGTCGGCGACACCGTTGACCAAAGCCTTGGTCTTGGTGCCGGTTAGGCCGGTTCCGCTGGCAACGATCTGGCCGCTGTAGGTTGTCGCGGTGTTGCCGTAGGCGTCGAGCACGGTGACGACCGGCTGCGAAGACAGTGCGGCTGCCGACTTAGCGGTTGCAGACCCGGCAACCGAGAGCGAGGCCGGAATTCCGTGAGTGAGCTGAACAGCGGCTTGGGCAACCGTCAACGCGATGGTGTTACCGCCAGCGCCAGTGATCGAGATTGCGTAGCTGATCGTGTAGTCGGTAGAAACTGTTCCGCCGAGGCCAAGCCCCGTGAAAGTGGCAACGCCATTGACGGCATCGGCGTAACCGGTTCCGATGATCACACCGTTTGCGCCAGCCACGGTTGCGGTGACTCGTGCGGTGAGTCCGTTACCCGAACTTACGACGTTGCCGCCGGCGTCCTTGATTGAGATCACCGGTTGCGTGGTGAATGCGGTTCCGGCCTTCTTGGTACCACCAGCAGCTGTCGTAACAACCAACTGGGATGGGTCACCGAACTGAACAGTGTAATTGCTCGATGTGACACTCGCCGTGCCGGTGACTGAGAACGAACCGCTGGTGGTGACCGCGAACGTTAGCTGAGC
Organism: Actinomycetota bacterium; assembly: GCA_009698805.1. GTDB lineage: Bacteria > Actinomycetota > Actinomycetes > Actinomycetales > Microbacteriaceae > Rhodoluna. The sequence continues at coordinate 9,740 of WLPL01000003.1, read as the reverse complement.
GGTGCCTGCCGAGGTGCCGAATTTTAGGTCAGCGAAGGTTGCCGAACCTAGCACTACCGACTTGGACGTGGTTCCTGAAAGTGTTGGGCCACCGCTCACAGAGGCGGTGATCGTGTAGTTCGAGTTGGCGAGGTTGTAGCCGTTGATGGTGTTGCCGTAGCTGTCTTTCAAAATAACCGTAGGCGGGCCGGTGATGTTTACACCGATGTATTCGGTCTGAGTTGCGAGAGCAGAAGGGATACCGGTAACGCTGAGGTTTTTAACGATGCCGTAAATCGGGTCGATCGAGTCAACGGTGGCCGGCGTGTAGGTGACAGATGTGGTGTAGCTTGCAGTTGCTCCGCCGGCTGCGAGAGCGAGGGTGCCAGGCACGTTGTTGCTGCCGGGCATGCTGATGGTTCCGGCTGCCGAGATTGCCAGATTGGCTGCCGTGATGCTGATGCCGGCGTTGGCGGTGACGTTGCCGCCAGAGCGAATAGCGAAAGTCTTACCGGCCAGGGAAATGTTTGCAGTTACCGTGACGTTTCCGCTGCTTGTGGTTCCCAATCGCAGCACGCTCTGGTTGCTAAATTCACCAAGTTCGGCATTCGAAACGCCAAGGTTGGTGCCCGAATCTGCACCACCGAGGTCGATAGTCTTGCCAGCGGTTGAGGTCTGGATCCAGGCGTAACCGGTGTTCGAGAAAGCGTTCGTCGATGCGCCGGTGTACTTGTCGCCCTTGTAAATGATGTTTCCGGAGTCGGCTGTTACCACGGTTGAGGCCGCGTAGCCAAACTTGTTGTTAGCGAAGACGGCACCGTTGGTCGACATTTCGAAGGTGATGTCGCCACCGTTGGCGAGGATGTTGTTGTATTTGAACTGCCCGTCGGTTGGGCCGGTGCCCTTGATAAGAACGCTTCCGCCCCCGGTAGCAGCGATAGTGGTGATCACGCCGGTCGACCAGTTGTTGCTGATCACGCCAAACGAGCTCGTAGCGGTCGATGAACCGGTGATCGAAATTGCGGTGCCGGTCGCCTTGGCCGAGAGAATGCTCGAAGCCGCGCTAACGGTAGCGCCGTAGGCTAGCTCAACACCTTCGCCGTTGTAAGAAGCCGTGGTACCGGTCGACTTGCCGTCGATGACAATCGCTCCCTCACCAGAGTTGATGTCGTAGCCCGAAGGCGCCAGGATTCCCTTGGCCTGCGAAGACGAACCGCGAACCGTGATGTCGCCACCACCCGAATACATCTTGAGCCAGCCTGTGCCACCGCCAGTGGTCGCTGTTCCTAGGGCGACACCCCCAGCGCCGTCGGCAGCGGTGTCGCTGGTTGCGTATCCGGTCGGAACACCGTTTGCGTCGGCGTTCAGGCCACCGGCGATGCTAATGCGTCCGCCGCCTGTTGTCATCGAGGTCCCGGTTGCGTTGGTTGTATCGAGGTAGTTGTATTTGTCGACAAAGATCGAGCCGTTAGACGCCGTGCCGGCAGCGTTGGACCAAAGCGTCAGGTCACCCTTGTTGGTGCGCAGCACGAACGGAACCGCGGCGCTGGTTCCTGCTGAGGTAACAATCTTGCCGGTCGCCTTGAAGGTCAGCTTCGCATTCAGCGAAGTGGACGTCTGGCTAGCCGATATTGTGATGTCGCCACCGTAGACCGAGATCGGGCCTGCGATTGAGCAAGCCGAGTCAACCGTGATAGCAGCGGTGTTTTGGTCGGCACCCGAGGTGCCCTGGTTACCAACCGTGATACCCGTAACCGTCGAAGCGATGGTGAACTTCGACATGGTCACGGCACGGTCGAACGAGTTTGAAGCGTAACCGGTTGGTGTCGACATCGAGAAGGTTCCGGTGGTCTTGATGTTCGGGTTGGTGGTGACCGAGTACGAATCGGCATTCAAAACGACGTTTGCCGAAGAAGACGTCATGTCGACCGAGTTCAGTGTTAGCGCGCCGACCGATGCTCCGAATTCTGCGATACCCGCGTCATAGGTTGCATTGTGAGCAAACGATATTCCATAAGAGTTCGTGGTGGTCGCAGCAGCAGTTTCACCATTCAGAGTTACCGAACCAGACTTCGAGTAGAACCCAGCCTTACCAAGCTCGATACCATCACCAACGATGTCAGTTAGGTCGGAGCTGGCCGCACCCGGCGCCCTACCCGTAATCGAAATGCCACCCGATGAAGAGTTTGCAACGTAGTTACCCGTTGGCGTGTAGCTGGTTCCAGAGTTGAACATGACGCCTGGCGAACGGGTTGCGGTTCCGTAAACCTTGCCCGAGATAACGATCGAGTCAGACTGTGTTCCAGTTGTCGTGATCGTTGTAGCTCGAGTGCTTGAACCACCGTTTATCGAGATTCCATACATCCAACCGCCGGTTGACGTGTTCAGTGCCTTGCCGTAGATGTGAATGCGACCGGTTCCAGCGGCAATTTGCGTGCCGTTGTAAATGCGCACACCTGCAGCATCGCCGATGGTGCGGTTCTCGGCTAGTTGGCCAGCAATGAAAATGTCGGCGTTTGAGCTCGAGATTGAGCTGTTATTCATGATCGAGATTCCGCGTGAGTCAGTAACGGCAGTGCCGGTCGTGCTGGTTGAGTAAGCCCAACCGTCAGGACGGTTGTCGCCCGCGGTTCGACCGGACTCAACGTCTGTGCCGCCGTCGTCCAAGCCACCTGCGATTGAGATGACACCTCCAAGAGAGGTGACGGACGCAGCCGTTGGGGTTGCAGTGCCTAAGAAGATCGCGCCCGACTTGTTTGCCTCTGAGTCAGCCCAAAGGGTTAGGTCGCCTGCCTTGCTTGAGATGGTCGGTGTTGCAGCGGTGGTTATCGAGCCGGTGGCCTTCACCAATAGGCTGTCGGATGCGCTGGTCACAGATGTAGTCGCCCCGAGCGCGATGCTGCCACCGTAGATGCTCAACGAACCCGCAACGCTTATTGCAGGCGCGGTAACAACCTTTGTTGAGTGGGAAGTCGCCGAGTTGTACTTTCCAATGCGGAACGAGGACTTTCCGCTGGCAACGGTGACAGACGACATGTCGAGGTCACCGGTCGTGTTCACGGTGTTCGATTGACCGATCCAGTCGGTACCGATTGGTTCAACGACCACAGGTCCAGTGCCGTTGAAAGCAGCGGCAGCTGCTCCCCAGGTCAGGTTGTTGGCAGTGACAAGAGTCAGAGCCGAGGTGCTCATCGTCATCTTTTCGAACCAGGTTGAACCGCTACCGTTTCCGGTAACCGTGATTGTGCCGGAAGTTGAGGTTATCGATGAGCCACTGGTGGTATTACCAGACCACACATCGTAGCCACCGGTGACGTTTGTCGACTTACCAGTAATCGAGATAGCTCCGGTTGTCGTAGTCACCTGAAGTGGATACATCAAGACACCACGACGGTACGTCGAGGTTCCGTTGTTCGAGGTGTCACCGGTGACTGTGACCGATCCACTCGTGGTGGTCAGCGTGACAGCGGTCGAGTTGTTTCCGAAGCGAACGCCGTCGGTGAACGAAGAGTAAGTGTTGGTCGAGGCTGTACGGCCGTTGATTAAGATGTCGCCAGCGCCGGTGTTCAACGATGATCCCGTGTCGAGGTAAACACCGGTGTTCATGCCGTTGACAGCTCCGCCAGGACTCTCACCTAGCAGAGTTGCTTTACCGCCTGAGGTTGTGACCGGGCCGTTAAGCAGAATTCCGTTGCGACCGGTCACATCTAGGGCTCGAGCGTAGCCGTTGGGGTAACCATCGGCATCAACCGTTGCACCACCCGCAACAATGAAGTTACCGCCGGCCGTGGTGATCGCGCCAGTGGAGGTGGTCACGTTTCCGTCAGCTACCCCATCTGCGTTAGACCACAGGATCACGTCGCCGCCAGCCGTCTTCACTGTGTAAGACAGGTTTTGGACTATGTTCTGGGTTGCCTTGAGCAAGATGTTGTTCTTACCAACAGTCGTCTCTGTGTTCTCAAGTGAAGTGCCAACAGTGATGTTGTCGGCGAAGATCTTGATCGGACCGGCGATTTTAGTCACATTGCCTGTTGCAGTCGCAGTAGATCCCGCAAGAGACTCGTTGTAAAGCAAAACCGAACCACCCGACTGAGCGGTTGCACCGTCTTTGTCGCGGCCGATCGTGAAGCTTGTTACGTCGGTACTGAGGTTTAGAGCATCGGTGTCAAGGTCCGTGGTGAAGCTTGACCCAGAAGGCTGAATGAGCACTGGGACCGCTCCGTAAACCTTGGTTGCAGCGAAGGTGATCTTCGGTGCAGTCATGGTGACAGACGTACCCGAGGTGATCGACATGTATACAAACTGCAAGCCGGTTGCAGTTGAACCGTTGAAGGTGACCGGGCCCGAGGTTGAAACCACGTTGCCCGAGGCACCCATCTGCATATCCCAGTTGTTTGATGCGCTGCCGGTAGCGCCGATACCAGTGACGCTAATGGAACCAGAGGTTGAGGTCAGCGACATCGGCCAAACCAGCATTCCGCGGTGGTTCACATAGGTGTTGCCGTTGGCTGTTCCGAGAAGCGTGATATTGCCGGTGGTGGTTGTCACGTTTCCGCCGGCCGCGCTGTTACCCATTTCAAGGCCAGCGTGCCAATAGCTGGTGTCTGTGTTTAGTACGTTGAGCTTTCCGGTGATGCTCACGTTTCCGGCGCCGGCCGAGACGGTGCCGGTTAGGGCCACACCGGCGATGTTGCCGCCGGCAGATGCTTCTTCGCCACAAATGGTGACGTCTCCACCTGCCGAGGTGATGTTGGCGTCAATCTGCACACCGATGTAACCGGTTGTCGAGAGACCCCTTGCGCAACCGGTGAGCGGGTTGGTGCCGCCAGAAAGAATGATTGCGCCGCCGTTGGTGGTGATGGTCGCCTTGGTCCAGATACCGCCACCCCCAGAGCCCGAGTTGTCTGAGTCTGCCCAAAGCTTTGCGAACTCACCGGCGCCGCTAACCGCGATGGCGCCGCTGGCGATGATTTCACCGGTTGACTTCAGCAAAACGTCACCTGTCGAGGTAATCGCGGCTGTCTTAACCACGGTTCCGTCGACTGTTACCGGAGCCAGGGTGCCGCTGGTGGTGATCGTGCCGGTCACGGTGTTTGTGGTCGAAGCGTCCAGGTTGACACCCGCGTCGGCCGAAACCGCCACAAAGCTAAGCGCCGTACCTGTCGATGTAACGGTTTTACCTGTTCCTGTAGTTGCCACGGTTCCGGTTGCAGTGACGGTCGAGGTACCCGTCAGGGTTATGTCTCCTGTGGCTGTGACCGAGACGACACCAACGGTTGTTCCACTGATGGTTACCGGGGCTAGCGTGCCAGTGGTGGTGATTGCTGCCGAGATTGAGTTGGTCGAAGAACCAACAACCGAGACGCCCGCGTTACCGGCAAGCGAGGTGAAGTCCATCACGGTACCGGTTGCCGAAATGGTTGCGCCAGTGCCGGTGGCGCTCACTCCGGCGGTCGACGTGACGGTGCTTGTGCCGGTCAAGGTCACGTTGCCGGTTGCCGTGATGCCGGCAGTTCGCACAATGGCACCGCTAACGCTCACCGGAGCCAGGGTTCCGGTGGTGGTCAAGGTGGTGGTAGTTGCGTTGAGGCTACCGGTCACTGAGATGCCAGCGTCGGCGCTGATCGTGGTGAAGCTCATGGTCGTACCGGTTGCAACCACATCTGAACCGGTGCCGGTTGTTGCAACAGCGGCAGAAGCTGTGACGGTGGTTCCGGCGGTTAGCGAAACATCACCAACCGCGGTGATCGCACCGCTACCGAGCGTTGTTGTGGTTGCTCTAAGAGTGACCGGGCCGGCTGATGACGTGGTCGCCGTCGAGACGCTTGTGCCGGTTACTGAAACGGGAGCGGACGATGCAGTGGTGGTCATTGTGCCATTGACAGTCGCAGCCGCCGTGCCGGTGATGGTGATACCGCTGTTTCCCGAAACCGCAGCGAATGTCATGGTTGTTCCGCTCGCGGTCATGGTTGAACCAGTTCCGGCCGCGGTGACTGCGCCTGTGGAGGTAACGGTGCCCGTGCCAGTGAGGGTCACGTTACCCGTGGTGGTGGTGACCGCTGCCGTCGAAAGGTTCGTGCCGTTGATGACGACGTTTGAGGTTGCGCCAGACGTCGTCAGAGCGCCAGAGGCGGTCGCCGTACCGGTTGCTTGCAGAGTGATGTCGGCGTTAGCGCCGGTTGTGCTGACCGTGGTGTCCACGGCGATATTGCTGCCATAGATTGTGAACGGGCCAGCCAGCGTCGAAGCCGAGTTATAGCGAATCGCCTTGTTTGACTGGGTTAGCGCCGTGCCCGACTTACCAAGCTGGAAGCTTGAAACTGTTGAAGCAAATGCAATGTTGGCAAAATCGAAACCATTCGCCGTGCTCTGATCGAACGACTGCTCTAGTGGCAGAATCTTCACGGTGCTGGTGGTGTTGAAGATCGTGCCGATGTTTGAGTACTGCGTCCACATGCGGTCGGTGTTGATCACAATTGGCGAAGACGAAGTTGCAAAGTTGGTGAGGGTGCCAGCCTGGTTCGTGTAGCTATAAGCCGGGAATCCACCTAAACGCACGGTGTTTGACCCGTTTGCGTACTTACCGATGGCAACACCCGCACTCGTGTCGCCTACCGCAGTCGGGGTCGAACCATTTAGCGTTATCGGGCCGCTCGTTGCCAAGATGTCTGTGAAGTTTAGGTCGAGACCATCATTGTTTACGTTACCCGAGTTGTTTGCGCCGTAACCGTTGAGGGTTACGCCACCGCCAGTACCAGTGGCCAAAACGCGGAATCCTTGATAGGCGGTGGTGCCCTGGTTGGCTGCGTACTGCCAGGCAACGATGCCTCGGTTACAAGAACCGGTTGATGCCGAGGCATCACCGGTGATGCGAATTGCATTGGCGGTCGTGTTCGCCGAGGTCCAAACGTCAGGCGCACCAACTCCAGCGCCTTGCGCGTTCACGTAGATTCCGTGAGAACCACAAGCCGTACCGTTTGCTTTACCAGTTACCTGAAGAAGACCAGTACCCGAGTCGACGGTTCCGACGCTTGACTGAATTCCGGTTTCTTGAACGGCAGGGTTAGTGCGGCTTGATCCCCAACCGGCCATAAAGATATTTCCGCCTGCAGAGTAGATGAGGTGGGTGCTGCCGAGCCAAATGCCATCTGAGCCAGTTGAGTCTGCGCCGGTGGTGGTGCCCTTAGCGTGGCCGTCTGGCACACCGTCGCCAGCTACTCGGTCGTCATAACCGTTCACCGCCGAAAGACCCGAATCGGTACCACCGTCGTCAAGTCCACCGGCGATGGTGATTGCGCCACCTTGGCTCTTGATTGTGGTCGAAACGCCAATCTGGATGTTTCCGCCGTTAGATGCTGTACCGGCCACCTTGTCGGCGTCTGCCCAAAAGATGATCGGGCCGTTGTTGGTCTGAATAGTGCCGGCGGTTGTAACCGAAGTAGTGATTCCTGCAGTTGCCTTCACGAGCAACTTTGCACCTGAGAGTGTGTTGGTTAGGTTGCCGTTGATCGTTACGTCGGTGCCGTAAGCCTCAATCGGCGCACCGATCGAGAGCCCGCCAGGGAAGTTAACGGTTCCGGTGGCACCGGCCTTGCCGAACCGGATAACGCTCGGGGTCGAAGTGACCAAGGAGTAGTCGTTGTCGAAGTTTGGAGTGGTGTACCAAGCGCTGCCGTAGGGCTCGATGGCGATCTTGCCTGTGACGTTGTACTTCGTTAGTAGATTGTCGTTGATTGCATCTGCCTGAAGAACAAAACCACCACCCGAAGTGTTGGTGAAGGTTGTTCCCGCGTTGCCGCCCCAGACGTTACCAACGTTTGAGCTCGAGTGAGCCGAAATCTTGATTGAGTCGTCGGCCGTGTTACTCGACTTGTAGCTAGTGGTTCCGCCCCACGCATTGAACTCAATAGGGCCACCGTTTGCAGTGCCCGCCATCCATGCATCGATAAATATTTTTCCTGCACCTGAGTTAATGGTGAGTCCGCCTGGTGTCGGCACAGCCGCAGACCAGTTGGTCATGGCGCCTGAGTTTGTCTTTCCGCGAACCGTGATGTTTCCGCCAGCAGAATAAATCTGGGTAGAACCGTTGTTGATGTCGGCGGTGCCCAAGTAAACGCCACCGTTGTAGTTGTTAGCCGCGCCATTGCCAGAGGTGGTACCGGTCTCGGTGTCCAATGTGCTTCCGGTGGCCCAGCCTCCTGGTCGGTAGTTGTAATCGGTGAGCGAAGTGTCGGTTTCAACTGCTCCACCACCTAGAACTATGTCGCCGCCACCGGTGGTTGCTGTTCCACATAGACCTGTATTAGTTGTGCAAAGGAAAGCGCCGTTGTTGGCTGAGCTCTTGAGAACAACCGAACCGCCGCCTGTCGAGTCAGAGTCGGCCCAGAGTGAAAGTAAGCCGCCGTAGGTGCGAACAGTGCCGCCGGTGGCAACGCGAACCAAACCGGTTGCCTTTGCCATGAAACGCTTGCCAACACCAGAAACCATCTGCGTACCGCTGATCTCAACCGTGATTCCGTCTAGGTCAAAGTTGTTGGTGATGGTGTTGTTGCCCGAGGCAGCCAGTGTGCGACCATAAACCTCGAGGTTGCCAGGGAACGTGAAGCCGCTAACAGTGATATCGCTTGCAGTTGCAGCAGATTTACCAAATCGGAAGTCGGTGGTGTTGCTGAATGTCCAGCCTGGAATCGGCAGCGATTGAGCAGCCGCGAAGTTGGTGCCCGAAGGTTCAACGACAACCTTGGCCATGCGCACGTTGAATGGGTCGGTGTCGGTCAGTAGTTTGTCGGTCTTGAGTATGAATGTTCCCGTAGATGACGAACCCGACGCTGCACCGATGTTTACTGAAGCAACACCATTGTTGAAGTTGCACCAGGTAAAGCCCTTGACACCCGCGTCCACGGTGATGTTTCCGCCTACGGTGTAGGCGTTGAAATTCATGAGGCGAATCGCTTGGTCTGAGTTGGTTCCACCAACCGCGTTCATCACGATGTTTCCGGTGGCGCCGGTTGCGCTGAAGGTTGTGCCGTTTGTTGCCGATCCACCAATCACGCTGATCGGAATCGAGTCGTTGGCTGTGGTGGTCGAAGTTCCATTGATGGTGATTGCGTCACCCGAAGGTTTTGCCGAGGTGAGTGTGAGTGGGAACGCCTGCTGGACGTTCAGCTCAATCGGGTGCGGGTTGGCAGTAGACGAAGTGGTCGAAAGGCCAGTAATGGTGATTGAACCAACACCCGAGTCGATTGTGGTTCCTTCGGCGCCTCGAATACCGATGAACGTGCTCGACTCACCGCGCATGGTGAGGTTTCCGCCACCGGTGTAAACGCGGAAACCGGTAGCCGAGTTGGTCGCTGCATTGAAGTCCACGCCTGGCGCGCCTGCGGTGTTCGAGAATGCGTAACCCGCTGGGAAGCCGTCGGAGCCCATTGCACCACCGGCAATCCAGATGCCACCGCCGCCGCTCTGAGCCGAGGTTGTTGCTCCATTTGAGGTGTTCAAGAATGTGTTCTGGCCAAAGCTGATGTAGCCGCCGGCGCTAACCGAACGGTCGGTATCTGCCCACAGAACGAGATTGGCCGTCGCGGCTTTAGGCGTCTGCAGGGTTACCGAGGTGCCGGTAACGATGTTCGTTGCCGACTGCACGAAGATGCTCGAGCCCGAGCAGTTGGTCGAGACCGAAACCGAGTTGGCAAAGCTAATCGACGCGGTTGACGAAGCGGTGGCCGCAAAGAGAAGGTTTCCGCAAGTGGTCGAAGCCGAGA
>WLPL01000029.1 GCA_009698805.1 Actinomycetota bacterium | reverse complement strand
GTTGAAGAGCCGACTAGGCGATTGTGGAGAGTAAGTGCGCTCTGGTCGGTAAGCGATGCCACCTGATCGACGATTACCCTGCGCTGGTCCGCTTCTCCGTTAGCAGTCAACCAGGCCGCACTCGAATAGTTGTCTAGACTCGAACCGTTAGCGGCCAGGAGGACCTCGCAGAGTTCGGTCAAGATTGCTCGTTGCCATTCGTAGAACGGGCGACGTGAGGCGTTGGTCATCAAGAAGACCGAGACGAGCCCCTTCAGTACGGCGATTTCGGCACGCACTTCAACCGGGGTGATGATGTGCGCCGAATAGCGAGAGATTGACGCGCCATTGGCAGCGAGTGTTGCATCGGTGGCACGGCCGACGAACGACCCGATAAACGATGAGGTGAGGTTTTTAAGACGCCCTAGGTCACGACCCGTCGAATCGTAGTGGTCTGGCCAATATTCGTTGGACTGAAGGCGATCGAAGGCCTCCTCGAGCTCCTGACGAGTGACCGTGGAGCCCGCCCAAGCCTGAATTTTGTCAATCAACTCTTCGTGAGTGCTGGGATCGGTGAGGTCGGGGATCTTCACGAATCCAGAGACAATTGCGTCTTCGAAATCGTGCACCGAATAAGCGACATCATCGGCAAAGTCCATGATCTGAGCCTCGACGCATTTTTGGCCCGGAAGCGCACCCTTGCGAACCCAATCGAAAACGGCAGCGTCATCTTCGTAGACTCCGAACTTCACCGAGTGACCGCCACCGAGCTCGGGCTTGCCGTCGATTAGTCGCCAGGGGTACTTGCAGGTCGCATCGAGGCTGGCGCGGGTTAGGTTGAGCCCGAATGACTCGCCGTCTTTGCCGAAAACCTTGGGTTCGATTCGGGTGAGCAGGCGTAGAGTCTGCGCGTTTCCCTCGAAACCACCGATGGATTCGGCCCAGGAGTTCAGGGCGGTCTCGCCGTTGTGGCCAAATGGCGGGTGCCCGAGATCGTGCGAGAGACAGGCCATGTCGACAAGATCCGGATCGGTGCCGAGTTCGAGCGCCATTTCGCGCCCGACCTGAGCTACCTCGAGCGAATGCGTGAGTCGAGTTCTGGCAAAGTCACCGCCGCTGGGGCTGAGCACCTGCGTCTTGGCACCTAGCCTGCGCAGGGCCGATGAATGCAAAACTCGTGCGCGGTCGCGAGCGAACTCGGTTCTTCGCTCTTGACCCGAGCGCGACTCATCGAGAAAGCGATCCTCGTCGGCTAACTCGTAGCCCGTAGGTGTTTCGATCATCCGCCTGAAACCCCCAACTCTGCTTCCTGAAGCATGCTTCGCTGATTGCCAACAAGTTCTTGGCTGTCTAGCCAATTCTCTGGCAGGGCACAGACTTTTGCGCCACCTAGACGACCGCGTGGCCCCTCGGCTTCTTCGCCAGGGTATGGCAGGTCTCGATCCAGCCGAGAAAGAATCTCGTCCATCTGATCGAGCGACTCGACCCGCGATAGGTCGGCTCTGAACTCGCCACCGACCGGATAACCCTTGAAATACCAGGCCACGTGCTTGCGGATGTCTCGGCAGGCGTGATCCTCGTTCTCAAAGAACTCGACCAGTAGCTCGGCGTGGCGCTTGAAAGCATCGGCAACTTCGCCGAGATTTGGCTGAATCGGGTCAATCGCCGAGTTCGAGTTCGGGTTGATCGCATACTCGTCAAAAGCCGCCTGGAGGTCTCCGAAGAGCCAAGGACGCCCGAGACAACCGCGGCCCACCACGACTCCGTCTACGCCGGTCTCACGCATCATTCGGACGGCGTCACCGGCAGACCAGATGTCGCCGTTGCCGAGTACCTGAACATCGGGCAGCGATTCGCGAAGCTTCGCAATGGCGCTCCAGTCGGCGTTGCCCGAGTAGTAGTCGCTCGCCGTGCGTCCGTGCAGCGCAACCGCGGCAACCCCGGCATCGCGAGCGGTTTTGCCGGCATCTAGGTAGGTGAGGTGATCTGCGTCGATGCCTTTTCGCATCTTCACGGTCACCGGAATCTCGCCGGCCGCCTTGACTGCGGCGTTGACAATCGCGTCGAATAGGTCGCGCTTCCAGGGTAGAGCTGCTCCCCCACCCTTTCTGGTCACCTTAGGAACCGGGCAACCGAAGTTGAGATCGATGTGATCGGCTCGGTCTTCGGCAACCAGCATGGTTACGGCTTCGGCGATGGTCTTTGGGTCAACACCGTAGAGCTGGACCGAGCGAATGTCTTCGCTCTCGTGATGACCGACAAGTCGCATCGACTCTTCGGTTCGTTCAACCAGCGCTCGAGAGGTCACCATTTCAGAAACGAACAGGCCGCCACCAAACTCGCGGCATAGCCTGCGAAAAGCGGTATTGGTTATGCCAGCCATCGGCGCCAGGATAACCGGCGTCTTGATGGCTAACTTGCCGTACTGAAGGCTCAGGGCAGCAACCTCTCGGCTAGGTAGCCCTTTAGTCGATCAAGCGAAACGCGCTCCTGAGCCATTGTGTCGCGCTCGCGAATGGTTACGGCTTTGTCTTCTAGTGACTCGAAGTCGACGGTGATGCAGAACGGCGTTCCGATTTCGTCTTGACGTCGGTAGCGGCGACCGATCGCACCCGAATCATCGAAGTCGATGTTCCAGTGGCCACGCAGATCTTGCGCCAACTCGCGGGCTAATGGCGAAAGGTCCTCGTTGCGCGAGAGCGGAAGCACGGCGGCCTTGACCGGAGCTAGGCGGTAGTCGAGGCGCAGAACGGTTCGCACATCGACGCCACCTTTGGTGTTTGGCGCTTCGTCTTCGGAGTATGCGTCCACGAGGAATGCCATCAGTGAGCGGGTGAGACCGGCCGCAGGCTCGATCACATACGGAGTCCAGCGTTCGTTCTTGCCCTGGTCGAAGTACGACAGATCGACACCGGATTCACGGGCGTGAGTGGTCAGGTCGAAGTCGGTTCGGTTAGCAATGCCCTCGAGCTCGCCGAATTCACTGCCCTGGAAACCAAAGCGGTACTCGATGTCGACGGTGCGCTTCGAGTAGTGAGAAAGCTTTTCCTTCGGGTGCTCAAACAGGCGCAGGTTCTCCGGGTTGATCCCGAGGTCGGTGTACCAGTTCATGCGCTGTTCGATCCAGTAGTCGTGCCACTGCTCGTCGGTGCCAGGCTCAACGAAGAACTCCATCTCCATCTGTTCGAACTCGCGAGTTCTGAAGATGAAGTTTCCGGGAGTGATTTCGTTTCTAAACGACTTACCGATCTGGCCGATGCCAAACGGAGGTTTCATGCGGGCAGCGCCTAGGACGTTGGCGAAGTTCACGAAGATGCCCTGTGCCGTCTCTGGGCGAAGGTAGTGAAGACCAGACTCGTCCTCGACAGGTCCTAGGTAGGTCTTGAGGAGGCCGTTGAAAAGCTTTGGCTCGGTCCAGGAATCTTTGCCGCCGCAGTTTGGGCAGGCAATTTCTGCCATAGATGCGGGCGCGCGACCCTTCTTTTCTTCGAAGGCTTCTTCGAGGTGGTCGGCGCGGAATCGCTTGTGGCAACTGGTGCATTCGATCAGCGGGTCGACGAACTCGCGAACGTGGCCCGAGGATTCCCAGACCTTGCGCGGCAGGATCACCGATGAGTCGAGACCGACTACGTCTTCACGACTGTTGACGACCGTGCGCCACCACTGACGTTTGATGTTCTCTTTGAGTTCGACACCTAGGGGCCCGTAGTCCCAAGCCGAGCGGGTTCCACCGTAAATCTCGCCGGCGGGAAAGACGAAGCCTCGACGTTTTGCGAGGGAGATGACTGAATCTAGACGGTTCGGTGTTGCCACTTTGGACTCCATGTCTACACCTCGCTGGATGCGGGGTGTGAACTGCCATTTTACTTGCCAGAACCGCGTTTTGGCTTGTCAACAGCCCCACCGAATCGGCGGTGACGATTGCCGTACTCCTCGATTGCGCGCCAAAGGTGCTCGCGGTTGAAGTCTGGCCATAGGGTTTGGTCGAAGATGAACTCTGCATAGGCCGACTGCCAGAGCAGAAAGTTGCTAGCGCGCTGCTCGCCAGAAGATCTGAGAAACAGATCTACATCCGGCAGATCGGGAGTGCTCAGGTACCGCTGAATGGTCTTCTCGGTCACGCCGCCAGGCTTCAAGCGACCGCTCGCGACGTCCTCGCTAATTCTGTTGACTGCGTCCACGATCTCGACTCGAGAACCGTAGTTGACGCACATGGTCAGCGTTAATGTGCTGTTTTTCGCGGTCAGCTTTTCGGCTGCGCGAAGTTCACTAACCACCGAGCTCCAAAGCTTCGGACGTCGGCCCGACCAGAGGATGCGAACACCCCAGGAGTTAAGGAGATCGCGCCGGCGGCGAAGAACCTCGCGATTGAAACCCATTAGAAACCGGACCTCTTCTGGCGAACGCTTCCAGTTTTCTGTCGAGAAGGCATAGACGGTCAGGTACTTCACGCCAACCTGAATTGCACCTTCGACGACATCGAGAAGCGCCGCTTCGCCGGCCTTGTGGCCCTCGACACGGGTGAGCCCGCGAGCGTTAGCCCAGCGACCATTGCCATCCATCACGATGGCGATATGCGCTGGCACTTCGGTGAATTTAGGTACGTTCGACATGTTGTAGCGATTTTAGCCCGCGCTCGATGTGCCATTGGCTGTAGGCGGCAACAATTCCAGCGGCGTTTGCCCTTGCCGACTCACTCGAAGCATCGGCGACAGCCCAATCGCCTGAAAGTAAGGCGCCCAAAAGGTCGGAGGTGTCTGCGTTCAGAGTGGCAGCGCCAGCGGGTTTGCAGTCTGGGCAGACCACACCGCCCAGTTGCAGAACGAAGGCGCGATGAGGCCCAGGCGTGTTGCAGATCGCGCAATCGCCGAAGTTCGGAGCCCAGCCGGCGACCGACAGCGCGCGCAGTAGGTATGAGTCAAGAATCAGCGAGCTGTCATGCTCGCGCCTAGAAAGCGATCTGAGCCCGCCGAGGAGCAGCAGGTACTGCTGCGGACTTGACACGTCACCCGTCAATTTTTCGGCCGTCTCAACCATCGCAGTGGCCGCCGTGTAGGTTGCGTAGTCGTCGACGATGTCGGCACCAAACGAGTTCAGGGTCTCGACCTGGCTGACCGTGTCGAGGTTTCGACCCTCGAAAAGCTGCACGTCTACGACCATAAACGGTTCTAGTCGCGAACCGAACTTTGAACCCGTCTTGCGAACCCCTTTTGCCACGGCGCGAATCTGCCCGTTGTGGTGCGAAAGCATCGTGACGATTCGGTCGGCTTCGCCTAGCTTGTGCGTGCGCAGCACAACCGCTTCGTCACGATAGAGAGGCATTTAGCTCCGAATTGCTCGGTTGACCGCTGAAATCAGAGCCTTGAGCGACGCGGTGGCGATGTCGCCGTCGATACCAACGCCCCATAGCGTGGTGTCGCCAACTTCGAGTTCGATGTAGGCAGCGGCCTGGGCGTCTCCGCCGGCGCTCAGAGTGTGCTCAACGTAGTCGAGGAGTTTGACCTCTACCGCCAGCTTGCCGAGGACGTCGATGAACGCCGAGATGGGTCCGTTGCCGGTTCCGGTTAGTTCGACTTCGCCAGTGCCGTCGCGAAGAACGACTTCGAGCTTGACCACGCCGTCCATGTCTGACTCGGTGCGCATGCGCTTAAGTTCGAATCGGCCCCACTTATTGCCTTGGTCTGCGTTTGGAAGGTATTCGTCGGTGAAGATCTCCCAGAGCGCCTCGCTGGTAACCTCGCCGCCGACAGTGTCGGTCTTGTTCTGCACGACTCTCGAGAATTCGATCTGCAACTTGCGCGGCAGATCTAGGCTGTGATCGGTCTTGAGTAGGTAGGCCACGCCACCCTTGCCAGACTGCGAGTTCACGCGAATGACAGCCTCGTAGGATCGGCCGACATCCTTCGGGTCAATCGGTAGGTAAGGAACAGCCCAGACGAGGTCGTCTACCGAAACTCCCTTTTCGTCGGCCTCTTTGTGCATCTGTTCGAAGCCCTTTTTGATCGCGTCCTGGTGTGAGCCAGAGAACGCGGTGTAAACGAGGTCGCCGCCATACGGGCTGCGCTCGTGGACGGGTAGTTGGTTGCAGTATTCGACGGTGCGCTTTATTTCGTCCAGGTTGCTGAAGTCGATGTGTGGGTCGATGCCCTGACTGAACAGGTTCAGGCCGAGGGTGACCAAGTCGACGTTTCCGGTGCGCTCGCCGTTGCCGAACAGGCAACCCTCGATGCGATCGGCACCAGCCATGTAGCCAAGTTCGGCCGCGGCCACGCCGGTTCCTCTGTCGTTATGCGGGTGCAGTGAAAGCAGGACGCTGTCGCGACGGGCCAGTCTTCGACTCATCCATTCGATCGAGTCGGCATAGACGTTCGGTGTGGCCATTTCAACGGTCGCTGGGAGGTTGATCACCATTTTGCGCTCGGGCGTCGGTGCGATGATCTCGATCACCTTATTGCAAACCTCAAGCGCATACTCGAGCTCGGTGCCGGTGTAGCTCTCGGGCGAGTACTCGTAGAACACCTGTGTTCCTGGCACGGTTGATTCGAGTTCTAGGCACTTGACGGCGGCATTTAGGGCGATAGCCGTGATTCCCTCTTTGTCTTGACCAAAAACCACGCGGCGCTGTAGCACCGAAGTTGAGTTGTAGAAGTGCACGATGGCTTTTTTTGAGCCGCGAATCGAATCGTAGGTTCGCTCGATTAGGTGATCTCTCGCCTGAGTTAGCACCTGGATCGTGACGTCCTCGGGGATGTGCCCACCGTCAATCAGTTCGCGAACGAAATCGAAGTCGGTCTGGCTAGCACTCGGGAACCCAACTTCGATCTCCTTGTAGCCCATTTTCACGAGCAACTGGAACATCTTGAGCTTGCGCTCAGGGCTCATCGGGTCGATAAGGGCCTGGTTGCCGTCACGGAGGTCAACAGCGCACCAGCGTGGGGCCTGAGTTATTCGCTTGGTTGGCCAGGTTCGGTCTGGCAGCTCGACCACGATTTGCTCGTGGAAAGGCTGGTACTTATGCACCGGCATCTTGGAAGGTTTTTGGGTGTTGTCCATTTGTTAGCTCCTGGTTATGAAGTGTGATTCAGCCGCAGATAAGCACCGCAACGAGGGGGCCGGTTTAGGCCTCGCCGCGGCCGCTAAGCAGGAGCTCGTAGGACACCCCTTTAGGTTAGCCCTTAGAAACCGAGTTTGCCAAGTTGCTTTGGGTCACGTTGCCACTCCTTGGCAACCTTGACCCGTAAGCCGAGAAAGACCTTCTTGCCGATGAGGGCCTCGATCTCTTTGCGCGAAACCGCACCAACCTCGCGCAGTCTCGAGCCACCCTTGCCGATGATGATTCCCTTTTGCGAGTCGCGCTCGACCCAAATATTGGCGTGAATATCGGTCATCGTGCCGTCTTCGCGTTCGTTGATCTCGTCGATCGTAACCGCAATGGAGTGTGGCAATTCATCGTGGACGCCTTCTAGCGCGGATTCACGGATCAACTCGCAGATTCGCGACTCAATCGATTCATCGGTCACGGTGTCGGTTGGGTAGAGCGCTGGTGATTCCGGCAATAGACCGAAGAAAACCCCAATGAGGTCGTCAAGTTGCCGATTGGCTAGCGCTGAAACCGGCACGATTGCGTGCCAATCGCGAAGCTCCGAAACCTCCTGGAGCTTGGCGGCAAGTTGATCGCGACTGACCAGCTCGGTTTTGGTGATGACAGCAACCAACTTCGCGCGCCTGAAACCGTTCAACTGCTCGTTGATAAACGCGTCTCCCGGGCCAATCTTTTCGTTCGCGGGAACACAGAAACCGATCACGTCTACGCCGGAGAGAGTCGAGGCGACCAGGTCGTTGAGGCGCTCGCCGAGGAGGGTGCGCGGGCGGTGCAGACCGGGGGTGTCAACCAAGACGATTTGACCCTCTGGCCTATTTACGATTCCGCGAATCGCTCGACGCGTGGTTTGAGGCTTGGCGCTGGTGATTGCCACCTTTTCGCCAACCAGTGCATTGGTTAGGGTCGATTTACCGACATTTGGTCTACCTACAAACGATGCGAAACCGCTGCGAAAGGTCATTCGAAAGCCTCCTGAGACTCGCTAAGTGGTGCGCTAGCCCGAACCAAGACGGTAATCAGGCGTTTACGGCGACCCTCGATGCGATCTGCGGTAAAAATTAGCCCGCTGTAGGTGACCGAGTCACCCTTGCGCGGAATTCGTTCGAGCTCTTTGGTGAGTAATCCGCCGACGCTGTCGACGTCCTCGTCCTCGAGTTCGATTTCAAAATGCTCGCCGAGGTCAAAAAGCGGACATCGCGCCGAGACGCTGAAGAGTCCAGGTTCAACTTCTTCGATATCCGGCAACTCACGGTCGTATTCATCGGCGATCTCGCCAACGATCTCCTCGATCACGTCTTCCATGGTTGCCAAACCAGCGACTCCCCCGTATTCGTCGATGATGATCGCCATGTGAGTAGCCGAAAGCTGCATTTCACGAAGCAGATCGTCGACCGGCTTCGACTCGGGAGCAAAGATCGGTTTGCGAGCAACCTTCAGGGCGGTCTTGCCGGCAAGTTCCTTGCGATACATGAGCGAGGCGACGTCTTTTAGGTAGAGGACGCCGACAACATCGTCGATGTTCTTACCGATAACCGGAAGCCTCGAATAGCCCCGTTCGAGAAAAAGCTTCATGGCCTTCTCCAGGGTTTCGTCGGCTTCGATGACAGCCATGTCGATTCGAGGAACCATGACCTCGCGAACGATGGTTTCGCCAAACTCCTCAACCGAGTCGAGAAGTTCTTGCTCGAACTCCTCAGGTTCCTCGGTCTTGGGTAGCGATAGCGGAGTGAAAATGCGGGTCAGTGAGTTGACCAGGGGCCTGAGACTTTTAGCGAGCCAGAGACCGAACGCGCGATGACCGGCCACTTTTGCCAACAGCTGGGAGCTGAGGAGCAGAAGAACCATTAGCCCGAATGCGATCAGTGCGCTCCACCACCAACGCAAACCAAGCGGGCTGATTGATTGACCGAGGACGACCCCAAAGAGTCCGGTTAGAGTCAGGCGCACGAAGCCGAGCACCTCAGGTCGATTCATCGCCGCCGAAACTATGGTGAAAATCACGGTGAGAACGGCTAGAGCCGATGCCACCCAGAGCGCTACCGCGAGCATTTAGCTCTCCGACGCGTAGAAGCGGGTCAGAATGTCTGCCTGCAGTTCGAACATGACGCGATGTTCTTCGGGTTCGGCGTGGTCGAAGCCGAGCAAGTGCAAGATACCGTGCGCGGTCAGCAACAACATCTCGTTGATCGGCTCGTGGCCGGCGGTGGCCGCTTGTGCGACAGCGACACTCGGGCAAACCACGATAGAGCCAAGCTGGCCCAGGCTCAGGTCGTTGTCTGCGCCGGGGTGGAGTTCATCCATAGGAAAACTCAGGACGTCGGTTGGGCCCGGTTCGTCCATGAACTTGATGTGCAACTCGGTCATCGGCTCTTCGTCGACGAACAGGATTTCTAGCTCGGATTCGGGGTGAATCCTCATCGACTCAAGCGCGAAATCGGCGAGCCTAAGAACGCGCGCTTCGTCGAGCGAGATGGAGGATTCATTGCGAATTTCGATGCTCATTTTGCGCTCTTCTTGGCTAGCAGTTTTTCTTCGTAGCGCGAGTAGGCGTCCACGATTTTGGCAACCAGCGAGTGGCGCACAACATCGTCGGAGGTGAGGGTCGCGAAGTGCATGTCTTCGACCTCGGCAAGCACCTGAAGAGCGGTTCTAAGGCCGCTGGTGCCGGCTGGGAGGTCGATCTGGGTGATATCGCCCGTGATGATCATCTTCGAATTGAAACCGAGCCTGGTGAGAAACATCTTCATCTGCTCGGGAGTGGTGTTTTGCGCCTCGTCGAGGATTATGAACGAGTCGTTTAGCGTGCGTCCGCGCATGTAGGCCAGAGGTGCGACCTCGATGGTTCCCGATGCCATCAGTTTTGGCACGGCATCTGGTTCAAGCATCTCGTGCAGCGCGTCGAAAAGCGGTCGAAGATAAGGGTCGATCTTGTCGTTCAGGGTGCCGGGTAAGAAACCGAGGCGCTCGCCGGCCTCAACAGCGGGCCTGGTCAGGATGATTCGAGAAACCTCTTTGCGCTGGAGTGCCTGAACGGCCTTTGCCATCGCAAGGTAGGTCTTGCCGGTGCCGGCCGGGCCGATGCCGAAGACGATGGTGTGCTGGTCGATTGCGTCAACATAGGTCTTTTGACCCAGGGTCTTGGGGCGAATACTCTTGCCGCGAGACGAGAGGATGCTCTGACTTAGAATGTCGGCTGGCTTCGATTCGGAGTCGCCGGCGAGCATGCGCGCAGCGCGACGAAAGTCTTCAGGGCTGAGCAATTGGCCACGTTTGACGAGTTCGGCCATCTGATCGAGTAGTTTCCGCGCGATGGCAACCTGGTGGCTGGGGCCCGAAAGCTTCACTTGGTCACCGCGGGCGGAAACCTGGACCTCCGGGTACTGTGCCTCGAATTCCTTGAGCAGGGCGTCGCCCGGGCCGAAAAGGTCGCTCGACTCGGAAACCCGAATCTCTACGCTCGATTGCTCGATCACGCTTTAGCCGGCTGGGTCGAGGTGATGTGTCCGTGCGCGTGAAAGACGGTTTGGCCAGCTAGTTCACCGGTGTTGAAGGTGAATCTGAAGTGCCCTGTGGTTTGCTCCGAGGCAATTCGGCTACCTAGCTGCATCAGATCGACTAGCGCTTCTGGGTCATTTGCCGAAAGCTCAGCGATGTTCGAGTGATGTTCGCGAGGAATGACGAGGATGTGGACGACTTGACGAGGGGCAACGTCTCTAAAAGCCATTGAACGAGCGGACTCGCCAACTATGGTCGCTGGAATCGTGCCAGCTACTATTTTGCAAAAAATGCAGTCGATCAAATGTTCCTCCGCTACCAAATCTAGCCCCAAAGCCCGTTTCTGCCAGCCAAAAAAGCAAGCGCGGCCATACCAGCGGTCGAAGTGCGCAGGATGCCCTCGCCCAGGTGTACCCGCACGCCACCCGCGGACTCAAAAAGTTCGAGCTCGTGCTCAGAGATCCCACCTTCTGGCCCGACCACGAGTTCGATGTGCCCCTCAGCGGGAGCAGTCCAATCGACAATTGACAACTTCGCAGTGGGGTCGAGGATTAGGTAGTTCTCGTTCATGCTGGCGGCAAGTGCTTTGGTGCCGACAGGCTCCGAAACAATAGGGAAAAGCGGCCTGGTGGCTTGCTTGGCGGCCTCCGCGGTGATTGTCGTCCAGCGTTCTACGCCTTTGGCCGACTTGGCTGCGTCCCAGCGCGAGACCGACCGCTCGGCCTGCCAGGGTGTGATGCGCGATACGCCTAGCTCGGTAGCCGCCTGGATAGCGAGTTCGTCTCGGTCGCCCTTGGCAAGCGCCTGCACCAAACCAAAGGAAAGTGCCGGTGTAACCAGTTTTTCGACGCTGTCGATTCGAACCTCGAGCGATTTTGGCGAAACTGCAACCACCACGCCTCGGGAGTGAGTGTCTTTGCCGTTGGTCAGCTGGATCGCTTCGCCGACGCGCATCCGTCGAACACTGGCGGCGTGATGCCCCTCTGCCCCCTCAAGGTTGACCACTGCACCGACATCGAGCGAGCCGTCAAAGCGAAAAAGTGGTTCGACCATCAGCGACGCTTACCGAATATTCCGTGCGATTGCTTTTGCAGCTGCGGGTGCTCGCCCTTGCGAAGCTTGGCAAGCTGCCGCAGTAGCTCTTTTTGCTTGGTGTCGAGTTTCGATGGGGTGTTCACCTGAATCGAAACGCGCAGGTCTCCGCGGCCGTTGCTGCGCAGCTTGTGCGAACCCTTGTTCTTGATGGTCACGACGTCACCGGTGGCAACTCCCGGCGCAATCTCGACGTTGATTGGGCCATCGAAGGTATCGATCTGCACCTGAGCGCCAAGCGCCGCATCGTGCAGCGGAACCTCTAGGACGCAGGTTAGGTCGTCACCGTTGCGACCAAAGATGTCGTCGGGCTTTACCGCAATATCGATGTAGATGTCACCGTTAGGGCCACCGGCAAAGCCGATCTCGCCCTGGCCGGCCAGTTGCAGGCGTAGACCGTCTTCGACGCCCGCAGGAATGTTGAGTTCTAGAGTTCTTGCTGCTCGAACTCGACCCTGCCCGCGGCAGTCGATGCAAGGCGAGGGAATGCTCTGGCCGAAGCCTCGGCAGGAGGTGCACGGCGTGCTGGTCATCACGTTGCCGAGAAGTGATCGAACTTGGCGTTGAACCTGCCCAGCGCCGCGGCAAACGTCGCAGGTCTGCATGCTCGTGCCCGGCTGGCAGCATGAACCCTGGCAGGTGCCACAGACCACGGCGGTGTCGATGTCCACGTTCTTGCTGAGACCAAAGACCGCCTCGCGCAAAGTTAGGTCGATGCGAATCAGGGCGTCCTGGCCGCGTTCTTGACGCGATCGAGGACCCCTCTGGCCGCCGCCACCGAAGAAGGTGTCGAAGATGTCACCAAAGCCGAAACCGGCGTCGAACGCGCCAGATCCAGAGCCACCCCTGTCGTATTGCGAGCGAGACTCGGGGTTAGAAAGAACATCGTAGGCATGGGTGATGTTCTTGAACCGCTCGGCCGCTGCCGGGTCTGGGTTCATATCTGGGTGCAGCTCACGAGCAAGCTTGCGAAACGCCTTCTTGATCTCGTCGGTCGTAGCATTGCGCGAAACTCCGAGCGCCTCGTAGTGGTCGCTCATTTACGCTCCTAGTGCTTTGGTCAGGTAACGGGCTATGGCTCGCACGGCCGCGATGTTTGCCGAGTAGTCCATTCGCGTCGGACCGATAACGCCGACCTTGGCGATCTCAGAGCCTTGGTTCTCGTAGCTACCTACTACTACAGAGGTCTCGGTCAGGCCCTCGAACGGGTTTTCGCGACCGATGCTAAGCGCAATGCCGTTGGCATCGGCCTCGAGTTCGCTAAAGAGTTTTAGAAGCACGACCTGCTCCTCGATCGTTTCGAGCAGCGGGCTGATGTTGCGTTGAAAATCGCCT
>WLPL01000028.1 GCA_009698805.1 Actinomycetota bacterium | reverse complement strand
TCGAGGGCGTCACCCTGAACGGCCAAACCCTGACCCGCAAGAAGAACGGGATCATTAAGCTCCAACTTGTGCTTGCTACGGTGTGACCAGTTCTTCAGGTAAGCCATCTGCACACCGGTCGTGCTGTCTACGCGATCAGCCGCGAGGATCAGTGAGGCCAGAAGTGGCGCCTCGAGCCAGGTGCCGCTGTAATCACTGGCAATCTTCTCGCGCACGACGTCAACGCGCTCGCCGTTGAATGGCTGAAAGTAGCGAGAGTCGATGCAAAAACTCTGGGTGAAGTAGCCGGCAGCGGGAGTTAGGGAATTCAGGTGCGAGATCGCATCGACCAATTCTGAGTGGTTGGCTGTTTCGCCATCTAGAGCGATCCAGGTGTCACCGAAGACCTTCGAGTAGCTTGCCGAATCGAGACTGGTCACGTGCATGCCCAAAGTCTTCATTGCCTGGGCGACTCTCGTGGTGCCCGTAAACAGGTCAAGGCCCGTGCTTGCGCCACTAGCCTCGACGAGTTTGGTAAGCAGAGGCACGAGTGTGCGTTTGGACCCCAGGTACTTAATCACGAGAACAATCTTCGCCCATTGCTCTTCTAGACTTGAACAAATGTCTGAAGATCTTGGTGCCGCCGCGCAATACGCTCTAGAGCACGCCAAGAGCGCTCTGGCTGGTAAAGCGCTCGCCGTGCTAACCGGTGCCGGCATCTCAACCGATTCGGGAATTCCCGACTACCGGGGTCTTGGCAAGGTCGCGCGGCATCCGATGACCTACGACGCATTCATGGGCTCTGGTGAAGGAAGAGTGCGATACTGGGCCAGATCCTTTGTCGGCTGGAGCCGAATATCCGACGCGCAACCAAATCAGGGACACTACGCGCTCGCCGAGGCCGAAAAGGCCGGACGAATCGACCAATTGATCACTCAAAACGTTGACCAACTTCACCAGCGCGCGGGTTCCCAGAAGGTTATCGACCTCCACGGTCGGCTGGATCTGGTGAAATGTATGGCTTGTGGCTTCGGTTTTTCACGAATCGAGATGGATGAGCTACTCCAATCGATGAATCCTTCGATAAGCAAAGATCTAAACATTGAGTTCAGCCCGGACGGCGATGCCGAAATCGAAGCGGTGGCTGGTTTTGTGGTGCCCGGTTGCCCAAAGTGCGGAGGAATTCTGAAGCCGGACGTGGTCTTCTTTGGCGAAAACGTACCGCTAGAGCGGGTTGAACGCTCGGTGGCCGCGATTGAAAAGGCCGAGGTGCTCTTGATAGTCGGCACCTCCCTCGCCGTGAACAGCGGTTTCCGGTTCGCTCGCCAGGCCGCAAAGGCCGAAAAACCGATAATTGTCATCAACGTCGGGCCAACTAAGGCCGATGTGCTTGCCACGGTGAAGCTGGAGGTGAATAGCTCGGTTGTCCTCCCCCTGCTCTTCTCGTGACCACTACATACATTGGCCTCTTCAGGCACGGTCAAACCGACTGGAACATTGATTTCAGACTCCAGGGCACCAGTGACATACCAATGAACGAAACTGGGCTGGAACAGGTCAAAACAGCCACACGGGCGCTTGCGAGCGACTGGGAGGTGGCAATCACCTCTCCGCTTGGAAGAGCCGTTCAAACCGCTCAGATCGCCACAGAATATTTAGGCCTGCAGACTGCTCTAGTCGAGCCACTGCTGCTCGAAAGAAGTTTCGGTGATGCCGAGGGAATGCTCTACGAGGATTGGCGCGAGCTTCTGGCTCAGGCGGCCGTACCCGGTTGCGAAAGCATCGCCGATCTTGAAACGCGCTGCCACCGCCTGCTTGAAAAACTCGTTCTAGAACACGAGGGCAAACGCGTCCTGGCCGTCTCTCACGGTGCGCTGATTCGCAAGGTTTTGAACCTGGTATCGAAGAACGAGTTCCCTCGAGAGGGCGAGCGGCTCGGTAACGCTTCGCTTTCGGTAATAGCCTTCGATGGTTCGCACTGGCGAATCGAAGATTATCGGCCGCACACCCGCGTTTAGAGGCTTTGAATCAGCTTTAGCAGACTCGATGCCGAGTCGTCCCAGTTGTATTTGCTCGCTTGGGCCCGAAGTCTTTTTGCGCTGATCGGCTTGGTTGCCAGGGTTGCGAGCTTGGCAGCAAAATCCTCTGGCGAATTTGGATCGAAGAAGACTCCCGCTGGGCCGGCAACCTCGTGGAAGATCGCTATGTCGCTGACCAAAACTGGAACGCCTCGCTCCATTGCTTCGACCAGCGGAATTCCGAAACCTTCGTCGAGGGACGCGCTCACCAGTGCCGTCGCCGAATCCAAGAGTGCGTGGTACTCCTCGTCTGTTACGCCGTTGTGAAAGATTACCTTCGCGCCATGAGTAGCCGCCAGGGCTTCAAGCTCGGTTTGTCGTGTTGGAGCGACCCGACTGAGCAGGTGGAGTTTGTATTCGGGATTGAGACCCGCTCCCCTGATAAGCGTTTCGACATTTTTGTATGACATGAAGGTACCCATATAGACCAGGCTCTTTTCGACCCGCTCGCGCTTTGGTAACCCCAAGACCCGTTCGGGAGCGTTGTAGACCACCGCTACCGACTTCTTGGTGAGGCGATTCGCGCGAATTTCGTCGGCTGTCGTTGCGGAAACAGCGACAACGGCATCGCTGCCCGCTAGCAATATTCGCTCGGGCAGGAAGGTCAGGTGAAATGGTCGCCACAATAGACGCACTAGGAACGGCAGGTTCGCGGGAGGTTTGGGATGGCGGTAATAAATCAGATCGTGAATCGTCAAAACCAATTTGAAGTTTCTCCCCAGACTACCGATGGTTTGCATCGGTGAAAAAACTACCTTCGGATGATGTTTTCTAAGCCTTAGAGACGTCAGCGGTTCTAGCGCAGAGGTCGGTGAGTGGAGTTTGACCCACTTCGTACCACCCGGCAAACTCTCGAGCTGCGCCTCATCGCTGATGATTGCGGTCAGGTCGACCTGCCTGGCCAGAGCCGAATAAAGGTTGGCCGAGAATCGGCTGATTCCATCGTGGATACCGGGGCGAATGTAGCGGGCATCGAAAAAGATCTCGGAGTGGTTCACTTTGACGCCTTCAGAAACTTGCGGATCTCGGTGACGGCGGCTTCGCTTGCCTCGTAATGAATCAGATGCCCGACTTTTGGAATCACGACGAGTTGGGCGTTTGGCAGTTTCGCAGACACCTCGGTCTGCTGTATCACGCTCGTGATGTCGTCCTTTTCGCCAGCGATCATCAGGGTTCGGTTGAGGATTCTCGGTGCGTATTCCTCCACGCAGTGTTGGACCGAGGCGAGGTAGCTTTCGTACATCACGGCCTTCGATGCGTAGTTCTTCATGGTGGTGTGATGCTGTCGGTGAATCCAAGCGCGCAGAGCGCGATCGTGAGACTTGGACATCACCGAACTGACAAACTGCAAAATCGGCCAGCTATCGACAAAGAAGCGACTGCCGCGCTCGGGCAGTTTGCTCGTAAACCAAAAGAAGCCGGAGGTGAGTGTCGAGATAAACCTCCGCGGCCCTTGCAGGCTCGGTTTAGAAACCGGGTTGATCAGCACAACCTCTGCCATGTCGTTGGCCTGCGCAGCCGCGTGAGCGGCGACGATCATGGTGCCGAAGGAGTGACCGAGCACGGTGGGTTTGCTCGGCAACTTCAGCCCGGCGATGAATTTACCCAAAAACGAAGAATAGGTCTCTAGGTCGTGAGGAGTTGTGGCCGGTTGCGACGCTCCGTAACCCGGAATGTCTGGCGCGATGCAGTCAAAGTCCTCTAGCTGCCCGATGATTGCGTGGAGGCCGTCGTGGGCCCCGCGGAAGCCGTGAACGAACACTATGGTGCCGTTGGATTTTGATTTGGCCGGGTATGTCCAGTACGCAATCGAGGATCCGTCGATGACGATTTCGTTCCGCACACCTCGGGCTTGAGCCTTCGCAAATATTTGTGCTGGTAAAACTGACATGTTCACAGCCTAAACCGAGAAATATTTCGCTTCGGGGTGGTGCAAAATCATGGCGTCTGTCGACTGCTCCGGGTGAAGCTGCAGCTCTTCACTGAGAGTCACCCCGATCAGCTCGGGCTTTAGCAACTCGACCAGCTTTATGCGGTCCTCGAGGTTTGGGCAGGCCGGGTAGCCGAAAGAGTAGCGTGCGCCGCGGTACTTGAGGTCGAACATTCCCTCAACCGAAAGCGGGTCTTCTGCACTAAAGCCAAGCTCTTCGCGAACTCGCGTGTGCCAGAACTCGGCAAGCGCCTCGGTCAACTGAACCGAAAGCCCGTGCAGTTCGAGATAGTCGCGGTATTGGTTGGCCGCGTAAATCTCGTTCGCCGCCTCCGAGATGCGGTTACCCATGGTGACTAGTTGGAATGGCACAACGTCGATGATCCCAGACTCCTTCGAGTGAACGAAGTCGCTTAGGCACAGGTGCCGATCGCGTCTTTGACGCGGAAAACTGAACCGCAGTCGCTCGGTGTGATCCTCATTCAAAATGACCAGGTCGTCACCTTCGCTATAGGCCGGGAAGTAGCCGTAGACAACAGCGGCTTCGAGTAGGCCCTCGGTTTGAATCTTTTCTAGCCAGCGGCGAAGTCGCGGTCTACCCTCGGTCTCAACGAGTTCTTCGTAACTTGCGCCGTCCTCTGCACGCGAAGGCTTGAGGCCCCACTGCCCCATGAATGTGGCACGTTCGTCAAGGAATGTTGCGTAGTCGCGAAGCGGAATTCCCTTGATGACTCGGGTACCCCAGAATGGTGGCGTCGGCAC
Organism: Actinomycetota bacterium; assembly: GCA_009698805.1. Taxonomy (GTDB): domain Bacteria; phylum Actinomycetota; class Actinomycetes; order Actinomycetales; family Microbacteriaceae; genus Rhodoluna. Next base: position 8,395 of record WLPL01000028.1, on the reverse strand, counting down.
CCGGTTGTCGCTGGCGACGTCGGATCGAGACGGCATCGACTCTGGCTCGGTGACAACGAGGCGGTTGTTGTTCTTAACCAAGCGCTTTTTCAGTTCGGGTAATTCGACGTCCTCGCCACGCTGCTTTCGAACCAGCAGATCCATCAGCTTCAAACCTTCGAAAGCGTCTCTCGCATAGCGCACTTCACCGTCGAAGATTTCGGCGAGGTCCTGCTCGACGAACGCGCGGGTCAGAGCAGCTCCCCCGAGAATGACAGGCCAGCGCTTGGCAACCCCGCGCAGGTTCATCTCTTCGAGGTTTTCGCGCATGATCAGGGTTGACTTCACCAGCAGGCCACTCATACCGATCACGTCAACGTTGTGCTCTTCGGCAGCCGTCAGAATTTCACTCACGGTTTTCTTGATACCTATGTTGACGGTGTCGAAGCCGTTGTTGCTCAGGATGATGTCGACCAGGTTTTTACCGATATCGTGGACGTCGCCTCGAACCGTGGCGAGCAAAATTTTACCCTTTCCGGCGTCGTCCGATTTCTCGATGTGCGGCTCGAGGTGGGCAACGGCCGCCTTCATGACCTCGGCTGATTGCAACACGAACGGAAGCTGCATTTCGCCGCGACCGAAGAGTTCGCCAACTTCCTTCATGCCCTCGAGTAGGTGCAGGTTGATGATGTCCAGCGCGGTCATGGTGATTAACGCTTCGTCGAGGTCTGCCTCGAGCCCCTTGCGTTCGCCGTCGATAATGCGCCGCTGAAGTCGCTGCTCGAGCGGCATCGCAGCAAGTTCGGCGGAGCGAGATTGACGCATAGCCGCGCTGTCAACGCCAGAGAACAGGTCTAGCAACTGGGTTAGCGGGTCGAAGGTCACCGTGCCTTCGGCGTCGTATTCGCGACGGTCATAAATCATGTCGAGGGCAGCGTCTTTTTGCGCTTGAGGAATCTGTGAAAGCGGCATGATTCTGGCCGCGTGCACGATCGCCGAGGTTAGGCCGGCGTTTACGCACTCGTGCAAGAAAACCGAGTTCAACACGTGCCTCGCAGCCGGGTTTAGACCAAACGAAATGTTCGAAATGCCAAGGGTCGACTGAACGCCCGGGAACTCCTCGTGGAGGCGGCGAATCGCGGCAATGGTTTCGATGCCGTCACGGCGAGTTTCGTCTTGACCCGTTGCGATCGGGAACGTGAGGGTGTCGACAGTGATGTCTGCGATACGCATACCCCAGTTGCCGGTCAGGTCTTCGATCAGACGCTTGGCGATTTCAAACTTGTGATCGGCGGTTCGAGCCTGCCCGGTTTCGTCGATGGTTAGGGCGACCACCGCTGCGCCGTGTTCCTTTACGATCGGCATGATTCGGGCAAATCTCGAGGTTGGGCCGTCGCCGTCCTCGTAGTTAACCGAGTTGATCATCGCGCGACCACCGGTGCATTCGAGGCCAGCCTCCAAGACGGCCGGTTCGGTCGAGTCGAGGACGAGAGGCAAAGTGGTGGCGGTAACCAGGCGAGAGATCAGCTCGCGAGCGTCACGGACACCATCGCGACCGACATAATCTACGCAAACGTCGAGCGCGTGGGCTCCCTCACGGGTTTGCGATTTAGCGATCTCTAGGCACTCGTCCCAGTTTTCGGCGAGCATCGCCGCCTTGAACGCCTTTGAACCATTGGCGTTGGTTCGCTCACCGATCGATAGGTAGGTCATGGTTTGGTCGAACGGCTGGTGCTGGTAGAGGCTCGAAAGCCCCGGTTCGTCAACCAGCTGCGGGCGCTTCGGAGTCAGGTTCTTGACGGCATCGGCTACGGCTCGAATGTGCTCGGGAGTGGTGCCGCAGCAGCCACCGACCAGACCGGCACCGTATTCGCTAACAAATTGCACCTGCGCCTGGGCAAGTTCTTCGGCGGTCAGCGGGTAGTAAGCGCCGTCACCAGCGAGTATCGGTAACCCCGCGTTCGGCATGACGACCAGCGGAAGATCCGAAAACTTAGCCAGGTAGCGAAGGTGTTCGCTCATCTCAGTAGGGCCGGTCGCGCAGTTCAGCCCTATAGCCGAAATGCCGAGTGCCTGAAGCGTGGTCAGGGCAGCCCCGATTTCACTTCCCATGAGCATGGTGCCGGTGGTTTCGATGGTCACCGAGACGATGATCGGAAGTTTGGTAGCGAGCTTGGTCATCGCTCGTTTTGCGCCAATAACAGCGCTCTTGGCCTGCAGGAGGTCTTGCGAGGTTTCGATCAGAACGGCATCCGAGCCACCGCGAATCAGACCCTCGACCTGCTCCTGGTAGGCGTCGCGCAGAACCGCGAAGGTTGCGTGGCCGAGGCTAGGAAGTTTGGTGCCCGGTCCGACCGAGCCGAGAACCCAGCGTCCCGGGTATTCATCGGCAACTTCGCGAGCCAATTTAGCTCCGGCCTCGGCGAGTTCGCCGATCCTCGACTCGATGCCGTATTCGGCCAGGTTTGCCAGGTTCGCGCCGAAGGTGTTGGTCTCGATCGCCTCTGCACCGGAATCAAGATAGCGCCGGTGAATCGACTTGATAATGTCTGGCCGGGTGACGTTTAGAACCTCGTTGCAACCCTCGAGTTGCTGAAAGTCGTCAAGGCTCGGGGCGGCCTCCTGAATCATGGTTCCCATGGCGCCGTCAGCGACTACCACTCGGGTCGATATAGCCTCGAGTAGTGCCTGCGCGCGGGGGGTAAACATACCGTCCAATTCTAAACTGCGCGGTTGAAATAGAATGACTTGATGATTGCCGAACTAATGACGAAGAGCGAACCGACGCTTTCGTTCGAATTCTTCCCGCCAAAAGACGAATCTGGCGAGGCAGCTCTCTGGAGTTCGTTCGACTCGCTACTCGAACTCTCCCCCGACTTCGTCTCGGTGACCTATGGCGCCGGTGGTTCGAATCAGGCAAAATCTCTCGCAGTTCTTACCAAGATGGCAGCTCGAATTCCCACCATCGGCCACCTAACCTGCGTGGGCGCGACCTTTCCCTCCACTCGAGCGACAATCGGAGCCTTCGAGGACGCCGGTGTTGCCGCGATTCTGGCAATCCGAGGGGACGCCCCAAGAGACAACCCGGACGCGCTCTCCCAAGGCGAGCTAAAAACGGCACTCGAATTGGTCGAACAGGTCACCGCTCACTCCGAGATGGAGGTTGGCGTTGCCGCGTTCCCAGAACTTCACCCCGAGTCGCCCTCGCTTGCGCACGATGTAAAGGTTTTGAAGCTCAAGCAGGAGGCCGGCGCGAAATACGCTTTCACCCAGCTTTTCTTCCACGTCGAGGCTTACACCGCTCTGGTTGCCGCGGCTCGCGCAGCCGACGTGACGATTCCGATCATTCCCGGTGTCATGCCGATTGGCAACGTCAAGGGCGTGCTGAGGATGGCTGAACTCAGCGGCGCCTCGGTGCCTCAGGAGCTGCTTATTCGTCTAGAAGGTGCCACCGATGATGAAAATGCCAAAGACATCGGAATGGCCTTCTCCATCGAGTTCGCAAAAGCCCTCCTGGCGGCCGGTGCGCCCGGTTTGCACATCTTTTCGCTCAACCACCACCGAGCGGCAGAAGAACTCGCTAGAGGCGCATTCTCGCGCCTTTCGCGCTAATGTCCTCGCTCGCTTGTAGTCTGCAATCGTGAACGACACCTTATTTGAACCAGAGTTGCCCGAGTGGGGCAAAAGCATCGCAGTATTCGACCTCGAAACGACCGGTCTCGACCTGGCCGAGGCTCGAATCGTCACCGCCTGTGCGGTTGAGCTAGACGCCAACGGAAACATCGTCGGCCGAGACCTAGAGTGGCTAGCCGACCCCGGCATCGAAATCCCCGAAGTCGCCGCTAACGTGCACGGTGTTACCACCGAGATGGCCAGGGCTAATGGTCGCCCGGCTGCCGAAGTGGTTGGCGAGATAGTCACCACGATTCGCGGTTACCTCGAGCGCGGAATCCCAGTGGTTGCCTACAACGCGCCATACGACTTCACGATTTTGTTTCACGAGGCAGTTCGTCACGGCATCGAGCCAATCGAAAACCCGACACCCGTAATCGATCCCTTAGTGCTAGATAAACACTTCGATCGCTACCGCTCCGGTAAGCGTCGCCTTGAAAACGCTGCCGAGCAGTACGGGGTTGCCCTAACCGACGCACACAACGCGACCGCAGATGCCGTTGCTGCCGGTCGGGTCGCGCAAGCGATCTTCGCCAAATATCCAATGCCACTAGACGTGAAAGAGCTTCACGACGCGCAGGTTCTATGGAGCAAGGAACAGGATCTCAGCTTTGCCGAGTTCATGCTAAAGAAGGACCCAAACTTCAAGACCAATGTTGGTTGGCCACTAAAACCTCACTAATAAGAAAAATGAGCCCCGGCGAGATGCCGGGGCTCATTTTCTTTAAGTTGATTAGGCGCCGAAGTTCTTGTAGCGGGTGTTGAACTTCTCGACGCGGCCTGCAGCATCCATGATGCGCTGCTTGCCGGTGTAGAACGGGTGCGAAGCCGAAGAGATTTCAACGTCGAAAACCGGGTAGGTGTTGCCGTCTTCCCACTCGATGGTCTTCGAGCTGGTAACGGTCGAGCGGGTGAGGAACGCCACGCCCGAGGCTAGGTCGCGAAAAACGATCGCCTCGTACTTTGGGTGGATTTCAGCCTTCATGGTTCTTCCTTGCAGGTTTGAATGATTTTGGGGTGCAACAGCACCAAGAGAAAACATTACCACTACTTGGCGCGTGCTGTGAAGCGATTGTTCTCTTTTGTCACGACAACCTCTAGCCCGAAGGCCTCCGAAATCTTGTCAGAGGTGAGCGTTGAGTCGATTGGTCCGGCTGCGAAAGCTGCACCATCGCTCAGAATCAATGCGTGGGTGAAGCCTGCGGGGATCTCCTCGAGGTGGTGAGTCACCATCACGATGGCGGGGGCGGCGGGGGCGCTGGCGTAGTGGCCGATTATCGAGACGGTGTGCTCTCGTGCGGCCAGATCTAGGCTCGCGACGGGTTCGTCAAGCAGCAGCAGCTCTGGGTCAGGCATCACGGCGCGAGCAATCTGGGTTCGCTTGCGCTCACCGTCGCTGAGAGTGCCGAAGGCTCGGTCGGCGAAATCCGCAAGTTGCCACTCCCCTAGAACTCGGCGGGCGCGTCTTTCATCGACGTCCTCGTAGTTTTCGTTCCAACGGCCGGTGACCGCGTAACTGGCGGTCATGACAGCGTCGAGCACGCTTTCGGAGTTTGGAATGCGAGCCGCCAGTGAGTTTGAGGCGAAACCGATTCGAGTGCGGAGTTCAAAGACATTGACTTGCCCCAGCTGCGCGCCCAGGATCGATGCGGTTCCGGAACTTGGCTGAAGTTGGGCTGCCAGAATGCGCAATAACGTGGTTTTGCCGGCGCCGTTCGGGCCGATGATTACCCAACGTTGCGAGTCGTCAATCTGCCAGTCGATGTTTTTCAGGATTGCCTTGCCGTCACGGACAACGGACACGTCGACTAGACGAACAACTTCACTCATGGTTTGTAGCCTAAGCGTTCGAAGCTTTGGTACAGCGGTAGTCGGCGAGGGTGTCTTTGAACAGCAGCCAGATTTTTGCCAATAACATTGCATGATGAGTAGCAAGAGGTCCTTTTGAGTCGTTTTCTAGTGGTTTTCGATGTCGATTCGACCCTGATCCAAGACGAGGTCATTGAGCTCTTGGCGGACGCCGCCGGCAAGCGAGCCGAGGTTAAGGCGATTACCGACGCGGCGATGGCGGGCGAACTCGATTTCGCGCAATCGTTGGCCGCCAGAGTTTCGATGCTGGCCGGAGTTCCGGCAAGCGCAATCCAGGACACCTTTGACCGAGTCACAGTCACACGTGGCGCAAAAGAGCTCATTGCGGCGATTCACCAGGCCGGTGGCCAGGTTGCTGCGGTTTCGGGCGGGTTCATTCAGGTTCTCGAGCCGCTGGCCAAGGTTCTCGAGCTCGACTTTTATCGGGCAAACGAGCTTGAGGTCGCAAACGGCGCGCTGACCGGTAAAACAATTGGGCAGATCGTCACTCGAGAGGTCAAGGCAGCTTGCCTACTTGAGTGGGCGGCCGAGCTTGGTCTGCAACCGGGTCAGACCATCGCTGTAGGCGACGGCGCGAACGACCTAGAGATGATGCAGGCCGCGGGTCTCGGGGTTGCTTTCAACGCCAAGCCAATAGTTCGGCAAGCCGCTGATCTGGTTATCGTTGGAGATTCTCTTGAATCGCTGATTGCGATTCTCCCCAGTTAGTTCTGCGTGAAAGAGGCGGTGTCGCCGACCAGGACGGTGTTGTTGGCCGGGACGGGTTCGACCGCAGCCTTGAAAATTTCTGCGGCGAACTCCTCGACGTTGTAAAGCTTGCCGACGGCCTCTTTGCGGGCGTCAAGCGCTCCAGGATTCATTCGGTCGAGAATCGAAGCGGTGATTGTTCCCTCGATCATGTCTCCCGAGACGACAACAAACTCGATGCCCTTCTCGGTCAGTTCAGGAATCATCTCGCGAAGTGCGTCCTCGCCGGCACGCTTGCTGAGAGCAACCGGCTCGTATTCGGGAAGGGTCGAAGCCTCGTGAATGAAGTGTGCCTGGTGGCTTGTTATGAAAACGATTCGTGACCCCGGCTTCATGAGGGGAAGCATGGTCTTGACCAGGTTCACCTGGGCGTCGCGGTTCAAAAGCATCGCGTAATCCTCTGCCTTACCGGCCTCCATGCCACCCGAAGCGTTCAGCACCAGAATTTCTAGCTGACCGAATTGCTCGGCCAGAGTGTCGCGCAAGGCGTTGATTGTCGAGTAATCGGTGAGGTCGGCTCCGACCACGATGGCTTTACCGCCGGCCTCTTCGATGGCCGCCTTTACCTTCTCGGCGCGGGCCATCTTCTCGCGGTAGTTGACAGCAACCTCGGCTCCGGCAGCGGCCAGCAGCGCGACCAGCGCGGCACCAATACCTCGTGACGAACCCGATACGAAGGCGTGTTTTCCGGCGAATACTTTAGACATTTTGAGAATCCTTTGAGTTGCGGTGGTTTGGTTTAGTGACCCATTCCGAGGCCGCCATCGACTGGGATGACGGCGCCAGAAATGTATGCCGAGTCTTCGCTGGCAAGCCAGGTTACAACTTTTGCCACCTCGGTTGTGGTTGCGAATCGACCAGCCGGAATGTTCTTGCGGTACTGCTCTTGCTGCTCCGGGGGTAGCACGGCGGTTAGGTCGGTCTCGATGAATCCGGGAGCAACGACGTTTGCGGTGATTCCACGGGCGCCTAGTTCGCGAGTGATCGAGCGAGCCATACCGATTAGGCCAGACTTGGCAGCCGAGTAGTTAACCTGGCCGGCGCTGCCGAGCATGCCAACGACACTCGAGATCAGAATGACGCGACCGAAACGTGCCTTGACCATGCCCTTGGTGGCACGCTGAACGACCCGAAACGCTCCGCTGAGGTTCACATTGATGATTTCTTCGAAGTCTTCGTCGGTCATGCGCATAAGCAGCATGTCCTTGGTGGTGCCTGCGTTAGCAACCAAGACCTCGACTGGCCCTAGCTTGGCCTCAATCGCTTCGAAGGCTGCATCGAGAGAAGCGCCGTCGGTTACATCGGCAACCACGCTCATGGTTCCGGCTGGCCCTTCGCCACTTCGCACCGTGACTGCGACGCGGTGGCCTTGGGCTACGAATTCTTCGGCGATTGCTCTACCGATACCGCGATTGCCGCCGGTGACCAGAACTGTTCTCGGTGTGGTCATTTTGCTCTTTCTTGGAAGATTTTGTGCACTCGGTGAGTTGTCTTAAAGTCTAGTCGCGACCGTTCGCGAGGTAACTTAGTCTCGGAGGCAAGTTTTGGCAAAGCGCACAAGTGTTACGTCGGTAGAGCTCTCCCCCGAACTCGAACGTCGCAATCGTTTCATCCAATACACGGTCGCCATGATCATCAGGGTTGCCTGCATCTTTTTAGCCGTGGCCATCGACGGCTGGTTGCGTTTCGTATTCATTGCCGGCGCTGTTCTACTGCCATACTTTGCAGTGGTGGCAGCAAACTCGGTTGGTTCAAGTCGTTCGAAGACAGCCGCCACTCCCGTTGCTCCCCTGCAGATTTCGACCAAGGATTTCATTGACGCAAGTCCAAAATAAATGCTCTAGAGCGGGTTGTGACGCACAGTCGACAACCGCTTTCGATTGGCGGAATCCGAAAATCCACCGCGATGGTCGATTCAAAACCTGGGCGTCCTGCGACACGCATGTCGAATTCTTCGCAGATTACCTAGAGACCAGAAACCTGCCTTTTGAGGTGAGAAAACTTTGAGTTACTTCGGAGCAACCTGGAAGAACTGGCTTAAATGGCTCGCGGTTGTGGTGGTATTCGCTATTGCCTGCGGTTTTCTTTCGAACTGGCAATTTCATCGTCGCCAAGAAAAACTCGTTGC
>WLPL01000027.1 GCA_009698805.1 Actinomycetota bacterium | reverse complement strand
GCAGCCCTTCGTCTGGGCTTCTGCGGGCCGCGAGGCTTTTGTTGAGTCCGCTCAAAAGATGCGCGAGCGCGTCATGGAACACATTCCCACAAACGAGGTCGATAGGCAAATCAAACTGGGCCCGGGTGGTTTGCGTGACATCGAGTTCACGGTTCAACTTCTTCAGCTGGTCCACGGACGCACCGACGAGAGCGTTCGGGTTCGCGACACGATCACAGCGATCTCGAGGCTCGCATCGGCTGGTTACATCGCGAGACAAGACGCCGTGGTTTTCGAGAAGCAGTACCGGTTCCTACGGGTACTAGAGCATCGAATTCAGCTCAGCGCGATGCGCAGGACTCATCTGCTACCCACTTCGGACACAGCCCTGCGTGCACTGGCTAGATCGATCAATATCAAATGGACCGCCGAGACGTTGGTCGCACATTGGGAATCCGTGAAGCTGGAAGTGCGTTCGCTGCACCAAAAGGTCTTTTATCGCCCATTGCTCAGTGCCGTGGCCAAGCTGGAAGACAGCGGTATCGCGCTCAGCAGTGAGCAGGCAGAGGACCGCCTATCGGCTATCGGATTTGCCGACCCGAAGAGTGCGCTTGGGCACATCAGCGCTCTAACCACGGGCCTCTCACGCCGAGCCGCTATTCAGCGCCAATTACTTCCGGTGCTAATCCAATGGTTCTCGGAAGGGTCCGACCCAGATCAGGCGCTATTGGCCTTCAGGCGGCTTTCAGAAGACCTAGGGGAGTCACATTGGTATCTTCGGATGTTGCGCGATTCCAATGGCGCAGCGCAGCGTATGACTCAGGTTCTATCGAACTCGCGACTTGCCACGGGTCTATTTGAGAAATTGCCGGAGGCGGCCGCCTGGTTCGAGCGTTCAGAGGAGTTGGAGCCCACATCTCGGGAGAGCCTAGAAGCCGAGATCGAGGCCATCGCCAACCGGCACGAAAGTCTCGAGGCTGCGGCCACCAGCATCCGGACCATTCGTCGACGCGAAACCCTTCGCTTGGCGATGGGCGCGGTGCTCGGCAACCTGTCGCTTGGTCAAATATCGCAGGGTCTTAGCGACGTAACAGCCGTGTTCCTGAGGGGTTTGCTAGCACTGGTCGAAGACCAGCAGGTTGACCTAGGCATAATCGCGATGGGTCGCTTTGGTGGCGAGGAGCTCGGCTTTGGATCCGATGCCGACGTGATGTTCGTTTACGAACCGGTCGGAGTATCAGTTGATCAGGCGCAGAGCGCCGCCGAAAAAGTTATCGCTGAGCTGAAGAAACTGGCAACCGATCCGCTCCTCGAATTCGAACTCGATCTTGATCTTCGCCCTGAGGGCAAGAACGGCCCGGTTGCAAGGTCACTCGATTCATATGCCGCTTACTACGCAAGATGGGCCAACACTTGGGAGTCGCAGGCACTACTCCGAGCGAAGCCGATTGCGGGCTCACCAGCACTGCAAGCAAGTTTCCTTAAGTTGATCGATCAGTACCGGTACCCAGAACTCTTAGACAACGCCGCGATATTAGAAATCCGCAGAATAAAGGCGCGCATGGAGACCGAGCGTTTGCCCCAGGGCGCAGACCCGAAACGTCACGTCAAACTTGGTCGTGGTTCACTCTCGGACGTCGAGTGGCTGGTTCAGCTGCTGCAACTCAAGTTCGGATCAAAGCACCCTTCGATTCAAACTCCCAAAACATTGGACGCACTTGCCGCCTGTGTCACGGTCGGGCTAATTGCAGAGCACGACGCTACGGTCCTTCGCGAAGCCTGGCTTTTGGCGTCGCGGGTTCGCAGTGCAGCGGTGCTATGGGCCAATAAGCGCAGCGATGTCTTGACTACCGACCGCAAACAGCTAGATGGTATGGCTCGAATCTTGGAATACCCGCGCGGCAGCGCATCGGCACTAGAGCAGGATTACCTGGCTTTCACTCGCCGCGCACGAATGGTCTTTGAACGAGTCTTTTATAGCGCTTAAAAAGATTGACCCCGAACAAGTCGGGGTCAATCCTTTTAGTTTTGACGCTTAGACGCCGAAGTAAAGTTCGAACTCGTAAGGGTGAGGTCGAAGAGCAAGTGGCTTGATCTCGTGCTCACGCTTGTAGTCGATCCAAGTCTCGATTAGATCCTTGGTGAATACATCGCCGGCTAGCAGGTAGTCGTGGTCAGCCTCTAGAGCCTGAAGCACGGCCTCTAGGTTGCCAGGAACCTGTGGAATCAACTTGGCTTCTTCGGCTGGTAGTTCGTAGAGGTCCTTGTCGACCGGCTCGTGTGGCTCGATGCGGTTCTTGATGCCATCGAGGCCAGCCATGAGCTGCGCAGCGAATGCGAAGTAAGGGTTCGAAGAGGCGTCAGGTGCACGGAACTCAATGCGCTTGGCCTTCGGGTTGGTTCCGGTCATCGGGATGCGAATAGCGGCCGATCGGTTACCTGCCGAGTAAACCAGGTTGACAGGAGCTTCGAAGCCTGGGACTAGACGGTGGTACGAGTTAACTGTTGGGTTGGTCCAGGCAAGCAGTGATGGTGCATGCTTTAGGATTCCACCGATGTACCAGCGAGCTATGTCGCTAAGACCACCGTAACCAGACTCATCGTAGAACAGCGGCTTGCCGTCTTTCCAAAGTGACTGGTGAACGTGCATACCCGAGCCGTTGTCGCCGAACAGTGGCTTCGGCATAAAGGTTGCGGTCTTCTCCCAGCGTCGGGCAACGTTCTTGACGATGTACTTGAACTTCAGTACGTCATCGGCTGCCTTCACCAAGGTGTCGAAGCGGTAGTTGATTTCGCCTTGGCCGGCGGTGCCGACCTCGTGGTGCGAACGCTCGACCGACAGTCCGGCCTCTTCGAGCTTGAGAACGATCTCGTCGCGCATATCGGCGTGCTGGTCAACTGGTGAAACGGGGAAGTAGCCACCCTTGTATGGAGTCTTGTTGGCTAGGTTGCCACGAACGCCAGATGCGGAGTCTTTCTCATCACGGCCTGAGTTCCAAGCGGCTTCGTCTGAATCGATGAAGTGACCCGAGCTGTTCTGGCTGTAGTGGTAGCGAACGTCGTCGAAGATGAAGAATTCGGCTTCAGGAGCGAAGAACGCGGTGTCTGCGATGCCGGTGGAGGCTAGGTAAGCCTCGGCCTTGCGAGCGGTCTGGCGAGGGTCGCGGTGGTAGATCTCACCGTTGCGCGGGTTGTAGATGTCGAATAGGACGACGAGAGTCGGCTCGATTCGGAAGTTGTCAACGTAGGCGGTGGTCACGTCTGGAATCAGTTGCATGTCTGACTCGTGAATCGAGGCGAAGCCGCGAATCGAGGAGCCGTCGAATAGCTGACCATCGATGAAGAACTGCTCATCAATCATCGCTGCTGGAAGATTGAAATGCTGCTGAACGCCGGGGAGATCGGTGAACCGAACGTCTAGGAATTTGATCCCGTGTTCCTTGATGTAGGCGACAACCTCAGATGCGGTTGTGAACTTTGGGTGCGGTAGGTGGCTATGCATGGGGGAGTCCCTTCACATTTTTGAATGTTTGTTGGAGCACGTCATCAGGCTCGTTGTTGTTAGTTTAGTTGGCTGATGCGTCCGGAGCCGACAACGATTGTTTCGTCAATGTAAAACTTTTGGCTAGGCTCAGTCGGTGAGCAAAATACAAACGGCGGGCTTTGGCAGAAGACTTCTAGCCATTTTCATTGATTGGGCAATAGCCTCCGTTGTCTCCGTTGGTTTCTTCAAAAACGATGCAGTCGCCACCATGGTTCTTTACGCGCTAATGCAGGTGCTTTTGGTCGGGACTTTAGGCTATTCGATTGGGCATCGAGTCTGCTCGCTCGTAGTTGTGCGTCTTGACGGAAGACCTGTTGGCCTGTGGCGCGCGTTAATTCGCACGTGCCTAATTCTGTTGGTTATCCCGGCATTTATCTGGGACACAAGCGACGGTCGCGGAATGCAGGATAAGGCGGTCGGAACGGCGATTATTCGTCGTTAGCGATGCGAAGCGCGAATTTTGCGGGGATCGATTCCCTTTGGAATCGGCAAGGCGTTCGTTAGTGAACTGAGACGCGAGTGCACGGCTCGAATTTCGTTTCGATTCAACTTTCGCTTCATCTTGTTGAGCGTCTTGACAACTTTAGGAAGCGGAGTCGAGTTTGCGTCGTTGGTTACCCAGATAGCGTGAATAGGAACGTTTGCCGCTGCCTTCGAGGCGCGTCTGCGTTCGGCTTCCAGAAGCTGCTGAGCCTCAACGCGGTTGCCCTCGCCAATCAAAACGATTCCGGGTGCGCCGACGATTCGGTAAACGGCTGCCATAGTTCTCGGGTTCACAGCTACGGGTTCTTCAGAGCCACGGAATGCTCGCTTTAGTGGAGCTCGCAGAATTGCTCCCACGGCGCCTGGCTTACCCTCTAGAGACTTGTAGGCGGCCTTTTCGGCGCGTCTGCCGAGCAGAATCATGGCCAGGAGGACACCGATGGTGAAACCTAGAAGGAGATCCAAAATCCAGCTCAGGACGTTGTTGCCGGCGGTCGTGAATGCCGCAACGAGCGAAAGCGCAACCGGAACAATGAAGCCCGCGAGCATGTACCAAAGAGCACTTTTGTCTACTCGAATGGTGCGCTTGAATACATCGATTACCTGGCTGAAGCGTCCGGGTTCTTTTGAGGTCTGTTTTGCCATGTGCTTAGCCTACCCGTGGACGCCCTGTGCGAAGCCTTCACGCGCGGCGGCGTCGGCGAGGTGTTGCAAGTTTTCAGGAATCTCGAAACCCTTTTTGATCATCGAAGCGGCCCATAGTCGCCCGGCGCGATAAGAACTTCTGACCAACGGCCCGGAGAGAGCGCCCAGGAATCCGATTTCCTCAGCCTCTTGTGCCAGCTCGACGAATTCCTGAGGTTTCACCCATCGGGTGACGGGGTGGTGGCGCTTGGTTGGACGAAGGTACTGGGTGATCGTAATGATGTCCGTACCGGCAGAGTGAAGATCTACCAGAGCCTCAGAGATCTCCTCGCGGGTTTCGCCCATCCCGAGAATCAAGTTCGACTTGGTAACGAGACCGGCGTTGCGGCCCTGGGTGATTACATCGAGCGAGCGGTCGTATCTGAACGCGGGGCGAATCTGCTTGAAGATGCGCGGAACGGTCTCTAGGTTGTGTGCAAACACCTGTGGTTTTGCGTCGAAGACCTGCTGCAGGTGCTCAGGGTTGCCTGAGAAGTCTGGAACTAAGATTTCGACTCCGGTGCCCGGCGACTGCTTGTGTATCTGTCGAATGGTTTCTGCATAGATCCACGCGCCTTCGTCGGCGAGGTCGTCTCGGGCTACACCGGTAACCGTGGCGTAGCGAAGCTGCATCTGGGCAACTGATTCACCGACGCGTCGCGGCTCATCGCGATCTTCGGGGGATGGCTTGCCCGTGTCGATCTGGCAGAAGTCGCAACGTCTGGTGCATTGCGAGCCACCGATTAGGAAGGTTGCTTCGCGGTCTTCCCAGCACTCGTAAATGTTTGGGCATCCAGCCTCTTGGCAAACGGTGTGCAGACCTTCGGTCTTAACCAAGTTGTGCATGGCTTGGTATTCGGGGCCCATGACGGCTCGGGTCTTAATCCATTCGGGTTTACGTTCAATCGGAACCTCAGCGTTTCGCGCTTCGATTCTCAGTAAACGACGTTCCGGTGCGTCTGTCATAGCTCTACTTTGCTTATCTCTTTTAGGTGGCGCATGACGACCCCTGTTGCCATAGCCGTGGTGATGTTGGTTCCGGTAAGTTCACTCAAGGTTGTCGTTGCTGCATCTTTGATGCCGCAAGCAATAATCGTCTCATAGGGAGCCAGCGAGTTGTTGCAGTTGAGGGCAAAGCCGTGCATTGTCGTGGCGTCGGCCACTCTGATTCCGATTGCTGCGACCTTCACGAAGTCGTCGCCCTGGCTTACCCAAACGCCCGATCTACCGGCCACGCGCTCACCGAGGACGCCGAAATCAGCGATCGTGTCGATCAGGACCTGCTCTAACCAGCGAACGTAGCCAACTACATCGATAGGGTTCGGTAGCTGCATGATGGGGTAACCAACCAACTGGCCTGGGCCGTGCCAGGTGATTTTGCCTCCGCGGTCGACGGCGATTACGCGGGTCCCGTCGGTCGGGTGTTCTTCATCTTCGGTGCGCTTACCAGCGGTGTAGACGGGGGAGTGCTCGAGTAAAACGACGGTGGCTGGGCGAGCGCCCGAGGCAACTTGGCCGTGAATCTCGCGCTGCAACTCCCAGGCCTGTTCGTAATCGACGAACTCGGGGTCTAGTCCGGCTAACAGGAATTCAGGCATGAGTCAATTCTAGGTTGGTGCTGTTATCAACACTTTTGCAGGGATGTTCTATTCCCTCTGCACGCGTTCGAGAATGTTTTGATGCCTAGACATCGCCTTGAGAGATCCGCTGACACTTTGGAGGTTCGGCTTGATTCTGCCAATCCAAAGCATGGCCCGTTACTAGCTACGCTACAGTCTGGGGGCTACCGACTGCGCGCCGACCGAGTGCTCGAGATACCAAGACGAAAGAGGGCGAAAATTCGTTGGCCGCTCGTAGCCGCAGCGATTTTCGCTGTTGGGGTGTGCAGTGTGGTTTTGTCGTTGACACAGCAACCCGAGGCTTCAAAGGCTGTGCCAAAAGCGCGCACCTGCAAGGAAGATTTCACACCCACCGGTCAGGTCGTGCAAGAAACCAAATTGGGTGGCGTAATTGTGCAACAACTAGAAACGCGTTGCGGTCGATACCAGGTAACCCTAGACCGGTCTAATCGAGCAATTGTTTCTGTGAAAAGACTTTAGATACCTAGGTTGACTTCGAAGGCTGCCGTTTCAAGTCTTGATTTGATGTCTACCAAGAACCTAGAGGCGTCCGCTCCATCAACCAGGCGGTGGTCGTAGCTCAACGCAAGGTAAACCATGCTTCGAATTGCGATTGAGTCGTTGCCAGAGGCGTCGGTGACGACTACTGGACGCTTGCTAACGATGCCGGTGCCCAAGATCGCTACCTGAGGTAAGAACACCACTGGGGTGTCGAACAACGCGCCACGCGAACCGGTGTTGGTCAGGGTGAAGGTTCCGCCGCCGAGCTCGTCCGGCTTGAGCTTGTTTTCACGAGTTCTAGCGGCAAGGTCGGCAATCTGCATCGCGATCTGAGCCAGGTTTAGGCTCGAGACGTCGCGAATCACCGGAGTAAGAAGTCCACGCTCGGTGTCAACCGCGAAGGTTAGGTTTTCGGTCGGGTGGAAGACGATGTTGTCGCCCTCGATCGAAGCGTTCAGCTTTGGGTGAGCCTTGAGCGCCTCGCCAGCGGCTAGAGCAAAGAAAGGCATGAAGTTCAACTTGCCGCCTGTAGCTGCAACGAACTGGGGCTGAACCCGAGCTCTGAGAGCTGCGATAGCGGTTACGTCAACTTCGACAACGGTGGTTAGCTGAGCGGTCTGCTGCATCGAAGCGACTGCGCGCTCGGCTAGAACCTTGCGAAGACGCGACATCGGTTCGGTGGTCCCTCGTTGAGCCGATGTGACCACAGGTGCGGCTGGCGCGTTGGTGACTGGTGCTGCTACTGGGGCCGAGCTGGTTACGACGTCTTCCTTGCGGATACGGCCTCCAACGCCGGTTCCGGCAACGTTCGAGAGATCAATTCCGTGTTCGGCAGCAAACTTGCGCACGAGCGGAGTCACGTAGGTAGGGTCGCTCGAGGCAGCTACAGGTGCTGCGACAGGAGCAGGTGCAACAACAGGTGCAACAACGGGCGCTACTACAGGGGCTGCAACAGGAGCCTCGACGACTGGTGCTGGTGCGATTACAGGGGGAGCGACTACAACTGGTTCCGGAACAGCAACAACCTCCGGGGCAACGACTGGTGCCGCTGCCGGAGCCGATGCCGCGCCAGTGCCGATTACGGCGAGTACGCCACCAACAGCGACGGTGTCATCTTCTTGAACCAGGATCTGCTCGACGATTCCAGCGAACGGTGAAGGGATCTCGGTATCGACCTTGTCGGTAGAGACTTCGACCAGCGCTTCATCAACTGCGACAGTGTCGCCAACCTTCTTCAGCCATCGAGTGACTGTTCCTTCGGTGACGCTCTCGCCAAGTGCGGGCAGGACTACGTTTTCGCTCATTCTTTGTTGCTCCTTATGAAGGCGTTCTTATCAATACTAGGCGTGTGCGTGAAGCGGCTTGCCTGCGAGAGCCAGGTGCGCCTCTCCGATTGCTTCGTTCATGGTTGGGTGTGCGTGGATCAGCGAGGCGACGTCCTCTGGGAACGCTTCCCAGTTAACGATTAGCTGTCCTTCACCAATTTGCTCTCCCACGCGAGAGCCGATCATGTGGACGCCAACAACTGGGCCGTTGTTCTGGCGCACCAGCTTAATGAATCCAGCGGTACCCAGAATCTGGCTCTTGCCATTACCGGCAAGGTTGTACTCGTAGGTAGAGATGTTGTCGGCACCAAACTTCTCCGCGGCCTTGGCCTCCGAAAGACCGACGCTGGCAACTTCTGGTTCGCAGTAGGTGACCTTCGGAATGCCGTTCTCGTCGATCACGACAGGCTTCAGTCCCGCGATTTCTTCGGCGACAAAGATTCCTTGGCCGAATCCGCGGTGTGCGAGTTGCAGACCCGGGACAATGTCTCCAGCTGCGTAGATCCCTGGAATGTTGGTTTCGAGGCGATCGTTAGTCAAAACGTAACCGCGGTCGATGCTTATGCCCTGTTCTTCGAAGCCCAGGCCAGCGGTATTCGCTCCGCGTCCGACTGCTACTAGTAGCAGCTCCGCCTCAAGCTTCGTGCCGTCCTCGAGGCTAACTATGACTCCGGTTTCGTTCTGCTCTACGCCCGAGAATCGAACACCCAACTTGAAGTCGATGCCACGCTTGCGGAATGCGCGCTCAAGGCCCTTCGAGAGCGCTTCGTCTTCGTTTGGCACTAGGTGAGGTAATCCCTCGACAATGGTTACTTCGGTACCAAAAGATTTCCAGACCGACGCAAACTCAACACCGATTACGCCGCCACCGAGAACGATGACCTTCTTCGGAACGTAATCCAACTGGAGAGCGTGCTCAGAAGTAATGACGCGGCCGCCAATTTCGAGACCTGGGAGAGTTCGGCTGTAAGAACCGGTGGCAAGCACGACGTTGGTTCCCTTGTAGGTGTCGCCGTTTACGGTCACTGTCTTCGGTCCGGTGAGTCTTCCCTCGCCAGCTACCACAGTGATGTCTTTGCTACCGATGAGTCCGGTAAGACCCTTGAATAGGCGGTCAACGATTCCGTCGCGGTATTTGTTTACCTGAGCCATGTCGATTGATCCAAAGGTTGCGTTCACACCGACAGCTGCGGCCTCGCGTGTTACGTCGGCAACTTCTGCAGAGTGCAGAAGCGCCTTGGTTGGAATGCAACCGCGGTGCAGACAAGTACCGCCGAGTTTGTCCTTTTCGATGAGGGCTACGCGCTTACCAAGTTGAGCCGATCGCAGTGCTGCGGCATAGCCGCCGCTACCGCCGCCAAGGATTACGACGTCAAAGTTGTGCTCGGCCATGATTACTCCATCTGCTTTGTTCGGATTCGTTACAACTTTACAGGGTTAGCAATAGGACTCGGCTAGAGACACCAGGGTTCGCAGCATGACACCGGTCGGACCCTTCGCGTTGTAACCCCAAGGAGCCTGATCGTTATTCGCGCTCGGCGCGATGTCAAGGTGCGCCCAGTCGATTGGGTCGTTGCCCTTGGCTTTTTTGCCTATGAACTCTTGGAGGAACAGCCCTCCCAGAAGCATCCCGCCCTTGGCGCCGAACTTAGCGTTGGCGATGTCTGCAATGTCAGAGTTCAATGAGACGCGCAAATCTGCAGGCAGAGGCATGTGCCAAACCAACTCACCGGCTGCCTCTGCGGCCGCTTTAGCCTTCTCGACACCGAGGCCATGGCCCATGAGTCCTGTGTAGCGATGCCCAAGAGCTATCGAAGAAGCCCCGGTGAGTGTCGCAACGTCCACAATCAGATCCGGTTTTGCCTCGCTAGCGATCGATAAACCGTCTGCCAAAACCAGCCGCCCTTCAGCGTCGGTATTGATAACTTCAACGGTCTTGCCGTTGCGAATCTTGATTACGTCGCTAGGCCTGGTGGATGTGCCCGAGACGAGGTTCTCGGCGATACACATCCAAGCGGTGACTCGAACGGGTAGTTGCAACTTGGCTATCGCAATAGCGGCGTTGGCAACGGTGGCAGCGCCGGTCATGTCGTATTTCATGCCAATCATCGAGGTTGCCGGCTTGATTTGGAGGCCGCCCGAGTCGAAGGTGATTCCTTTACCAACGAAGGCCAGATGAGCTTTAGCGTTTTTCGGCTTGTAGTCGATGCGAACCATTCGTGGAGGTCGAGAAGAGCCCTTGCCAACCGCGATAATGCCGCCAAAACCTTCGGCCGCCAAACGTTTTTCGTCCCAGATTTCAACCGTTACGCCTGTGCCTCTAGCCAATTTTTGCACGGCAGCGGCGAGACTCTGCGGATAGATGTCGTTGGCTGGTGAATTGACTAGGTCACGAATGGCGCTAGTGCTTTCAGACAGAATCTCGGCTCGGGCTAGCGTTGCTGGCGTCGGTTTGTGCGCCGAGATCACGGTGATCTTTGCCAGCTGGACCGGGGCAAGCTTATTGAGGCTTCGGTAAGCGCCGAACTGGTATGAGCCCAGCAGAGAACCCTCGAGGATCGCCGCGGTCTGCTCCTTCGAGTCGGTGGGCAGACCAAACACGATCTCTTTGAACTCTGCGAGATTACGTGACGCTGCGCCTGCGAGTGACCGCAGAGCGGTCGAGTCGAGTTCGGCGGTTCCTAGGCCGATAAGCAGATAGACGGCGCCATTCGGTGCCGCTAAGCGGGTAACGCTTTCGAGGCTCGACTTAGCTCCAAGAAGCGACAAATCCAATTGCTCGATTGTTGAGACCTCGACTGCGGTGTCGGCAAGGATTACCTTTTCGCCTTTCGCGACGACGCCGACGACGTATGCGACGCCATTGGAAAATGATGAGAATTTGGTCGCGATGTTCAACTTGGGGCTAGTCATTCCAATAGCCTAACGCGGGCTAAAATCGAGATGTGAACAGCGGCTTATATTCTTTGGTCAACCAAGAGGTTCGAGTACCTCTAGGTCTGAAAATGCTCGCGACGCTGAGCGGTTTTACCGATGCCGGTGGTTCGGTATCCCAGCTAAACAGTCACATTTTCGCAAACCTTGAATCGACCTTGGTCGTGCGTTTCAACAACGACGACCTGCTCGACTATCGTTCCCGCAGGCCAGTGGTTTACTTCGAAAAAGATCACCTCGAAACATTTGAGCCTCCAATTCTCGGCATCTATCTAATGAAGGATGAGATCGGGCAGCAGTTCCTTTACCTGGACGGCTATGAACCAGATTTCAAATGGGAGGCCTTTGCAGAGGCCGTCGAACAAGTCATCGATCTCTTCGCGATCAGCGAGTTTGTCTGGGTGCATTCGATTCCATTCCCCGCTCCACACACGCGTCCGATCGGTGTCACCGTCTCGGGCAATCGTCAGGAGCTCATAGCTAAGTTCAGCGAGTGGCGACCCGACACCCAGATTCCCGGAACGATAGTGCACCTTTTGGAGTATCGACTCCGAGAGATCGGCATGCCAACTACGGGGTTCGTATTACTCGTGCCTCACTACCTAGCCGAAAGCGAATACCCGGATGTCGCCCTGAAGGCTTTCGAGCTGATCGCTGCAGCCACCAACTTGGTGTTCCCTACCGATGCACTGCGCGACGAGGCGGCGAAGTTCTTGCGCAAAATCGAGGAGCGAGTTGTCGAGAACGAGGAACTCGCCAAAATGGTGAAGAACCTCGAACAGGGTTACCAAACAGGTAAGGGCATGACGTTCGGCGCTCGAATGACGCCGAGATCTCCTTCTGTTCCCAGCGCCGATCAAATCGCCGCAGAGTTAGAGGACTTCCTGGCCATTCGAAGCCTAAACAAGCCGGAGGACGAAACTGAGTAAGCGCTCGGTCGCTGTTGGTTTAGCTGTTTTGGCTTATCTGGTTGCGGTAACCCAGCGCACCACAATGGGTTCGGTAGCTCTCGACGCATCCGTCAGATTCGGCACCACGGCGGAGCAGCTCTCTAGTCTCGCCGTAATGCAACTTCTTTTTTACGCTGTTATGCAGATACCCGTTGGGCTCCTGCTTGACCGTTTTGGAAGCCGCAAACTGCTAGCGGCTGGAGCCATCTTGATGGCCGCGGGTCAAGTAGTGGTTGGCTTGTCAACCGATTTACCCTCTGCAGTTCTCGGGCGCGTTCTCGTCGGAATCGGTGACGCCTGCACATTCATCAGCATGATTCGCATGTCAAACTCTTGGTTTACTGGCAAGCGCGCGTCGAACCTTCAACAATGGTTTGCCACCATCGGTCAAACCGGGCAAATCCTCTCGGCAGTTCCGTTTGCCCTCCTATTGCGCGAGACATCCTGGGAGCAGGCATTTCTTTCTGCCGCGGCTATCTCAGCCTTGGTTGGTGTTCTCGTCTGGCTGTTCTCCGCGGAGAACCCCGCTATCGCCAAAAATCATGAAATTCGAATCAGGGATGTCTTTTCGAAATTGAAAGAGAACAGTCGCAAATCGGTGACCTGGCTCGCCTTCTTCACGCATTTCACAACTCAATCGACTGGCACCACTTTCGCTCTTCTCTGGGGCATCCCATTCATGGTTTCTGCACTTAGCCTGCCAAGGGAAACCGCCGGTTCGATGCTCACTTTGTTCGTTGTCACAAACATGTCCATGGGTCCTGTAATCGGCTGGTTTTGTGGTCGTTGGCCCCAATTTAGGCACGTCCTCACCTTTTCGATCATCGGTGCCATTGTGCTTGTTTGGGGGTTGGTGCTTCTCGGCCCGAACCCGACGCCATTTTGGCTACTCATCGCGCTCGTTATGACCATCGGAGTCGGCGGGCCCGCTTCAATGGTTGCCTTCGACTATTCGAAGGAGGCTTTCGTTCCAGCAGAGCTCGGCGCAACCAACGGTCTCATAAATGTTGGTGGTTTCCTGGCGGCCCTCTTGATGATGTGGATCGTTGGGGTTGCGCTGGATGCACAAGGCGGCCCCGAGCTCTACACCTTTGAGCATTTCCGAGTCGCTTTTTCTCTTCAACTACTCGTAACCGCTGTCGGTCTCACTGGTCTAGTTCTTAGCTTGCGCTCGAGTAGGAATAAGTTAGCCAACTCATCTGTTTAGTTTTATCGCCTAGCCTGCAAGGGTATGTCGTTGTGGGGTGGCATAATAGACACGGACCCAGTCTTCTGCATTTAGCGGATTTGACATGGGTCTAAGTTCTGCCCGAAACAGGCGAAAGAAGAGAGACACCTTGGCCAGAGACAAGCAGGAGCCAACAAGCCCTAAGAAGCGCGGTCTTTTTGG
>WLPL01000026.1 GCA_009698805.1 Actinomycetota bacterium | reverse complement strand
TACGACCTTCGAAGCTCTTGCCCAGGCCGTAGCCCTTGATGGTTTTAGCGAGAATGACGGTTGGCTGCCCCTTGTGACCTAGGGCCGCCTGGTAAGCGGCATAGACCTTCTTGTAGTCATGACCACCGCGCTTCAGCGACCACAGCTCGTCGTCGGTCATATTCGCAACCAGCGCTGCGGTGCGCGGGTCGCGACCGAAGAAGTTCTCGCGCACGAAAGCCCCATTTTCGGCCTTGAAGGTTTGGTAGTCGCCGTCCGGAGTGCGGTTCATCAGGTCGATGAGAGCGCCTTCGGTGTCGCGGGTCAACAAGTCGTCCCACTCGCGACCCCAAACGACCTTGATGACGTTCCAGCCGGCACCTCTGAAGAAGGCTTCGAGCTCTTGCATGATTTTTCCGTTACCGCGAACCGGCCCGTCGAGGCGCTGGAGGTTGCAGTTGACCACGAAGGTCAGGTTGTCAAGACCGTCATTCGCC
The DNA here is from genome assembly GCA_009698805.1 of Actinomycetota bacterium. Lineage (GTDB taxonomy): Bacteria > Actinomycetota > Actinomycetes > Actinomycetales > Microbacteriaceae > Rhodoluna. The sequence continues at coordinate 13,305 of WLPL01000026.1, read as the reverse complement.
GCGAGTTGGAGTGCACCGCGTGATTCGACTTCGTCTAGCTCGCCGTCACCAAGGTAGGCCCAGACGTGCTGCTCTGCGGTATCGGCGAAACTGCGGCCTGACAGGTAGCGATTGAACTGCGCTTGGTAAATGGCATTTAGCGGGCCGATACCCATCGAAACGGTTGGAAACTGCCAAAACTCTGGCATGAGGCGTGGGTGCGGGTATGAAGACAGGCTTCCACTCGGGTGGGAACGCTCCTGGCGGAATCCATCCAACTGATCGGTGGTGAGTCGGCCTTCTAAGAACGCGCGAGCGTATATGCCTGGTGAGGCGTGCCCCTGCACGAAGATGTGGTCTGCGCCTTTGGCGTGGTCTGCGCCTTTGAAGAAATGGTTGAAGCCGACCTCGTAGAGCGAGGAAGACGACGCGTAGGTTGAGATGTGACCGCCGACGCCGACACCTGGTCGCTGAGCTCGGTGCACCAACATGGCAGCGTTCCAGCGCATCCAGGCGCGATATGTTCGTTCGATGGCTTCGTCACCGGGGAATTCGGGTTCGTCCTCGGTTGAAATCGTGTTGATGTAATCGGTGTTCAACGAGGTGGGAATTGGAATGTGCAGTTCGTGGGAGCGACTCATCAAGCTGAGCAAAATCTCGCGGGCACGAGCTGGTCCGTGTATGCGGGCAACGGAGTCGAGCGATTCGAGCCACTCTCTGGTCTCTTCTGGATCTTGATCTGGCGAGAGCGACGCAAAGTCGTTGTTAAAAATGGACACCGACATTCCCTTTCGTGGGGGACTTGTAAAAAAGGCAGCCCTTGTATGGGCTTCTAAGAGTTTATCGGCTCGGGAAGAATTCGCGTGAGTATTATGTTCCGTAGATTGATACCAGAGAAAGTTGAGCCACCATGTCGCTAATTATCGGAGACCTAGCTACCGACTTCACGCTCGTTAACCAGTTCGGCCAAGACGTCACTCTAAGCGAGTTTCGTGGCAAAAAGAACGTGGTTTTGGTCTTTTACCCGCTAAGTTTCAGCGGTATTTGCACCGGCGAACTTTGCGAGCTTCGAGACAACTTCGACCGCTTCGTGAGAGACGACGTTGAACTTCTCGCTATCAGCGTCGACTCAAAGTTCGTTCAAAGACTTTTTGCCGAGCAGGAGGGCTACAAGTTCTCTGTTTTGGCTGACTTTTGGCCACACGGTGGAGTTGCGCAGGATTACGAGGTGTTCCTCGACGAGGCCGGTATTGCCAATCGCGCAACGTTCGTGATCAACAAGGACGGCGAGCTGGTTGCAAAATTTGTTACCGCACCGGGCCAGGCTCGCTCGCTTGACGAATATGACAAGGCTTTGGCTTCTCTGCACCAATAATCGTGTAGTGTTGTCGGAGTTAGAGGGCCTTTAGCTCAGTTGGTAGAGCGCCACGCTTACACCGTGGATGTCATCGGTTCGAGCCCGGTAGGGCCCACTATCTCGTAGGTTCATAGGTAGTATTGCCACATGGATCAGTCTGAATTCAAACCTCCCGTCCGTTTATCAATGACCGACGAGGAAATCTATCAAGCGCTCGGAAACGCTCAGGCGACCGAGGACGGACTCGCCAAGGCGATGGCAATCGTTGAAGAACAAGCCAACCTTCGCGAACACGACAATCAGCTGCACGCAGAGTGGCTCGCGCGCATGCAGGCCAGCGAAGATCCGCTCGCAAAAATTGCGATTGAAAATGTTGATCGCTTACGAAACGGTCTAGATCTCTTGCCTCTCACGGTTTCCGTGGAGGAAGCCCCCGTTGTGGTTGACGAAGTTCTTGAAATCATCGAAATCGAAGTGCCTGCCACCGAGACGTCCGTTGAGCCTGGGCAGGACGCTTTCGAAGCGCTCTTGAATGAAGCGGCGAGCGAAGCCACCAGCGCGATATCGGTACCTGACAATGTGCCGGCCCCAGCCGTTACCTTCGACGAAGATATACCAGTTGAGTCGGCCGAAGATTTCAAGATTGCCGCTGACGAAGATGCTTTGGTTTTCGAAGAGTCGATCGAGAAGCCAACCCGGTCAGGGTGGCGAGCAAACGCTGCCTTCTGGTTCATCACCCTCGGCCTAATCGTGCCTATGGTCGTTGCTTATTTGGTTGCTGCCCAGGCCGTGAGTTTCGGGTCCGCGCTATCTGGTTTCGCACTCGGCACTCTAGGTGTCCTCGTTCTAGCTATTTCGGCGCACTTCACCGCGCAGCGAACAGGCGAAGCGTTCGTGGTCACCAAGCGGGCAACCTTCGGCGTTTTCGGTGCCTTTGTTCCCGGCCTCGTGGCTATTGGCTTCGCCTTCTCGTTGCTTATTCTCGCCTTGGTCTCGGGCGTCCAGTCCTTTGATAGCGCCTTCCAACTCGACGTGGGTTTCGGCGACAAAGTGTTCGGTAGCGTCTCGATGGCTACCGTGATAACTATCGCCACCCTGGTCGTCGTTTCCCTCGTCGCTGGTTTCGCGCAGGCTTCTCGCAGGTGGATAAACATCGTTGTGGCAGTGCCGCTGATGATCGCTTTTGTGGTGGGGGCTCTAGCGACTCGTTCGCAGGTGTCGTTTAGCAATATCGACTGGTCGATATCACCAATTCAGGCTCTGACTGTTGCTGGCTTTGTCGCTTTCGCGGGCATAGCAACTTACGGTCGGGCGCCAAAGGTCAATGCCAACTCATTTTCAAAGATCAACACTTTTGGCAGATGGACTGCAGCGGTGGCGACAATTGTTCTCGTTCCAACGCTGGTATTCGCACACTTCTTCTTGGTTTATGCACAGAATCTACCCCCCGATGGATTCGGCTTGCTAAATGCCTTTGCTCTAATTCAGAGCCCGGCAATCGCCACCGGTGTGCTCTGGGTAGGCGCTCTCGGTGTTGTTGCGCTTTTGTTCAATCTAGCCTCCGCCACTCTCGAAGAGGTCAGATCGTTTGCCGTGAATCGGCTGCGCGGCTGGTTGTCTTTGGTACTTGCAGTTCTGGGTTCGGCAGCCGTTTGGTACGTCCCAGCCGGGTCTTCTTGGCTCGCCGCTTCGCAGCTCTTGTTTGTCGGAGTCTCTGCAGTAGTCGGCATGCAGGTAGCCGACTCTCTACTTCGTCGAGGCGCATATCACGAGTCGTCGCTACTTCGCAGTTACGGGTTCTACGGATCATTCAGCGTCTTCGCGCTCATTGGTTTTGTAGCTTCAACCGCGGCCGGTTTGGCTGTTTCAGCGCCAAATTCTCTCGCCGATTGGCTTGGGTTCAGCGGTTGGGTTACGCCATTCTCGCCACTCGTGGCATTCGCGTTTGGTCTTGTCTGGCAGCTTGCCACAGGGTTTGCGCGAGTAAAAAAGCAGCAGGGTGAGGTGGCTGAAGTGGAATTGCGCAAAGCCGCGCTTTCCGAATTTCCCGGTTTTTCGGAGTAGCGGTGAAGGTTGAGAACTTTCTCGAAACGGCCGAAAGCCTGTGGCCAGCGCGGTTAGCTGAAGACTGGGATCGCCCGGGTCTTTCCATCGGTTCACCCAAGGCGGCACTCGAGCGGGTTTTGCTTTCCGTCGACTTCACAGAAGAAGTCCTTGCCGAGGCAATCTCGGTTTCGGCTCAACTCGTCTTCACGCACCACCCGTTTTTACTTAAAGGCGTCTCTGCGGTTTCAGAAGACACCCGCAAGGGTGACCTAATCGCTAAGGCCGTGCGGGCCGGTGTCGCCGTATTCAGCGCACACACCAACGCCGACGTCGTTGAAGACGGGGTATCCGACGTCCTAGCAAAGGCACTCGGTCTCGAAGAGGTTCGGCCGCTGGTAACCACCGAAGCTGGAATTGGGCACGGAAGAATTGGCCTCTTACCCGCAGGATCGACCATCGGTTCACTGGTTGCCTCTCTTAACTCGACTTTGCCGCAAACGCTCCGCGGCGTTTCGTCAACGGCGCCTGCCGATTTGGAAATTAGTCGAGTCGCTCTTTGTGGCGGTGCGGGAGATTCGTTCATAGACGCGGCAATCGCTGAGGGGTCAGACGTCTTTGTGACCAGTGACTTGCGGCACCACATTGCACAGGAGGCCGCGATAGCGCTAATCGATGTGTCACACTGGGCAAGCGAGTCCCTGTGGCTTGAAACGGCCGCCAACCAACTGCGCTCGTACCTCGGTCAAATCGAGTTCGTCGTTAGCTCAGTAAATACCGATCCATGGATTTTTAATCAAGGAAGCAAAACACAATGAAAGCAACACCCGGCCAACAGCAACTTCTTTTGAAAACTCACGAGCTATCGACCGAGTTACAACGTGCCAAGCGCACACTCGCTGAGCTCGAGAGTGGTGCCGCTTTGCGTGAACTTCAGGCCGAAATGCGTGCTTCTAGCGAGGTCCTGCTTTCCGCTCAGCAGCGCTACGAGGAATTTGAGGTCGACATCGCACGAGTCTTGACCGATATCGAACTGGTTGATTCACGCATCGAACGAGACCTCGCGAGACTGGCTACCTCGAGCAATCCAAAGGACATTGGCGGAGTTCAGTCTGAGTTAGCGGCGCTGGAATCACGCAAGTCATTGCTTGAAACCAGTGAGTTGGAGTTCCTCGAGGCGCGAGACGCTGCTGGGTTTGAGGTAGCCGCGGCAAAGAAGCTTCGCGACGAACTAATCGAAAAGATTGCCGCCGTCGAGGCTACGATTCACGTTGAGCTTGGCAAACTGCAGTCTTCGGTTTCGATCGTTGAGAGCGAAATCCGAGCCACTCGCTCTAGCGTTCCTGAAGAACTTATGGCCCAGTTTGATCGCAAGGCGACTAGAGGCGTGCCGATCGGTCGCCTAATCGACCGCGCCTGCGGAACCTGTCACCTGTCGCTCACCTCCGCCGTCTACTCCGATGTGATGAGCTCGGCCGAAGACGAACTGCCAACCTGCCCGAACTGCGAAGCCTTCATAGTTCGATGAGTCGTCAACTTCTAATCGAAGCGGACGGCGGTTCGCGAGGTAACCCTGGACCGTCTGGCTCGGGTGCAGTTGTAATCGATAGCCAGACCGGGGAGCTCCTCGCCGAGATATCCAAGTTCATCGGGCTAGCGACAAACAACGTAGCCGAATACAACGCGCTCATCGCTGGCCTGGAAGAGTGCTACCGAATCGACCCTGAGGCCGAAGTGCTAGTGCGAATGGACAGCAAGCTGGTGATCGAGCAGATGGCTGGAGGCTGGAAGATCAAGCACCCCGACATGCAGGCTCTCGCTATCGAGGCGCACCGAATTATTTCGGGTCGCTCGGTTACTTGGCAGTGGATCCCCAGGGAGCAGAACTCTCGCGCGGACGCGCTAGCCAATAAGGCGATGGATCAGGGAGGCAATGAGTTGTTGATTCCCGCGCACCAGGTCACCTCGGTTGCCACAGAGTTTAATCACGACCAACCGAGCTCGCTGCGGAGCCCAGTTTTGGTTGGCGAACCAGCAACGACATTAATTCTGGTTCGTCACGGCAGAACAGCGCTGACCGAAGCCCGCAAGATTTCTGGCGGCATGGGGGAGGACCCCTCGCTCTCTGTAGCTGGTATCAACGATGCAAAAGCCGCGGCAACGGCAATCTCTGATATTGGCCGTGTGGGTCCATTTGCACACCTTTCGTCTCCGGTCGTAGTCGTATGCTCGCCAATGCAACGCACCAGAGAGACCGCGACAATAATCGCCAACGCAATCGGAGCTTCAGTCGAAGTTCTTGAAGAACTTAGAGAGATAGCTTTCGGTGACTGGGACGGCCACACGAATGACGAAGTAAAAGCCAAGTGGTTCGAAGAATTTACCGCTTGGCAAGGTTCCTGGGAGGCATCGCCTCCGAATGGCGAGTCTCTAGCGGTATTTGATGATCGAGTAAAACGCGCCAAACAGATCATTCTCGAAAAGCATTCTGGCGCTAGCGTCGTTGTCGTTGCTCACGTCATGCCGGTTCGTGGTTTTATAGCGCATGCACTCGAAGCTGGAGCCCCGGCGTACTGGCGAACCCAAATTTCGCCGGCGTCGATATCGATCATTCGTCTCTGGGGCGAGCAAGAAGCCGAAGTTCAATTTGTGAACTTCACACAGCACCTCGCCTGAGGGTATCTTTAAACCTAGGATGGGTCGACCAGACGGCCGCGGCATTGCCGAGGAACGTCCGGGCTTCACAGAGCAAGGTGGTGGGTAACACCCACCCGGGGAAACCCGCGAGAAAGTGCAACAGAAAGTAAACCGCCGCGCAAGCGGTAAGGGTGAAACGGTGGTGTAAGAGACCACCAGCACCTCGAGTGATCGAGGTGGCTATGTAAACCTCGCCTGAAGCAAGATCAGACAGAAGGTGCTTGAGAGCTGCTCGCTCGAGCCTTCGGGTAGATCGCTAGAGGGTGCCGGCAACGGTACTCCGAGATAGATGGTCGTCACCCGAAAGGGTACAAAACCCGGCGTATCGGTCGACCCGTCCTAATTCTTACGCGTCCTTGACGGCGAGAGTTGCCGCGCCGATTATGCCTGCCGCATTCTTTAGCTCGGCCGGCACAATTGGTGTCTTTAGCTTGAGAAGCGGAAGAAACAATTCGTGTTCCTTTGAGACGCCACCACCGACGATGAACAAATCGGGCACCAAGAGATCTTCCAAGAGCGAGTAATAGGCCTGAAGCCTTACCGCCCAGTCTTCCCAACTTAGTTCTTCGCGCTCCTTGGCCGAAAAGGCCGCCAATTTTTCGGCGTCTTGCCCATTTAGTTTCAGGTGGCCCAACTCGCTATTAGGAATTAGGGAGCCGTTGAATAGCAGTGCCGTGCCGATGCCGGTGCCGAGAGTTGTCAAGATTGTCAGGCCCTTTTGCTTCCTGGCGGCGCCAAACTTCGCCTCGGCATACCCCGCGGCATCGGCATCGTTTAGCATGTGCACTTTCCGCTTCAGTGATTTTGTGAAGTGGGCGTCCGCGTCGTAGTTGATCCACTCTGAGCTGATGTTTGCCGCCGACTTCGTTACACCGTGCTGAACGACGGCGGGGAAGCAGATACCCACGGGCGTTGATTTGTCGACGCGAAGTTCTTGAATTATTGCACGCACCACGGCGACCATGTCGTCTGGGCGCCCGCCCTCTGGAGTCTCGACGCGGATTCGTTCGGTTAGAAGCTTGCCGCTCTTGACGTCGACTAGCGCGCCCTTGATGCCGGTGCCGCCGATGTCGATGCCAATTGCCTTCTTACCCATGGCTCTATTCTGACCTAGGGGAGGGTAAGTATCTCGTAGCCACTCTCAGTAACGACCAGAGTATGTTCGAATTGGGTCGTTATGGACTTGTCTTTCGTGGTGACCGTCCAGTTATCTGCCCACATGTCCCAGCTGATGCCGCCGAGCGTGAGCATAGGCTCAATAGTGAAGACCATGCCTTCGACCATCTCGGTCGCGTAGTTTGGCGCTGCGTCATAATGTGGCACAACAAGCCCGCTGTGGAAGCTTCGCCCGATGCCATGACCCGTAAAGTCCCGGACAACGCCGTAACCGAAACGCTTGGCGTACGACTCGATGGCGCGGCCAATTACATTTATCTGACGACCAGGTGCGACAACGGCCAGCCCTCTAAAGAGAGCTTCTTCGGTGCGTGTGACGAGGTCGGCAATTTCGGATGACACCTCGCCAATGCAGAATGTCTTATTCAAGTCGCCGTGAAAGCCATCTAGGTAAGCGGTGATGTCGATGTTAACGATGTCGCCGTCTTCTAGGACGGTGTCGTCTGGAATGCCGTGGCAGATCACCTCATTAAGCGAGGTGCAAATTGACTTTGGGTAACCACGGTAGCCGAGGGTGGAAGGGTAGGCTCCGGCAGAGACCATGAATTCGTGGGCCAGGATGTCAAGCTCATTCGTTGTTACCCCCGGTTTTATGTGCTGACCAACGAGTTCAACGGCTTGCGCAGCGATTCTGCCAGCGCGCCTTATGCGCTCAACGTCCTCTGCACCCCAAACGTCGCCGAAGAGGTTCTTTGACGGGCCTGTTTTGCCGACATACTCGGGGCTTGGGATTGCCGAGGGGACTCGGAGTGTCGCGCCTAGACGGCCGGCAATGAGGTGTCCGTTGCTATCCTTAGGCATACTTCAAGTTTATTGATTGGTTGGCATGTCTGATTCGCAGGGTGAGCTCGAGGCTTGGTGGTTTAACTCGAAGACCAACGAGGTCGAATTTGGTCGGCTCGCGGCGGCACTAGACCGAATCGGCCCCTTCGATAACAAGCAGGACGCCGAGAGGGCGCTGCAAATAGTTAGTGATCGAGCGGCTGTTTGGCGCGCCGAGGAAGAAAACGACTCCTAGAACTCGTTTTCTTTGCCAGGGAAAACGCCTTTGGCGATATCTGCGCGATATGACCTTGCAGCAGAAACCAGACTGCTTCGCAGCTCGAGATATTGCTTCACAAACTTGCGTGGTTTACCTCCGTGAAGACCAGCAAAATCTGTCCAAACCAAAATCTGACCGTCGGTTCCGGCTCCGGCGCCAATGCCGATAGTGGGAATGGTCAATAGTTCTGTCACCTCGCGGGCGAGGTCGGCCGGCACAAGTTCAAGAACCACCGCGAATGCTCCAGCGGCCTGAACGGCTAGAGCGTCTTCGATTAGCTGCTCCCTGGTGTCGCCGCGGCCTTGAACTTTAAAGCCGCCTAGAGCATGGACGCTTTGTGGCGTGAAGCCGATGTGACCCATGACTGGGATCCCTGCCGTGACCAAGCCTGCGATCGCGGCAGAACTGCGATCGCCACCCTCGAGCTTTAGGGCCGAGGCGCCGGTGGACTTCATAACGCGAATTCCGTTTGTCAATGCCGCTTCGGCTCCGGTTTCGTAGCTACCGAACGGCAAATCGACCACCACGAGGGCTCGCTTCACCGCTCCGGCAACAGCACGACCGAACGGAATCATCTCTTCGACGGTTATCGGCAGCGTGCTCGAATAGCCAAGGACGTTATCGGCAGCCGAGTCACCAACGAGAAGAACGTCGATTCCCGCTTCATCGAAAGCCCCAGCCGTAAGCGCGTCGTAGCTGGTCAAGCAAGAGAACTTGCGACCGGCAGCCTTGAACTCGGTAAGTGTGGAGCTGCGGACGATTTTCGGGCTTAGCTCTTCCATGCGTCAACTTCGATTTCAACGAGCATCTTTGGGTTTATGAACTTGAGCCCGGCCAACATGGTCGCCGCTGGGCGAATTTCTCCAAAGATTTCGCCGTGAGCCTTGCCAACCGCATCCATGTCTTCGGCGTCGGCCAAGTAAACGCGCGTGCGAACCACGTTCTCTAGCGTGTAGCCAACTTGGGCTAGAGCGGCGGCGATTACTTCGAAAGCGACCTTGGTCTGCAGGTAGGCGTCGCCCTCGCCTTGGAGTTCACCGTTGACGGTTGCGGTTGAACCTGAGACGTGAACGTAGTTTCCGGCCTTCACGGCGCGAGAGTAACCAATCTTGGCTTCCCAAGGGCCGCCGCTTGAAATGAGTTGCTGATCTGACATGGTTACCCTCTGTATTTGTTTGTGATTGGCAGTCTGCGGTCGCGGCCGAAGGCCATTCCCGTGATCTTTGGCCCGATCGCGCCTTGGCGTCGCTTCCATTCGGCTCGGTCCACCAAAGTCAAAACTCTCTCGACAACCGATGCATCAAAACCGGCGGCAATAATCTCGGACGCACTCTGGCGCTTTTCGACGTAGCGGTCGAGGATTGCGTCCAAGACGTCGTATTCCGGCAGCGAATCTTGGTCGGTTTGATCGGGTCTCAGTTCTGCTGAGGGCGGTTTACTTATCGAGTTTTCTGGAATCGGAGCCTTTTGGCCGTTTTGCTCAGCCCACTCGTTTCGCCATCTCGCTAGTTCCCAAACCAAGGTCTTCTCGACGTCCTTGATTGGAGCGAAGCCGCCAACCGAATCGCCGTAGATGGTTGAGTAGCCGACGGCAAGTTCAGACTTGTTGCCTGTCGTCAATGTGAGGTGGCTCTTGGAGTTGCTCTCGGCCATGAGTATTACACCGCGCATGCGGGCCTGCAGATTTTCGGAAGCCAGGTCGCTCAGCTCTAGGTTCGCTTCGAAGGCGTTGACCATGTCTTCGATGGCGACGGTTTGGTAGTTGCAACCGAGGTTCTCGGCGAGAGTCGCCGCATCACCCTTTGAATGCTCGGACGAGTACCGGCTCGGCATCGAGACACCGAAGACGTTGCTCGCCCCGAGCGCGTCCGCGGCGATTGTCGCGACTAAGGCTGAGTCGATTCCTCCGCTTAGTCCGAGCACTACCGATTTGAAACCGTTTTTGTGCACGTAATCTCGCAAGCCGAGAACCAGGGCGTTCCAGACCTGCCAGTTATCGTCTGATCTTGTGACCTGATGTGGTGAAACAAGCTCAGGGGTCGCGTCAATGTCAACCAATAGCGTGTCTGTGGCGAACTGTTTCGCTCGCCCAATTACCTCGCCACTCGTTGAAACAAAAATGCTGTCACCGTCAAAGACGAGGTCGTCTTGCCCGCCAACTAGATTCACGTAGGCCACCGACGTAGCTTGAGTTGTGGCTAGCTCCTTGATCAACCCGAGGCGACGGTCGTCTTTATCGGATTCAAACGGTGAACCGTTCAGCACCAAAGTGAGATCTGTTTTACTGGCGCCTATCTGCGACACCGGTCCGCCGGTCTGCCAGATGTCCTCGCAGATGACGACGGAAACTCTCTTGCCTAAAAAGTCGAAGGTGAGCAATTCATTACCAGGTACAAAATTTCGGTACTCGTCAAATACCGAGTAGTTAGGGAGGTGGTGTTTGTCGTACCTGTGAGCTACTTTGCCGCCTAGCAAAACCGACGCACTGTTGTGGGCGATCGCCCAACCACTCGGGGCGCTGGCGATGCGCGGATGCCCCACGACCACCGCGATTTCGCCAAGCCCATCATTCGCTAAGTGCTTGGCTAGCTCCTCAACGGAGGCTTCGGCCTGGGCAACGAATCCTTTGCGGGTGGCCAGATCTTCGATCGGATAACCGGTTACGCACATTTCGCCGAATTGGATTAGGTTTGCGCCATCGTTGACGGCTAACTTGCACTGCTCGAAAATGGCGCTCACGTTCGCGTCGATGTCACCCACGATTGGGTTTGTTTGAACCATGGCTAAGCGAATTTTCGGCACAACGACTAGCCTAGTAGTAGGCAATAGAGAGGATTCCAATGAGCGACAAACAGCGTGACTTTGTCTTGAGAACTATCGAGGAGCGCGGCGTTAAGTTTGTGCGTCTTTGGTTCACCGATGTTGCGGGAACCCTGAAGTCGGTAGCGATTGCACCGGCCGAGGTTGAGGGAGCCTTCGCCGAGGGAATTGGCTTCGATGGCAGTGCCATCGAGGGCTTAGCGCGAAGCTACGAGGCCGACATGCTGGCTCAGCCCGACCCAAGCACCTTCCAGATCCTCCCGTGGCGCGGCGAGATCGACCCAACCGCTCGCATGTTCTGCGACATCCGCACCCCGGACAACCAGCCGGCAGCAGCCGACCCGCGCAACGTGCTTCGTCGCGCCTTGGCCAAGGCCGCCGAAATGGGCTTTTCGTTCTACATTCACCCTGAGATCGAGTTCTACCTGCTGAAGTCATCGCAAATCGGCCCGGAAGGACCGATTCCGGTCGATCGCGCCGGCTACTTTGACAACGTCCCCGGTGGCACCGCGCACGATTTCAGACGTCGCGCAGTTTCAATGCTCGAGCAGTTGGGCATCTCAGTCGAGTTTGCCCACCACGAGGGTGGTCCTGGTCAGAACGAGATCGACTTGCGCTACGCCGACGCGCTAACCATGGCCGACAACATTATGACCTTCCGCACGGTTATCAAAGAGGTCGCCATCGAGCAGGGCGTCTACGCCACGTTCATGCCGAAGCCTTTCACCGAGCACCCGGGTTCGGGTATGCACACCCACATGTCGCTCTTTGAAGGCGACACCAACGCGTTCTACGATCCTTCGGCCCAATACCAACTCTCCAAAGTTGGTCGACAGTTCATCGCCGGATTGCTAAAGCACGCACCGGAGATCACGGCGGTCACCAACCAGTACGTCAACTCCTACAAGCGCCTCTGGGGCGGCGGAGAAGCGCCGTCATTCGTCTGCTGGGGACACAACAACCGCTCGGCACTGATTCGCGTCCCGCTCTACAAGCCGAACAAGTCAAACTCGTCTCGAATCGAATATCGCGCGATTGACTCGGCTGCGAACCCATACCTTGCCTATGCGCTTCTGCTCTCGGCCGGTCTCAAGGGCATCGAGGAGGGGCTTGAGCTACCGCCCGAGGCCGAGGACAACGTCTGGAACCTAACCGATTCTGAGCGACGCGCTATGGGTATTCAGCCACTGCCGCAAAGTCTCGAACACGCTATTCGTAAGCTCGAAGAGAGCGAACTTGCCGCCGAGGTTCTTGGCGAAGAAGTGTTCTCATACGTGTTGGCAAACAAGCGTCGCGAATGGAGCGATTACCGTTCTCAGGTAACCCCGTTCGAGCTTCAGCAAAACCTCGAAACCCTCTAGATAAAAATTGGCTACGCTCTCTGAGTTAGCCCGCTTGGGTTTCTTGGACCTTGAAGGAACCATCGGCAAACTCGATGCCCTGGTCAAAAAGGTTGGTGATTCTGGTCGCTCGGCGTTTGCCGCGATTAGCCAGGCTGCCTCTCCGGATCAAGCGCTAAACGGGTTGCTCGATCTATCTGACATCGACGTAAAGGCCGTCAAGAAGCTTTTATCGAAGCAACCGAGCGCAGAACGCCTGATTCTCACTATCGGCGCTTCGTCGGCTCTGATTGACTTCTTGAGGCGACATCCACAATCTATAGCTCTCTTTGAGAAAGAAACCGCGCTTCCGAATCGAGAACAGCTAGACGCATTCTTCTCTCCTGTGGTCGCAGACATTGCTTCTACCGAAGCGGCCTGGGTTGGCATCCGGATCTGCTATCGCGAGCAACTTCTGAAGATCGCAGCTTTTGACGTAACCGCTAAGGATTCGCAGGCCGTGATGCCTGGGGTCGCAGCAGCCTTGGCTGACTTAGCCGGGGCAGCCGTCGAAGCGGGATTGAAGGTCGCTCGCTGGGAGTTGACCGCTCTTACCGATCACGGCGTATTCGAGGCCAGCGAGGTGGCCAACACTCGCCTAGCGGTCATAGCGATGGGTAAGTGCGGCGCGAGGGAGCTCAACTACATTTCAGACGTCGACGTAATCTTTGTCGCAGAGCCGTCAGGTGAACTAGAAAGCTCTAGAGCGCTCGAAATCGCAACGCGTTTAGCCACCAGGATGATGCGCGCCATGGACGCGAACGCGCCTGAACCGGCACTCTGGCAGGTCGACCCGAACCTTAGACCAGAAG
>WLPL01000025.1 GCA_009698805.1 Actinomycetota bacterium | reverse complement strand
GTGGTGAAACGATGGACGTGATCAACCCGGCCACCGGTCAGGTTTACGCAACCGCGCCAAAATCTAATGCCTCGGACGTCGACCTGGCATTCAAGGTGGCCGATAGCGCCTTCGAGTCTTGGAGTCAGAGCACCCCGAGCGAGCGTCAGCTTGCGCTGTTTCGCATCGCCGATGCCCTTGAGGCTCGAGCCGAAGAGTTCGCCGATGTTGAGAGCGAGAACACCGGCAAGCCGCGCGCAGCATTGGTGGCCGATGAGATCATTCCCTCGGTTGACCAGATTCGTTTCTTCGCCGGAGCCGCTCGCAATCTGCAGGGCTTGGCAACCGCCGAGTATGCCAAGGACTTCACCTCTTCTATACGTCGTGAACCGATCGGTGTCATCGGCCAGGTGACTCCTTGGAATTACCCGCTGAATATGGCGACCTGGAAGTTCGCTCCGGCGCTTGCCGCCGGAAACACGATTGTTCTTAAGCCTTCAGACACGACTCCCGTTTCGACTCTCTTACTCGCCGAGTTGGCGTCCGAGTTTTTGCCAAAGGGCGTGTTCAACGTGGTCACGGGAGACCGCGACTCGGGGCGCGCGCTAATCGAAAACCCGATTCCGCAGATGGTGTCGATCACCGGGTCGGTAGCCGCCGGCATGGAGGTTGCCAAGAGTGCGGCCGTCGACCTGAAGCGAGTGCACCTCGAGCTCGGGGGCAAGGCACCGGTCATCGTATTTGCCGATGCCGACCTCGAAAAGGCGGCGACCCAGATTGTCATCGCCGGTTTCTTCAACGCCGGGCAGGATTGCACCGCGGCCACTCGTCTGCTGGTTCACGAGTCGGTTCACGATGACTTCGTTGCCATACTCTCGGCAAAGGTGCGTGCAAATGCCATCACCGGAAGCCCAGATCGCGAAGACGTGCTGTTTGGCCCGGTCAATAACGCCAATCAGCTCGCTCGGGTAAAGGGTTTTATCGAGCGCCTGCCAGATCACGCGAACATAGAGGTTGGCGGCCACGGCATCGAAGGGGCCGGCTATTTTCACGAAGCAACCGTGCTGACCGGTTTGCGACAGCAGGACGAACACATCCAGACCGAAATCTTCGGGCCGGTCATAACAGTGCAGAAATTCTCGACAGACGAGGAGGCCATGCGCTGGGCCAACGATGTGAAGTACGGTTTGGCGTCCTCGGTTTGGACCACCAACCACACCAGAGCGATGCGCTTTGCCAAGGGACTCAACTTTGGTTGCGTATGGATCAACACACACATCCCGATCGTTGCCGAAATGCCGCACGGTGGGTTCCGTCACTCCGGTTACGGCAAGGACCTCTCGCAGTATGGTTTCGAGGACTACACGCGCATCAAGCACGTGATGTCTTACATCGGCGACTAATCCACAGCATTCCGATTTGGGCCTGAGTTTGCCTGGCTCGGGCTGACACTCTTTGAATGCAAATGGTCTGGCTGATTCCCTCGTTCGCGATGGGCATCTTCTTTGGGCTGACCTCTGGGCTCTGGCAAATGGCGGTCATGTCGGGGCTTTCGGCGCTGATAGCCGTACTACTCCGGTTTCGCGGTCGTAAGTCGAAACCTTTCAGGCTGAAGATCAACCAGCGCGGGGTGTTCATCAACGGCAAGCGGGCGCCTAAATACATGCGTTTGTGGCGCAGGGAGTGGCGCGAGGAATACGCCAGGCAATTCGAGCAACTCGTGGCCGGGTTGCAACAGGAGCTTTCGAAAACCTCGTTCGAGCCGCTCTCGTTTGTTGCCGGGTTCAATCTTGAACTCAATCTTGCAGATTTGGGCCCTCACCTATTCTTGGTTGGCCCAACCGGTTCGGGTAAGAGCAGGTGGTTGCAGTTGGTGCTCGGTTCGATGTCGGGGGAGGTCGAGCTTTTGCTCGCCGATTACAAGGGTGGTGTCACGCTTTCGCCTTTCGGCGAGCCGATAACCGACCTTTCACCCAAGGAGGAAAGGGAGGCTTTTTGGTCTTCGCTTTCCGAACTTTTAGAGGAGCGAGAGCGGTATTTAGTGGTTCAAGGGGTCGGCCGAGCCAGCGAAACCAGCCTCAAACCGGTTGTAGTGGTGGTAGATGAGCTCGCCCACGCGTTACGCGAGGATCGAGGGGCACTTTCGGCTTTGAGTGCCGTGGCAGCTCGGGGTCGCTCGCTCGGGGTTCACCTAATTTGCGCGAGTCAAAGTGTGTCGGGAGTGCCTCGAGAGCTGTTGGTTAATCTAAACCTGCGGGTAATTCTCGCCGGAGTCGATGAGGTTGACGCCCTTCAGTTAGGCGCCAAGACTCGGCCGCAGCGGGTTGCTGGCGTCGGGGTCGGTCAGGTAATCGGTGGGCCCGAGTTTCGGTTTCCGTTTAGGCAAGTGCCGATTCAAGTGCAACAGCACTCAAACCGTGAGCAACCGCAACCGGTTCGCTAACCAGATGGCCGTCGTGGGTGTTCAGCCCCAGTGCAAGCGATGCGTCAGCCTTGCAGGCGGCCTTCCAACCGTGGTTGGCAAGTGCGCGAGCGTAAGGCAGCGTGGCGTTGGTTAGCGCGTAGGTAGAGGTGTGGGGCACCGCGCCAGGCATGTTGGCTACGCAGTAGAACACGGTGTCGTGAACCTTGAAGGTTGGTTCGGCGTGAGTGGTCGGGTGCGAGTCCTCGAAGCAGCCGCCCTGGTCGATTGCGATGTCAACTAAAACCGAACCCGGTTTCATCTTCTTCACAAGTGCGTTGGTTACCAGCTTCGGAGCTTTGGCGCCGGGAATCAGAACCGAACCGATTACCAGGTCGGCTTCGGTGACCACGCGGTCGATCTCGAAAGCGTTCGAGACGATGGTGCGCAGGCGTCCGGCATAGATAGCATCTAGCTCGCGAAGGCGGTTGAGGTTGGTGTCTAGCACGGTTACTTCAGCGCCGAGGCCGACGGCCATGGCAACCGCGTTGGTTCCGGCAACACCGCCACCGAGGACGGCGACTCTTGCCGGACGGGTGCCAGGCACCCCACCGAGAAGCATTCCGTTGCCACCGTTTTGGCGCATCAAAGTGGAAGCACCAACCTGAACCGACAGACGCCCGGCGACTTCGCTCATTGGAGCCAGAAGTGGCAGCTGACGGTTTGGCAGTTGAACGGTTTCGTAAGCGATGGCGGTAACTTTTCTGGAAACCAGCTGCTCGGTGAGTTCTAGATCTGCGGCGAGGTGGAGGTAGGTGAAGAGAACTAGACCTTCGCGCAAGAAACCATACTCTTGCTCGATTGGCTCCTTGACCTTCAAAACCATCTCACCCGATTCCCAAGTGGTCTTGGCGTCCGGGGTGATCTTTGCGCCAGCGCTCTGGTATTCGGCGTCTGTGATTGATGAACCTAGGCCGGCACCGGCTTGAACGAAGACTTCGTGCCCTGCGACTACAAGTTCGTGAACACCGGCCGGAGTAATGGCTACGCGGTATTCATTGTTTTTAATTTCGCTCGGGACTGCAACCCGCATGTTTCTCCTTGTGGTGGCATCTTTGCCACGTCCGTCAATAGCCTAACCCGACCCCTTTGGTGTTTCGTATCCAAACTGTCACAACTTGTGGCAGTATTTTTTATGACGCAGTTGTCGGGCGTTGCTTCTTTGTTGTTGTTCGGGATTTCTCCCTTATCGATAGAAAAGAGTTCAGAGTTGGACGCAAAAATTATCACTCGACGTAGCCTCTTTGCAGGCGCCGGTGCCCTCTCAATCACAGCGGTTCTAGCCGCATGTGCCCCTGGTGCAACCAAGACGGTTTACTGGGACAACTGGCCGTACTACATCGACGGAGAAGCGGATGGCTCGTACCCGACGCTTAAGGACTTCGAGAAGAAGACCGGAATTCACGTCGAGTACGCGACCAAGATTGACGACAACAACACCTACTACGCGAGCATCAAGAACCAGCTCGCGGCAGGAACCGACACCGGAGCAGACACCTTCTGCCTGACCGACTGGATGGCCGGACGACTAATTGGCGACGGCGACCTTGCCAAGCTTGACTACGCGAAAATGCCAAACGTAACCGCCAACCTGGACCCGGCTTTCAAGGGCGTTGGTAGCTTTGGCGACTTCGACCCAGAGCGCACGTACTCTCTGCCTTGGAAGGGCATTATCGCGGCCGTGGGTTACCACAAGGTCAACTACAAGGCCGTAACTGGCAAGGATGCCCCGACCAGTCTTGAAGACCTCTGGGCTCCCGAGCTCAAGGGCAAGATTGAAGTTCTCTCTGAGATGCGCGACACCATCGGCATGATCATGATGGCGAACGGCGTCGACATCGCGAAGTTCGTCAAGGCGGACTTCGACAAGGCGCTGGCCTTCTTCAAGGGCAAGGTCGACAGCGGTCACATCCGCGGAGTCAAGGGCAACAGCTACATCGATGACTACATCAACGGCGACGCAGTAGCCGGCATTGTTTGGGCTGGCGACCTGATCGCCACCAACGTCGAGGCCGGCAATGACGACCTCGGCTACGTGCTGGTCGACTCTGGCTCTACCTTCGCGACCGACAACTTTGTGATTCCTAAGGGCGCCAAGAACAAGGCCCTAGCCGAAGAGCTAATCAACTACTACTACGACCCTGCCGTCGTGGCCAAATCTTCGATCGGTGGTGTGTTCTACGTTCCACCGGTAGCCGGAGTGAAGGAAATCGTCGCTCAGACGAACCCGGACCTTGCCGCCAACGAGCTGCTGTTCCCTTCGGCAGAAACGTTCGCAACCAAGCTGCATCACTTCAGAACACTGACCGCAGAAGAAGACAACAGCTTCTCGCAGGCTTGGTCCGATGTCTCTAACGGGGTTGTGTAGTTGGCCGGCGAGCTTTCAGTCGCAGGTGCCGATCTAGAACTAATTGACGTCCGCAAGGACTTTCCGGGCTTTACCGCGCTCGATGACATGGACCTTCACATCCCAGCCGGTCAATTCTTCGCACTGCTAGGCCCATCGGGTTGTGGCAAAACCACCACTCTTCGAATCGTCGCCGGCCTCGAAACCCCAACTCAAGGGCGCGTCCTCATCGGTGGCAAAGACATCACCGACACCAAGCCACATGACCGCCCGGTAAACACGGTGTTTCAGTCCTACGCACTGTTCCCACACATGACAATTCTCGAAAACGTAGCCTTTGGCTTGCGTCAGCGCAAGGTTGAAGACCCGCTAGCCAAGGCTCAGGCGGGGCTAGATCTAGTCGAGCTCGGCCACATCGGCGCTCGCCGGCCTCAGCAGCTCTCGGGTGGCCAGCAGCAGCGCGTGGCTCTGGCTCGCGCACTGGTGAATCGCCCATCGCTATTGCTACTCGACGAACCGCTCGGAGCTCTAGACCTCAAGCTTCGTCGCCAGATGCAAATCGAACTCAAGGCGATTCAGATGGAGGTCGGCTTGACCTTCCTTCACGTCACCCACGACCAAGAAGAAGCCATGGACATGGCCGACACGGTTGCAGTAATGAACAAGGGACGCATCGAGCAGATGGGTTCGCCAGAGGCACTTTACGACCGCCCGAAAACCGCCTTTGTCTCTAGGTTTCTGGGCCAGTCGAACCTCTTTGTTGGCAAGGTAAGCGAAGAAAACCCCAACTCGGTTTCGATCGAGGTTGGCGGAGCCAAGATCACCGTTGATAAGAAGCGTGCCGAGAAGCACACCGGCACCGTGGCAATCGGCGTTCGCCCAGAAAAGGCCACCTTCCACGAAGAAAAGCCAAACCTCGGCGCAGATCACGTGCTCATTGGTCCAGGTGAAATTATCGATATCCGCTTCACCGGCGTTAGCAACCAGTACCTGATCGAGATTCCGAACATCGGCGAAATCACTGTGTTCGCGCAGAACGTCGGTAAGAGCCCGGTAGTCGAACTCGGGGCAAAGGTTTGGGTTTCCTGGAAGGTCGAGCACTCCTTCGGTTTGCGCGACCTACCTGACGGCACCGAAGACCTGGGCTAAACATGGCTTTCGCGGCTTTCGGTTCGAGCACACCAACCACTAAGGGTCAGACCAAGTCCGGCCGCGTGGTCTTGGCGCTTCTGCTTCCGGGCCTCATCTACCTGGTTCTGTTTTTTGTAATTCCCTTGGTTTCGCTGGTTCTAACCTCACTCGAGGCGCCGGCCGCATCGGGCAGGATCGGTGAGTACGTCCCAGGCTTCGATTTTGGTAACTATGCCTACGTTGTTACAAAATACTGGCCGCAGATTGCCCGTTCCTTTGGTTTCGCATTCATCGCCACCATCATTGCGCTTCTGATTTCTTACCCGTTGGCATACTTCATCGGCGTCAAAGCACGTCCTTGGCCGATGCTTCAACGCATGCTCGTCACCCTGGTTATCGCGCCTTTCTTCATCTCGTTCCTGCTGCGCACCATCGCCTGGAAGCAGCTTCTGGCCGACCACTCTCCAATTATCGAGTGGGCTCATCAAGTCGGATTTTTGAGCCCCTCCCAATCGTTCATCGGCTCAAACGCCGCGGTGGTTTTCGGTTTGGTTTACAACTTCATCCCGTTCATGACTCTGCCGCTCTACACCAGCCTCGAGCGCCTGGACACGCGCTATCTCGAAGCCGGCTCTGACCTCTACGCGAGCCCATCGAAGGTGTTCCGCAAGATCACCCTGCCGCTTTCGATGCCCGGAATCATATCGGGAACCCTGTTGACTTTCATTCCAATCGCCGGTGACTACGTAAATGCCAGCCGCGACTTCCTCGGTTCATCGAATACCTCGATGATCGGAACCATGGTCGACGCCGACTTCTTGCAAAACCGAAACTACCCGGCCGCCTCGGCGATGTCGGTGGTCTTGATGGGCATAATCCTGATTCTTGTCACCTGGTACGTTCGCAAGAGTGGAACGGAGGACCTCCTCTAATGAAGGCTCTATCGCACCTTTGGTCTGGTATCAAACGCGGTTCACTTCCGGTTTATTCGCTGATCGCAGTGGTGTTCTTGCTGACACCAATTTTCTACACAATCATCTTCTCGTTCAATAAGTCGCTTCGCCGAAACACGGTCTGGAACTCGTTCACGCTTGATAACTGGACCAACATTTGCGCTCGTCAAGACCTCTGCAGTGCGGTTGGCAACTCGCTGATGATCAGCTTGATTTCTACCCTGATCGCAACCGCGCTCGGCACCGCTCTGGCCATTGCGCTAGTTCGCTACCGGTTCAAGCTGCGCTCTACGGTGAACTTCGCGTTGTTCCTACCAATGGCAACGCCTGAAATCGTCATGGGCGCCGGTCTTGCCAGCCTGTTCTTCAACGCTGGTGTCGGCCCGGGCTTCGTGCCAACGGTCATCGCCCACGTGATGTTCTGTCTTAGCTTCGTCGTGGTCACCGTGAAGGCTCGAGTTCAGACGCTAGACCCGGCACTCGAAGAAGCGGGTCGCGATCTTTATGCGAACCCGAGCCAGGTGTTCTGGAAGATCACGTTCCCACTGCTGCTACCGGGCGTGCTTTCGGCGGCGCTACTCTCGTTCGCGCTCTCGTTCGACGACTTCATCATCACGTACTTCAACTCGGGTTCGGTGAACACGTTCCCCAAGTTCATTTATGTAGCCGCAAAGGGCGGTGTTCCCGCACAGGCCAACGTAATAGCGTCATCGGTGTTCTTGCTGGCGATTCTGATCGTGCTCGCGACTCAGATTTCGAGCCACTTCAAGCGCAAGCGCCTTCAGCACATCAAGTAAACCTAAAAGCTCTAGAGGTTGGCTATGCCGGCTTCTAAGATGTCCAGCGCCTCGTTTAGGAGTGCGTCTGAGATCGCAAGCGGTGGCAAGAAGCGAATCACGTTTCCGTAAGTTCCGGCGTTCAAGACCAAGACGCCGTTTGAGGTGCAGTGCTTGACTACCTTCTCAACCGCTGCCGCATTAGGAGTTAGCTTGCCGTCGTTTTCGATGAACTCGATCGCAATCATTGCGCCACGGCCACGAACATCGCCCATGAGCGGGTACTTAGCCTTCATCGCGTGTAAGCGCTCAAGAAGAATCTTCTCGATTCGGTGAGCGGACTCAAACACTCCGCCGGCTTCGATCTGTTCTAGAACCGCGACGGCTGCGGCTGCGGCGACAGGGTTACCACCGTAGGTGCCACCGATCCCGCCAGCGTGCGAAGAATCCATGATTTCGGCGCGTCCGGTGACTGCCGAGATCGGCATGCCTCCCGCTACACCCTTTGCGATGGTTACGAGGTCTGGCTCGAAGCCTTCCTCCCAGTCGCTGGCAAACCACTTGCCGGTTCTGGCGATACCGGCCTGAACCTCGTCGGCAACGACGACGATACCGTTTGCGCGGCACCAGTCCTGCAAAGTCTTTAGGAATCCTGGAGCGGGGACGATGAATCCACCCTCACCCTGAATCGGCTCGATCACCAGGGCGGCTAGGTTGGCAGCTCCGACGCGCTTTTCCATGTAGGTAATGGCACGAGCTGCGGCTTCCGGCCCGGTCATCCCTGCGGCGTCGCGGAACGGGTAAGACATCGGCACGTGGTGAACACCTGGAGCAAATGGGCCAAAGCCCGAGTTGTAAGGCATCGCCTTGAAGTTCATGGCCATGGTGAGGTTAGTGCGGCCGTGGTAGGCGTGGTCGAAAACGGCTATTTCGCCGCGTCCGGTGAACTTGCGAGCGAACTTGACCGCGTTTTCTACCGCCTCGGCACCCGAGTTGAACAGGGCGCTCTTCTTGGCGAAACTGCCAGGTGTGTGGGCGTTTAGGAGCTCTGCAACGCGAACGTATGGCTCGTAAGGGGTGACGGTAAAGAGTGTGTGGGTCAGCTTGGCGACCTGCTCCTGAACGGCCTTGACCACGCCGTCGTTGGTGTGACCGATGGTGACAACGCCGATGCCAGAACCGAGGTCGATGAACTGGTTGCCGTCGACATCCTGCAGAATCGCGCCGTGAGCGCGTTCGATATAAACCGGGAGAGCAGCGCCAACACCAGCAGATACGTGCTTTAGGCGGTTTGCGTGCAGGGCGTTGGACTTAGGTCCTGGAATTGTGGTTACGATTTTTCGTTCTTGTTCCATGCCTCAAGTCTAAACCTGCGGGGGAGTGGATGGGTGGCAAGATTGAAGGATGCGCCGCGTAATCATCCTCGGATCCACCGGATCCATCGGAACTCAAGCCCTCGAGGTCATCGCAGCCAACTCTGACCGCTTCGAAGTGGTCGGTTTGGCCGCCGGCACCAACAGCGAGTTGCTCGAGTCGCAGGCCCACGCCTTTGGCGTGAAAAAGGCTGTTCTAGGTGCCGAGGCGGCAACCGAACTGGTCGAAACAACCAACGCGGACGTCGTGGTGAACGGAATCACCGGATCCATCGGCTTAGCGCCCACGCTGGCGGTGCTTCGCACGGGCAAGACCCTCGCGTTGGCCAACAAGGAGTCGCTTATCGTCGGTGGTCGCCTGGTGACCGAGCTGGCCAAGCCCGGCCAGATTGTCCCGGTCGATAGCGAACATTCGGCGCTCGCTCAGTGTTTGCTCGCGGGTGAAACCGCCGAGGTACGAAAGTTGATCTTGACCGCATCGGGTGGCCCATTCCGCGGTTGGTCACGAGAGCAGCTCGAGTCTGTCACTCCGGAACAAGCGCTCAAGCACCCGACCTGGGTCATGGGCAAAGTGGTTACCACCAACTCGGCGACTCTCGTCAACAAGGGTCTCGAGATCATCGAGGCGCACCTGCTGTTCGGCATTCCCTTTGAACGCATCGAGGTAACGGTTCACCCGCAATCGGTCGTGCACTCGATGGTCGAGTTTGTCGATGGTTCTGTGGTTGCTCAGGCTTCACCGCCAAACATGAAGTTGCCGATTGCCCTCGGAATGTCTTGGCCCGAGCGGCTAGCAAATGTTTCTCCGGCCCTGGATTGGACCCAAAGCCACAACTGGAGCTTCGAACCGCTCGACGAAAAGGTTTTCAAGGCCGTCGCGCTTGCTCGCCAGGTCGGTTCTGCAGGGCTAACGTTCCCAGCCGTCTACAACGCGGCAAACGAGGAGGCCGTCGAGGCCTTCCACCAGGGCAGAATCGGCTTCAACCAGATCGTCGACCTCATCGAGCGAGTCGTGGACGCCCACACTCCTGAGACCGAGCTCTCTCTAGACGGTGTCCTCGCAGCCGAGGTTTGGGCACGCGAGCGGGCCAACGCCCAGATCGCAACTGCCTGCTAGGCAAATTGTCAGACTTCTCGGTTAGGTTTCTCCCATGGGCATCATCGTCATCATCATCGGCTTGGCACTTTCGATCGGCTTGCACGAGTTCGGTCACCTGATTCCCGCAAAGCTTTTCGGTGTTCGCGTGCCGCACTGGGCAATCGGTTTCGGGCCCAAATTGTTCTCGAAAAAGATTGGTGAAACCGAATATTCGTTCAGGTTGATCCCGCTCGGTGGTTACATCACGATGATCGGCATGTATCCGCCAGATCGCAAGGGCAAGGATGCCAAGCGCCCATTTGGTCGACTGATTGCGCAGGCTCGGGGTGCTCACTCTGAATTCATGCAGGATGGCGACGAAGGCAAGCGCACGCTCTATAGCCTGCCGGCCTGGAAGCGCATCATCATCATGTTTGGTGGCCCGGTCACCAACCTAATCATCGGCATGGTCTTGCTGACCAGCGTCTTCGTTTCGGTTGGCAGCATGCAGTCCACCACGAGCGTAAAAAAGGTTGTCCCCTGTGTGGCGGCCATGACTCAGGGCAAATGTCTGGCTGATGCCTTGCCAACTCCTGCTGTGGCAGCCGGCATCTTGGCGGGCGACAAGATTTTGACCATCGACGGCAAATCGGTTTCCAGCTATGCGCAAGTTCAGACGGCGATCCAAACGAGCCGCGCGCCAATTGAGATGACCCTGCTTCGAAAAGGTGAGACCGTTTCGGTCACCTTGCCGGCGGCTTGGGCAAAGTTGCCTTACCTCGACGCCAAGACCGGTCAGCAAAAGACCCATACCGCTCGTTTCATCGGGGTTTCGTTTGCCGAAAAAGCGGTGCCGACTAGTTTCTCAGAGGGTTTCAACCAGGCGGGCTCGGTGGTTTCGGGCACCTTCGGCATAATCGGTAGCTTCCCCCAGCAGGTTTACACCACGTTAGAGCGAACGGTTCTTTCTCAAGAACGTGACCCGAACGGCGCCGTTTCTATCGTTGGTGTCGCTGAGGCGTCCACGAAGGTCGACTCGTTCGCATACTGGCTCTACCTGCTCGGTTCGCTCAACATCGCACTGTTCGTTTTCAACATGATTCCTCTGCCACCGCTAGACGGCGGGCACATTGCCGGCGGAGTTTACGAATACCTCAAACGTGGAGCGTTCAAGCTCTTGCGCAAAAAAGACCCCGGCCCGGTTGACACCGCGCTGATGGCTCCGATCGCCCAGGTCATGTTCGTAGTTTTGTTCTTTGTGGGAATCATGGTCGTCTTCGCCGATGTCGTGAACCCAATCGTGTTCTAGCGTTTTAGAATTAGTCCGTGGCTGCAATCAATCTCGGACCTCGCAAGACTCCGCCCCCAGTGCTCGCTCCAAGGCGCAAGACTCGCCAGATTATGGTGGGCAAGGTCGCCGTTGGCGGCGACGCACCAATCTCGGTTCAGTCGATGTGCACGACCCCGACAACCGATGTAAACGCCACTCTGCAGCAGATCGCCGAGCTAACCGCATCTGGTTGCGACATAGTCCGCGTTGCCGTGCCGAGCCAGGACGACGCCGATCGACTTCACTTGATTGCCCGAAAGTCACAGATTCCGGTCATCGCCGACATTCACTTTCAGCCAAAGTACGTTTTTCAGGCAATCGACGCCGGTTGCGGTGCGGTTCGCGTGAACCCTGGCAACATCCGCCAGTTTGACGACCAGGTCGGTGCCATTGCCAAGGCCGCCAAGGACGCCGGTGTTTCGATTCGAATCGGTGTGAACGCCGGTTCGCTAGACCCACGCTTGTTGCAGAAGTACGGCAAGGCAACCCCCGAGGCCCTCGTCGAGTCGGCCGTTTGGGAGGCATCGCTGTTCGAAGAGCACGACTTCCACGACTTCAAGATTTCGGTGAAGCACAACGACCCGGTCGTCATGGTGCGCGCCTACGAGTTGCTCTCGGAACAGGGCGACTGGCCACTGCACCTCGGCGTGACCGAGGCCGGGCCTGCGTTCCAGGGCACCATCAAATCTTCCGTTGCCTTTGGTTCGCTTCTCTCTAAGGGAATCGGAGACACCATTCGCGTTTCGCTCTCGGCACCGCCGGTAGAAGAGATCAAGGTTGGCTCGCAGATTCTCGAGTCTCTAAACCTCAGACCTCGCAAACTCGAAATCGTTTCTTGCCCATCCTGCGGCCGCGCTCAGGTTGATGTTTACACCCTCGCCAACGACGTCACCAAGGGTCTCGAAAAGATGACCGTTCCGCTTCGCGTCGCCGTTATGGGTTGCGTGGTCAATGGTCCGGGGGAGGCTCGTGAAGCCGACCTAGGCGTCGCTTCGGGTAACGGCAAGGGCCAGATTTTCGTCAAGGGTGAGGTAATCAAGACCGTGCCCGAGAGTGAAATCGTCGCAACTCTCATCGAAGAGGCAAACCGCCTTGCCGCCACCATGGATCCAAACCTGGTCGGTTCAGCCCAAGTCGTCGTAGCCCAAAAGTAAGAGACCAATGCCTATTCGCCTGTCAAACCTGTTCCTTCGCACATTGCGCGAAGACCCGGCCGAGGCTGAGGTAGAGAGCCACAAGCTTTTGCTTCGCGCGGGCTACATTCGCCGTGCCGCGCCCGGTGTTTACACCTGGTTGCCGCTTGGCCTTGCCGTGAAGGCTAAGGTCGAGAAGATCGTTCGCGAAGAAATGGCCAATGCCGGCGCTCAAGAAGTCTTCTTCCCGGCCCTTTTGCCACGCGAACCTTTTGAGATAACCGGTCGCTGGACCGAATACGGCGACAACCTGTTTCGCCTGCAAGACCGCAAGAAGGCCGACTACCTGCTCGCCCCGACCCACGAAGAGATGTTCACCCTCTTGGTGAAAGACCTCTACTCCTCATACAAAGACCTGCCGGTTTGCCTCTACCAGATTCAGAACAAGTACCGCGACGAAGCCCGCCCGCGCGCAGGCCTCCTCCGCGGCCGCGAGTTCGTAATGAAGGACGCCTACTCATTCGACGTGGACGACGCCGGACTCGTTCGTGCATACCAAGCTCAGCGTGATGCCTACGAGCGCATCTTCAGGCGTCTCGGTGTCGAATACGTGATCGTTAGGGCAGACGCCGGCGCCATGGGCGGCAGTGCCTCCGAAGAATTCCTAAGCCCTAGCCCGATCGGTGAAGACACCTTCGTGCGCTCGCCGAGTGGCTACGCAGCAAACGTCGAGGCAGTGGTAACCCCAGCGCCACCGGCGTTACCGATTGAGGGGCAGCCGGCTGCCGTGGTTCACGACTCACCAAAGACTCCAACCATCGCAACCCTGGTCGCCCTCGCCAACGCCAACGTGAAGCGCGCCGATGGCCGCGACTGGGTTGCCGCCGACACCCTGAAGAACGTGGTTCTCGCCCTTACTTCACCCGAGGGTAAGCGCTCGCTAGTGATGGTCGGTGTTCCTGGCGACCGCGAGGTTGACGCCAAGCGTGCCGAGGCAGCTTTTGCGCCTAACGAGGTTGAGCAGGCTACCGAAGAAGACTTCGCCAAGAACCCAGAGCTGGTAAAGGGCTACATCGGCCCGAAGCAAGGTGGCTTCAAGGGCATCGAGTACTTCGTTGACCCTCGAGTCGTCTCAGGCACCGCCTGGGTGACCGGGGCCAACCAGAAAGAAAAGCACGTCTTCGATTTGGTGTACGGCCGCGACTTTGAGGCCGACGGCATCAAGGACATCGCCGAAGTGCGCGCCGGCGACCCAGCACCAGACGGCTCTGGCCCCCTCGAACTGGCTCGCGGAATCGAGATCGGTCACGTCTTCCAGCTCGGTCGCAAGTATGCCGAAGCTCTAGATCTCAAGGTCCTCGACGAAAACGGCAAGCTGGTCACGGTGACCATGGGTTCCTACGGAATCGGTGTGACTCGAATCATCGCGGTGCTAGCCGAGGCAAATCGTGACGAAAAGGGCCTGATCTGGCCCGAGTCGGTCAGCCCGGCTGATGTCTACATCGTGGCTGCCGGCAAGGATGAAGCCATCTACGAGGCGGCCGAGAATCTCGCCGCGGCACTCGAAGCCAACGGCAAGACCGTGATTCTCGACGACCGGCTGAAGGTGAGCCCGGGAGTCAAGTTCTCAGATGCCGAACTAATCGGCGTGCCAAACATAGTTATCTGCGGCCGAG
>WLPL01000024.1 GCA_009698805.1 Actinomycetota bacterium | reverse complement strand
TCACAAGGTTACAGGGCGTCAGGCTCAAACGAGTAGAATTGACGCAGCCGCCAAACACCGCCGATTAGGGCCCAAATTGACTCCAGACGACCTAGCAATAATCATTGCGCGCGTTCTAAACGAACTTGTCGCGAGTGGTCGCCTTGCCCAATTTGAGTTTGGCGAAGTAGTTGTCGAACGCCCAAAGAATCGTGAGCACGGCGACTGGGCGACAAACGTGGCCATGCAATTTGCCGGCAAGGCGGGTCTGAAACCCCGAGAATTCGCCGATATTCTCGCCCCTGCTCTCGAAGCGGTCGAAGGCATCGAA
The DNA here is from genome assembly GCA_009698805.1 of Actinomycetota bacterium. Classification (GTDB taxonomy): domain Bacteria; phylum Actinomycetota; class Actinomycetes; order Actinomycetales; family Microbacteriaceae; genus Rhodoluna. Next base: position 14,082 of record WLPL01000024.1, on the reverse strand, counting down.
AGCGTCGACGTCGCAGGCCCAGGATTCATCAATATCACCCTTGCCGCTGGTGCTGCGGGTTCGATCGCGAAGCAGATCGTTGAGGCCGGCGCTTCCTTCGGTTTGGGCGATGCCCTAAAGGGCATTTCGATGAACCTAGAGTTCGTTTCGGCTAACCCGACCGGCCCGATGCACATCGGTGGCGCTCGCTGGGCATCGGTTGGCGACTCGCTCGCCCGCATTTTGCAATCGCAGGGCGCAAAGGTGACCCGCGAGTATTACTTCAACGACCACGGTGCCCAGATCGATCGGTTCGCTCGCTCGCTTTTGGCAGCCGCTCGCAAAGAACCAACCCCGGAGGACGGCTACGCCGGGGCCTACATCGAACAGATCGCGCAGAAGGTCCTAGACGGCACCGCCGAAGACATCTTGGCTATGCCGGAGGCCGAGGCTCAAGAGGCCTTCAGGGCCGCGGGTGTCGAACTCATGTTTGGCGAAATCAAGACCTCGATGCACGACTTCGGAGTCGACTTTGACGTCTTCTTTCACGAAAACTCGCTCTACGAGTCGGGCGCCGTTCAAAAGGCGATCGACCGCCTGCGCGAGCTTGGCCACATTTTCGAAGAGGACGGCGCTACCTGGCTTCGTTCGACCACCTTTGGCGACGACCGCGACCGCGTGATCCTAAAGTCAGACGGCGAAGCCGCTTACATCGCCGGCGACCTCGCCTACTACCTCGACAAGCGCTCGCGCGGCTTTGACCGTTGCATCTACATGCTCGGCGCCGACCACCACGGCTATGTGAATCGAATGATGGCCATGTGTGCCGCCTTCGGCGATACCCCTGGTGTAAACCTCGAAATCATGATCGGCCAGCTGGTCAACTTGGTGCGAAACGGCGAGCCGGTTCGAATGTCCAAGCGCGCGGGAACCGTGGTCACCATGGAAGACCTAGTCGACATCGTCGGAGTGGATGCCGCCCGTTACGCCTTGGTTCGCTCATCGATCAACTCGATGGTCGACATCGACCTGGCTCTGCTCGAGAAGAAGACCAACGACAACCCGGTCTTCTACGTTCAGTACGCTCATGCGAGAACCAAGCAGGTTGCCGTGAACGCTCTGTCTCTAGGCGTCGACACCAGCGAATTCGAGCCGGCATTGCTGAATCACCCGAGCGAAGAAGAGCTACTCGCCAAGCTGATTGAATACCCGCGCATCACCGCCGGTGCAGCCGAGCTTAGAGAACCCCACCGGGTGGCTCGCTACCTCGAAGAGGTCGCCGGCGCCTACCACCGCTGGTATGACAACTGCCGCGTCACGCCGATTTCTGGCGGCGAAGTCGAAACAGTGCACCGCACTCGCCTCTGGCTCAACTCGGCCGCCGGCGTCGTATTGAACAACGGGCTTGGCCTACTCGGCGTTTCTGCCCCGGAGCGGATGTAATCATGGCAAGCAAACTCAAGCCCGGTTGGCTCAAGCAACCCAAAGATATCAACGCATTCTCGCCTGCCATCTGGCCGCGCGACGCAAAGCGCAACGCTTCGGGCGAGCTCGAACTTGGCGGTGTCGCGGTCAGCGAACTGACCTCGCAGTTCGGCACACCCCTGTATGTGATTGACGAGGACGAATTTCGCGCCCGCGCGCTTTCGGTGAAGAACGCCCTTCAAGATGCAGCCAAGAAAATCGGCACGACGGCTAAGGTCTACTACGCCGGCAAGGTTTTTCTCTCCGGCGCCGTGGTCAAGTGGGTCGATGAGCTCGGCCTCAACGTAGACGTGGCTTCGGCGGGGGAGTTGGCTCTCGTGCTCGCTTCCGGCGTCGACCCGAAGCGAATCGGTCTGCACGGCAATAACAAGTCGCTCACCGAAATCGGCCGAGCCGTTTCGGCAGGCGTTGGCGCGATCGTGGTCGACAGCGAAATCGAAATCGAACGCATCGCTGCTGCCGCTGGCGCTCAAGAAAAGGTGCAGCCGGTTCGAATCCGGGTTAACACCGGCGTCCACGCTCACACCCACGAGTTTTTGGCGACCGGTCGAGAAGACCAAAAGTTCGGTATCGCAATCGATGACGTTCCAACTCTGGTTGCAAAGATTCGCGAAAGCAGCAACCTCGAGTTTCTTGGTCTTCACTCGCACATTGGTTCACAAATTTTCTCGGTCGATGGCTTCGTCGAGGCTGCCAAGCGCCTGGTCAGACTTCACGCCGAGTTGCTAAAGGGTGGCAAGGTTCCGGAGCTGAACATGGGTGGGGGCTTCGGCATCAACTACACCGAGGCCGACAACGCTCCAGACATCGCCCAGTTCGCCGAGCAGATTGCCGACGCCGTTGCCGCAGCCTGCGCTGAGCACGGAATCAAGGTCCCGAAACTGGCCTTCGAACCCGGACGCGCGATAGCGGGAACTCCGGGAGTGACCCTTTACACCGTGGGAACCATCAAAGACGTGAGCCTCGAAGCTGGCGTGCGCAAGTACGTTTCGATCGACGGCGGCATGAGCGACAACCTGCGCACGGCCCTTTACCAAGCCGACTACACGGTTCGCCTTGCCTCGAGGGTTTCGAGTGTGGACCCGGCGCTGGTTCGCGTTGTTGGTCGCCACTGCGAGAGCGGTGACGTCGTGGTTCGTGACGATTACCTGCCGGGCGATGTGTCGAATGGTGACACCCTCGTTGTCGCTGCAACCGGCGCCTACTGCTTCTCGCTTTCGAGCAATTACAACTATCTGACCCGTCCGCCTGTTGTGTCTGTGCGCTCTGGTAAGGCACGATTGATAGTAAGAGGCGAAACCGAAGCCGACCTTTTCGACAGAGACGTCGAGCTCCATGACAAATTTGCTACGCCGAACAAGGACTCACAGTGATCGAATATCGACCTCTACGCATCGCCCTACTCGGCGCTGGCTCGGTTGGCGCTGAGGTTGCTCGACTTCTAATCGAGAACCGCGAGGAGCTCGCTGCCCGCGTGGGTGCCGAACTCGAACTCGTCGGTATCGCGGTTCGCGACCTCAAGGCAAAACGTCCTGAGGGCGTCCCAGCGGAACTTTTGACCACCGATGCCGAAACTCTGATTCTCGGGGCCGACATCGTCATCGAGGTAATGGGTGGCCTAGAACCAGCCCGCACCTACATCCTGCAGGCTCTGAACTCGGGCTCAGACGTGATTACTGCGAACAAGTACCTCCTGGCAACTCACGGAACCGAACTCTTTGACGCCGCCGAGCAGGTTGGCGCACAGCTTTACTTCGAGGCAGCCGTTGCCGCCGCGATTCCGATCATCCGACCACTTCGCGAATCGCTAGCCGGCGACAAGGTGACTCGCATCATGGGAATCGTGAACGGTTCGACAAACTACATCCTTGACCGCATGGATTCCGTGGGGCTTTCGCTCGAAGCCGCCATGGCTGAGGCCACAGAGCTCGGCTATCTAGAGGCCGACCCAACTCTCGACATTGAGGGTTATGACGCCGCTCAGAAGGTCGCGATTCTCGCCTCGCTCGCTTTCCACACCGAGGTTCCGCTCGAAAAGGTTTACCGCGAGGGCATCACCAAGATCACCCCCGAGCAGATTAGGGCGGCCAAAGACAACGGATACGTCATCAAGCTGCTGGCCATCTGTGAGCGCGTCGAAGAAGGCGTTTCTGCCCGCGTTTACCCAGCGCTGATTCCGCGCGAGCACCCGCTGGCCGCCGTTCGCGGTGCCTTCAACGCTGTCTTCGTCGAGGCCGAAGCCGCCGGCGCACTGATGTTTTACGGTTCCGGTGCCGGTGGCACCCAGACCGCTTCGGCAGTTCTCGGTGATCTGGTTTCGGCAGCCAAGCGCCACGTCGCCGGAGGCCCGGGTCTCGCCGACTCGGTTCACGCCGAACTCGACGTCTTGCCAATCGATCGCGTCAACACTCGGTTCCAGATCACTCTCGAGGCAAAGGACCAACCGGGTGTTCTCGCATCCATCGCGGCCACCTTCGCCGAACAGGGTGTCTCGGTTGAAACCGTCGAACAGTCGATCAACCCGCGCAAGACCGCAACCCTGATGGTCGGCACGCACGAAGCCACCGAGGCTTCACTCCAATCCGTAGTTTCAGCTCTCGCCGCCAGCGACGCCGTCGAGTCCATCACCTCAGTTATCAGAGTGGAAGGCGTCTAATGGCCCACCAGTGGCGCGGAGTTATCCGCGAATACTTCGATCGTCTCGACATCGACGCTTCTTGCCCAATCATCACGCTCGGTGAGGGCGGCACTCCGCTAATCGAAGCGCCTGCGCTCGCGAGGCTGGTTGGAGCGGCCGAGGTTTACCTCAAGGTCGAAGGCATGAACCCAACCGGTTCGTTCAAGGACCGCGGCATGACCATGGCAGTTTCGAAGGCGGTGGGTCACGGCGCGAAGGCAGTTATTTGCGCGTCAACCGGTAACACCTCGGCGTCGGCCGCTGCGTACGCTGCCGCCGCCGGCATTCAGTCGGTCGTCCTAGTTCCAGAGGGAAAGATCGCTCTTGGCAAACTTTCGCAAGCGGTGGCCCACAAGGCGCAGATTCTCCAGGTGCAGGGCAACTTTGACGACTGCCTCGACCTCGCTCGAAACCTTTCAGACAACTACCCGGTTCACCTGGTCAACTCGGTCAACCCCGACCGCATCGAAGGCCAGAAGACCGGTGCCTTCGAAGTCGTCGAGCGCCTAGAGCGCGCACCCGACATTCACGTTATCCCCGTCGGCAACGCGGGTAACTACTCGGCCTACTTCAAGGGCTATCTAGAGGAGTTCAACCTCGGCGTGATCAAGAAGGTCCCGCAGATGTGGGGCTTCCAGGCCGATGGCTCGGCCCCGTTCGTCTACGGCACCCCGGTTCGTAACCCAGAGACCATCGCAACCGCAATCCGGATTGGTAACCCAGCCTCTTACGAGCTGGCGCTCAGCGCACGCGAATGCTCAGACGGCATGTTTGGTTCTGTCACCGATGCCGAAATTCTCTGGATGCACCGATTCCTATCGCAGGAGGTTGGCGTATTCGTTGAGCCATCTTCGGCAACCGGAGCGGCAGGGCTTTTGAAGCAGGCTCGCGCCGGCAAGGTTCCGGCAAGTTCGGTCATCGTGGTCACCGTAACCGGTCACGGCCTCAAGGACGCCCTGTGGGCGCTCAAAGACGAAGACGGCAACGAGGTTCAGCCACAGACAGTGTCGAACCACGCCGAAGAAGTAGCCGAAAGACTCGGGCTAGCCTGATGTCGCTAGTCGGTCGCCGCGTCAGCGTCAAGGTTCCAGCCACCTCGGCAAACCTCGGCCCTGGTTTTGACACGCTCGGAATGGCACTTTCTTATTACGACGAACTTCAGGTCGAGGCCGTTGCCGGCAACGACGTAGTTGTCGAGGTGCACGGCGAGGGTGCCGGCGAAGTTCCGACCGATGGCACCAACCTCGTCGCGACCACGATTCGCTACGTTTTCGATCGCTTCAAGCAGCCGATGCCAGGCCTCAAGCTAATTGCCCACAACGTTATTCCTCACGGCCGCGGCATGGGCTCCTCTGGAGCCGCTGTGGTTGCAGGCATCATGGCGGCCAAGGGTCTACTCGAGGGCATCGTTGAGATTTCGTCTGGCGAGCTTTTGGACATCGCGACCGAACTAGAGGGTCACCCAGACAACGTGGCTCCCGCGCTTTTCGGCGGCCTTACCATCGCCTGGAAGGACGAGTTTGGCCCGCACCACAAGAAGCTCTTCGTTCACCGCGGTGTCTCACCACTCGAGTTGGTTCCGGCCAACAAGATGTCGACAGCCCTGGCTCGCTCACTCCAGCCAGACTCGGTTCCGCATGATGACGCGGTCTTCAATGTGTCGCGCTCGGCTCTGCTGATCGCCGCTCTCACCCAGAGCCCAGAGTTGATGATGGCAGCGACCGAAGACCGGCTTCACCAGGACTATCGCGCCAAGGCAATGCCAGAAACCTACGAGCTCATTCAGTTGATGCGCTCTCGCGGCCACGCCGCCGTGGTGTCTGGCGCCGGCCCGTCCGTCCTAGTTTTGGCCAGCGACCCGGCCGAACGCCTAGAAGCCGCGAAACTCGCCACCGAAAAGTATCCACAGTGGCAGGCGTTGCTGTTGGCTGTTGACTTTAAAGGTGCTACTGTTATCACGCAGCACAAATAAGTCGCATAAGCGCTTGTGTAGCCCCTCGCAGATCTAAAGCGAGAGTCAGCGAACTCAGATTTAGGGTTCGCGCACAATCTCCAGAAAGAGAACATAACAAAACATGGATGAAATCCAAGAGACTACGCCGGTAAAACGCCGTCGCGTAACCGCAGAAGCAAAACCTGCCACCGAATCAACCAGCACCGAAAGCGCAACGAGCGAAGCCCCAAAGCGTCGCACTCGCAGTGCTAAGCCAGAGTCCGACGGAGCCGAGGCTCCAGCACCTGCGCGAACCGAAAGCTCGGAAGCTCGCGAAGACCGACCACCACGTGAGCGTTCGGAGCGCCCCGAGCGTGAAGACGACCGTTCGGGTGGCAACAACCGCAACCGTAACCGTAACCGCAACCGCGGCGACCGCAGTCGTAACCGCAGCAGCGGTGGCGGCGGCAACTACCGTGATCGCGACCGTGATCGTGACCGCGAAGAGGCAGAGCCAGAGATTTCACCAGACGACATTCTGGTGCCTGTAGCCGGAATCCTCGACGTGCTAGACAACTACGCGTTCGTGCGCACCTCGGGTTACCTACCGGGCCCGAACGACGTCTACGTTTCTCTGGGTCAGGTCAAGAAGTACGGCCTGCGCAAGGGTGACGCCGTTGTTGGCGCAATCCGCCAGCCAAAAGAAGGCGAAGGCCAGGGCCGTCAGAAGTTCAACGCGATCGTTCGCATTGACACGATCAACGGCCAGACCATCGAGCAGGCTCAGACTCGCGTCGAGTTTGGCAAGTTGACTCCTCTCTACCCACAGACTCGTCTGCGCCTAGAGACCGAGCAGAACAAGCTCTCGACCCGAATCATCGACTTGGTTTCGCCAATCGGTAAGGGTCAGCGCGGTCTGATTGTCTCGCCTCCAAAGGCCGGAAAAACTCTGATTCTGCAGGCAATCGCAAACTCGATCGCACAGAACAACCCAGAGGTTCACCTCATGGTCGTTCTAGTCGACGAGCGCCCTGAAGAAGTTACCGACATGCAGCGCACAGTCAAGGGTGAGGTTATTGCCTCAACCTTCGACCGCCCTGCCGAAGACCACACCACGGTTGCCGAGTTGGCTATCGAGCGCGCAAAGCGTCTGGTTGAGCTAGGTCACGACGTTGTCGTCCTACTCGACTCGATCACCCGCCTCGGTCGCGCATACAACTTGAGCGCACCGGCCTCTGGTCGCATTCTCTCGGGTGGTGTCGACTCATCGGCCCTCTACCCGCCAAAGCGCTTCTTCGGAGCCGCTCGTAACATCGAAGATGGCGGCTCGCTCACCATCTTGGCAACCGCTCTCGTTGAGACCGGTTCGAAGATGGACGAAGTTATCTTCGAAGAGTTTAAGGGAACCGGAAACATGGAGCTTCGCCTGTCGCGTCAACTCGCCGACAAGCGCATCTTCCCAGCCGTCGACGTCAACGCTTCGGGTACTCGTCGCGAAGAGATTCTGATGAGCCCGGACGAGACCAAGGTTGTCTGGAAACTTCGCCGCGCACTCGCCGGCTTGGAGACCCAGCAGGCCCTAGAGCTCGTTTTGAACCGCTTAAAGGACACTCAGAGCAACGTCGAGTTCCTAATGCAGGTTCAGAAGTCGATGCCAGTACCTTCCGGTTCCGACGGAGAGTAAATGCTCGACTCGGTAGCGCCTCTACTCGCCGAGCACGCCGAGCTTCAAGTCAAGCTCAGCGAGGCATCCTTGCACTCGAACCCAGCCCTGGCCAAGAAGCTCAATCGTCGCTACGCGGAGTTGAGCTCGATTGTCGCCGCCTACAACGGCATCAGGCACCTGAACGACGATCTCGGTGCGGCCAGAGAGCTTGCTAAAGAGGACGAGGCTTTTGCCGAAGAGGTGCCGATCCTCGAAGAGAAGTTGGTTACCGCTACCGAAAAGCTTCGACGCCTGCTGATTCCTCGTGACCCAGACGATGGCCGAGACGTGATTATGGAGATCAAGGCCGGTGAAGGTGGTGCCGAATCGGCGCTATTTGCCGCCGACCTGCTGCGCATGTACATCCAGTACGCCAACTCAAAGGGTTGGAAGACCGAGATCCTCGACAAAAACGAGAGCGACCTCGGTGGCTACAAGGACGTGCAGATCGCCATCAAGTCGAACACCACCGACCCAGCTCAGGGCGTTTGGGCTCACCTCAAGTACGAGGGTGGCGTGCACCGCGTTCAGCGCGTGCCGGTCACCGAAACCCAAGGCCGAATCCACACCTCGGCTGCCGGCGTTCTCGTGTTCCCCGAGGTCGACGCACCCGAAGAGGTCGAGATTTCGCAAAACGACCTTCGCATCGATGTCTACCGGTCTTCTGGCCCGGGCGGGCAGTCGGTCAACACCACCGACTCTGCCGTTCGAATCACTCACCTCCCGACCGGTATTCAGGTTGCGATGCAGAACGAAAAGTCTCAGTTGCAGAACCGTGAAGCCGCCATGCGCGTTCTTCGCGCACGCATCTTGGCCGCTCAGCAGGAGGCAATCGAAGCCGAACTCAGCGCTGCCCGCAAGTCGCAGGTGAAGTCGGTCGACCGCTCAGAGCGCATTCGCACATACAACTTCCCCGAAAACCGCATCGCGGATCACCGCACGGGTTACAAGGCATACAACCTCGACCAAGTCATGGACGGCGCTCTCGAGCCCGTCGTGCAGTCGGCGATCCAGACCGATGAAGAGGCCCGCCTAGCAGCGCTGGGTAACTCCTAAATGTTGCTCTCCGAACTTATTGATCGGGGACGCATCGCCTTCGAGGCAGCCGAAATCGAATCCGCTCGCGCCGATTCCGAACTGATCGTTGCCTTCGTCCTGGGTGTTAGCCGCGGTGAGCTGCAATCCAAGGTAATCGTGGGGGAGTCGCTAGATGACACCGACGCAGTCGAAGCCCTGTTCGCAAGGCGTGCGGCGCGTGAGCCGTTACAACACCTGACCGGCGAGGCCTATTTTCGCAACCTGACTCTCAAGGTCGGCAAGGGCGTGTTCGTGCCCCGACCCGAAACCGAACTGCTGGCAGGTTTAGCAATCGAAGCCGCATCCAAGTTTGAAAACCCAACAGTTATCGACCTTTGCGCTGGTTCGGGAGCGGTCGGCATCGCTGTTGCCACCGAGCTGCCTAACTCAAAGGTTTACGCGGTCGAAAAATCCGAGGACGCGTTCGCCTACGCACTAGAGAATTACAAAAGACTCGCCCCCGACGCGACCGTGATCCTCGGCGACGCCACCGACGCTTTTCAAGAGCTCAACGGCACCGTCCAGGTTGTCGTTTCGAACCCGCCATACATTCCCGCGGCCATGGTGCCGATCTACCCCGAGGTTGCTCTGCACGACCCAGCTCTCGCCCTTTATTCTGGCGACGACGGCCTCGATCTGATTCGACTCATCTCAAAACGAGCCCTACAACTCCTGGTTGAAGGCGGAACAGTGGCTCTAGAGCACGCCGACATGCAAAGCGATGCGGTGGTTCAACTACTATTGGCTGATGGGTGGCGCGAGGTCGTTGACCACAAGGATTTCAACTCTCGACCGCGTGCCGTAACGGCAATCAAGTAGCTCGAGGAGGTGTCTATGGATCGCATTTTTGACTGTTCGGTAGACGTTTCGCTCCTGGAAGGCATGCGCAAGGCCAAGTTGGCGCTCGGCAAAGGCGAACTGGTCGTTATACCCACCGACACCGTTTACGGGCTCGCAGCCGATGCTTTTAGCGCCACTGCCGTGCAAGCCTTGCTAGACGCCAAGGGTCGCGGCCGGCAGTCGCCGCCACCGGTTCTGATTCCCAACATCGACTCGCTTCACGCTCTTGCCGACTCGGTTCCTGAGCTAGCGCTAAAACTCGCCGAAAAGTTTTGGCCGGGCCCCCTGACCATCATTCTTCGTTCGCAGCCTTCGTTGCAGTGGGATCTCGGTGAGACCAAGGGCACGGTAGCGCTTCGGGTGCCAAACGACAAGGTCACCCTGGCTCTTTTGGCCGAAAGCGGCCCGCTGGCGGTTTCTAGCGCAAACCTGACCGGGCAACCGGCTGCCTTGACCGCGGCGCAGGCTTTCGAGCAACTTGGCGACAAGGTTCAGGTTTACCTGGACGGCGGCCAGGCCAGCATCGGTGAAGCCTCGACCATTCTCGACCTCACCGGCGAAAAGATGCGAATTGTGCGCGAAGGTGCGTTGAAGCGCGAGGCGCTTGCCGAACTTCTCGGCGAAGAGTTGGCCGATAACTAGTGCGCGCCTATCTCTTGATCATGCTCGTGACCGCAGCGGTCACCTTCGGGGCAACCTGGGCGGCTCTGAAGGTCGCCTTGAAGTACAAGATTTACCCCGAGATTCGCGCCCGCGACGCCCACACCACCCCGACACCTCGACTGGGCGGCATCGCAATGCTGGTCGGTTTGCTAGTCGGCACCCTCACGGCAGCCTCATTCGGCTGGTTCAGGGCCGTGTTCGACGCCCCGGTGCCGATCATCGCGATTCTGGCCTCGGCCACTTTCATCGCGATCCTCGGGCTGCTTGACGACCTCTACGACCTTGACTGGACCCTTAAACTGGCCGGCCAGTTCATCGCAGCGGGCTTCATGGCCTGGCAAGGCGTGCAAATCGTCTCGCTACCCATCGGGGGAGTGACAATCGCGTCCTTTGGGATGTCGTTCGTGGTCAGCGTTTTCTTGATCGTCCTAGTAATGAACGCCGTGAACTTCATCGATGGGCTCGACGGGCTGGTCGCAGGCGTCGTGCTGATTGGCACGGCCGTTTTCTTCATCTACACCTACCTGTTGGCCCAGGCCACCGACCCGACCAACTACTTCAACCTCGGCTCGATGCTCTCGGCGATCATCATCGGAATGTGCGTCGGTTTCTTGCCCTGGAACTGGCACCGCGCCAAGATCTTCATGGGTGATTCGGGTGCCCTGCTCCTCGGCCTGCTGATGACCGCCGGAGCACTTTCGGTTACCGGTCAGATTGACCCGGCCACCGTGAGCGGTAGCCAAGCGATTCCAGCGTTCCTTCCGCTGATTCTGCCGCTGGCAATCATCGTTGCGCCCATTCTTGACTTCACCCTCGCGGTTGCCCGCCGCCTGCTCGCCGGCAAGTCCCCGTTCAGCGCCGACCGAAAGCACCTGCACCACAGGCTTCTTGATTTTGGTCACAGCCACCTCGGAGCGGTTCTGGTGTTCTATTGCTGGACAGCCCTGATCTCGGTTTCGACCCTGCTGATGTTCTTGGCTCCGATGTCCACCGTCCTCCTGGTTTTCGCAGCCGGATTCTTCGTCTGCCTGATCTACACCCTCAACCCGCTGTTCAAGCGAAAGGCCCACCATTGAAGCTAGATACATCGGCGAGCATCTTTAGAAAAGTCCTGGTTCGTGGTTCTCTGCTGATCGCAGCAATCGCGCTCGCTGGCTCGATTGTCGGCGGTCTGGTTGCCGGCGGTTCGGGAGTCGCAAGTGCGCTGATTGGCGCCGCGATGACCCTGGTCTTCGTGAGCATTACCGCACTCAGCGTTTGGTTGGGCGCAAAGCTTCCGATCGGCGGCTTTTTCGGTGTCGTCATGGGAGCTTGGCTAGTCAAAATGGTGATCTTCATCATCGTGGTCAGGGTCCTGCAGGATGTCGAAGGAATCAATCATCCCGTCCTCGGTTTCACCCTGATTGCGGCAATTCTCGGCTCGCTCGCCGTGGACGCGCTCACCGTGGCAAAATCACGCCAACCAATCGTCGAAAACTAGCAAAAAGCCTATTCTGGCGCGGATTTTTTGTTAGGATTGACTCAATCTTGCCTCGCCCCGAACTAGGAGCCCGTGCTGTTATCTAACGCCTTGAACCTCGCCGCCACCATGGCTGGACTAAGCGCGTCATCTGGCGACGAATTCGAGCCACCAACAATCGGTGAATTCTTTCCTCAGGCAATTTTGTTTCCGAACACTATCTTCGAAATGAACCGAATCATGATGATTCGCATCCTGATCATGGTTCTTCTGCTGGTCATCTTCAGCCTCTGGACTTCAAAATTCCGGAAGGCCTACAAGAACCAACAGTTCGTTCCGAGCCGCTTCCAGCTCATGGGTGAAATCTCATTGAACTTTGTCCGCAAGTCGATCGCTCACGAGCAGCTCGGCGAAAAAGACGGCGACCGTTTCTTGCCACTGCTGGCCACCACGTTCTTCATAGTCCTCGGCATGAACATCACCGGCATCATTCCGTCGCTAAACATCTCCGGCACCTCGGTCATCGGTCTACCCATTGTTCTGGCTGCCGCTGCCTACTTCACCTTCATCTACGCAGGAATCAAGAAGCACGGCGGGCACTTCTTCAAACTGGCTCTGATTCCAGACGGCGTGCCAAAGGTGTTCCTGCCCTTGGTATTCCTCATCGAGCTGCTCTCAACCTTCATTCTTCGCCCGGTCACCCTCGCTCTTCGTCTTACGATGAACATGGTCGCCGGCCACCTGCTACTGGTGCTTTGCTTCTCGGCAACCCAGTTCTTCTTTTTCTCACCGCTAGCCGAGGGTTTCACCAAGGCTTTCGGTGCGGGAACGTTCCTGTTCGGCTTCGTCTTCACTCTCTTTGAAATCCTGGTGGCGTTCCTGCAGGCTTACGTATTTACTCTTCTGGCAACGGTCTACATTCAGTTGGCCTTGGCAGATGAACACTAAGGGTTTTAGCAACCGCTAAGACTCAAACTCGGAAGGGAAACACAAAATGGCAGTTCAAGAAACCGCTCTTGCAATCGCTCACCTGGGTGCACTTGGCTACGGCCTCGCAGCAATCGGTCCTGGCATCGGTGTCGGTCTAGTTGTATCAAAGACCATCGAATCAATCGCTCGCCAGCCAGAGCTAGCAAGCAAGCTTCAGGTCACGATGTGGCTTGGTATTGCATTCACCGAAGCACTAGCGCTTATCGGTCTTGCAACCCCATTCATCTTCGCTTAGTCCAGACGGGATCCAAATCATGATCTCTAGGATCATTCACACCGAGGCAGAAGTAGCACCAAACATTCTGCTTCCAGCACCTGCTGACCTCTTCTGGTCAACGGTTGTTTTCGTGATCCTGCTCGCCTTCTTCTGGTTCAGAGTTCTACCGAACTTCAAGAAGACCTTGGACGCACGCACCGACGCCATCGAGGGTCGCCTAGCCGAAGCAGAGCGAATCTCTGCCGAAGCCGCTAAGCAGACCGCCGCAATGGCATCGGCACAGGAAGACTCTCGCGCTGAGGCAGCTGCCGTGCGCGAGCAGGCCCGTGCCGAAGGTGTCGCGATCATCGCCGAGCTAAAGGAACAGGCAAACGCCGAAGCCGCCCGAATCACTGCAACTGCCAAGGCTCAGATCGAGGCAGAGCGCCAAGCCGCTCTGGTTTCCCTCCGCGCCGAGGTAGGCACCCTGGCAATCGACCTCGCGTCGAAGGTCGTTGGCGCCAGCCTGCAGAACGACAAGGTAGCAACCAACGTGGTCAACGATTTTCTCGCTGACCTCGAGGGAGGCAAGCAGAAGTAATGGCAAGCTCCACCAGACAGGCACTTCAGGCCGCTACAGCAGCGCTAACCCCGCTGTTGAAGAAGGCCGACCTGAAGTTCGCCGAAGAGCTCTTTTCGATCGGTGTCGCACTTTCGACCTCGATTCAGCTGCGCAACATCCTCTCGGACCCTTCCGGAGCAGAGAAAGCAAAGCACGGAGCTCTAAACGCTGTGTTCGGCAAGAAGGTTTCGAAAGAAGCCGTTGCCTTCGCACAGACCCTGTCTGGCTTGCGCTGGTCGAAGGGCGGCGACCTAGTCACCGCTTTCGAGCAGCTCGGTGTCTACACCGTTGCTTCGATTGCCGCTGCCGGCAAGGATCTCTCGACTCTCGAGGGTGAATTGTTCAGCGTTCAGCAGCTTATCGACTCAGACGAAGACCTGCAGCAGGCTTTCAGCTCGCGCCAGGCTTCAACCGAGTCAAAGGTTGAGCTAATCAAGAAGTTGACCGGGAAAAAGG
>WLPL01000023.1 GCA_009698805.1 Actinomycetota bacterium | reverse complement strand
GGCGCAGACCACATCTTCGTGCAGGGGCACGCCTCACCAGGCATATACGCTCGCGCGTTCTTAGAAGGACGACTAACCACCGATCAGCTGGATGGATTCCGTCAAGAGCGTTCCCACCCGAGTGGAAGTTTGTCTTCATACCCACACCCACGCCTCATGCCAGATTTTTGGCAGTTTCCGACAGTATCGATGGGCATCGGTCCGCTAAATGCCATTTACCAAGCACAGTTCAATCGCTACCTCTCAGGTCGCGGCTTCGCCGATACGGCAGAACAGCACGTCTGGGCTTACCTGGGAGACGGCGAACTAGACGAAGTCGAATCACGCGGTGCACTCCAACTCGCTGCCAACGACGGTCTTGACAACTTGACCTTCGTGGTCAACTGCAATCTCCAGCGACTCGATGGACCGGTTCGCGGCAACGGAAAAATCATGCAAGAACTGGAAGCCTTCTTCAGAGGTGCCGGCTGGAACGTCATAAAGGTCGTTTGGGGTCGCGAGTGGGACGACCTGTTGAGCCGCGACACCGAGGGCGCGCTCATCGATTTGATGAACCGCACCCCAGACGGCGACTACCAAACCTTCAAGGCCGAAAACGGGGCTTTCGTGCGCGAAAACTTCTTCGGTCGCGACCCACGCACCGCGGCACTGGTCGCAAACATGACCGACGACGAAGTGTGGTCGCTTAAGCGCGGAGGTCACGACTACAAGAAAGTCTTCGCCGCGTACCAGGCAGCCCTGGATCACAAGGGGCAACCCACCGTAATTTTGGCTAAAACCATCAAGGGCTACGGATTGGGCAAGAGCTTCGAAGGTCGTAACGCGACTCACCAGATGAAGAAGTTGACCCTCGAGAACCTGAAAGAGTTCAGAGACGAGATGCGGGTTCCGATCACGGATGCGCAGTTGGAAGAGAACCCTTACCAGCCTCCGTATTTCCACCCAGGCCAAGACTCCCCTGAAATCCAGTACATGCAGGAGCGTCGTCGCTCTCTAGGTGGTTACCTCCCGGAGCGCAGAACCACACACGTTGGGTTCGAGCTTCCCGCTGACAGGACATACGAAATTGCCAAGGCGGGCTCGGGCAACCAAGCGGTCGCAACCACTATGGCATTCGTGCGTCTTTTGAAAGAACTTTTGCGCGACGGCGAATTCGGGCAACGACTTGTGCCGATCATTCCAGACGAGGCTCGCACCTTTGGAATGGACGCATTCTTCCCGACCGCCAAGATTTACAACCCGCACGGTCAGCACTACCTTTCGGTTGACCGCGACCTCCTGCTCTCATACAAGGAGTCAACGGCCGGTCAAATCATTCATACCGGAATCAACGAGGCCGGTTCAATCGCCGCCTTTACAGCCGCTGGCACGTCCTATGCGACTCACGGCCAGCCGATGATTCCGATTTACGTCTTTTACTCGATGTTCGGTTTTCAACGAACCGCGGACTCGATTTGGGCGGCGTCTGACCAAATGTCTCGTGGCTTCATGATCGGCGCCACCGCGGGTCGCACAACTCTTACCGGTGAGGGTCTTCAGCACGCCGATGGGCATTCCCCCGTCATTGCCTCGACCAACACCGCGGTGGTGACCTTCGACCCTGCCTACGGCTACGAGATTGGTCACATCATGCGACACGGCATCGAACGCATGTACGGCGGCAAGCACGTAGACCCGAACGTCATCTACTACATCACCGTCTACAACGAGCCGATCGTGCAACCAGCAGAACCGGCCAATGTTGATGTTGAGGGTATCGTTCGCGGAATCCACAGAATCAGCAACAACGAAGCCGCCGGCCACAAGGCTCAGATTCTGGCTTCCGGCGTTGCAGTCCCTTGGGCCTACGAGGCTCAGGCGCTCTTGCAAAACGACTGGGGTGTCTCTGCAGACATTTGGTCGGTCACGTCCTGGATCGAACTTCGCCGAAACGGCCTAGCTCTCGACGAGCAGCGGTTCCTGAACCCTGGAACCGCGGTTGATACTCCTTACATCACATCGAAACTCTCTGACTCACAGGGCCCGTTCCTTGGCGTCAGCGACTACATGCACGCGGTGCCAGACATGATTCGCAACTGGGTACCGGGCGATTACGCAACCCTCGGTGCAGATGGCTTCGGCTTCTCAGACACCCGGGCGGCTGCGCGACGCGCATTCAAGATCGATGGCCCTTCGATTGCGGTACGCATTCTTGAGCAACTCGTCGCACAGGGCAAGGTGGATCCTTCGGTTCCCGCTCAGGCAATAGAACGCTACCGACTACACGACGTCACAGCCGGAACCAGTGGCTCCGCCGGCGGAGAGTCTTAGCCCATGTTGGTAATCGTTTGCCCTGGTCAGGGTTCGCAATCGGCAGGGTTCCTAACGCCTTGGCTTGAACTCCCGGCCTTTGCCAAATCGATTGATTCGATGTCCTCTTTTAGCGGCGTTGATCTAGAGATGCATGGAACGGTCAGTGAGCCCGAAACCATTCGCGACACCTCAATTGCCCAACCGCTGATCGTCGGCGCTGGAATCGCAACGCTGGCGGCTCTCAAGGCTGCCGGGTTGACCGCTTTTGCAGGTACTGCTGGGCACTCCGTCGGCGAGGTTACCGCCAGTGTTGCAGCGGGAATACTCACTCCCGAAGCAGGCATTCGGTTCGTCACGAAGCGCGGCACGTCGATGGCAAGTGCGGCAGCAAGGATGGCGGCCGGAATGGTTGCCGTGCTCGGCGGAGACCAGGACGAGGTTGTCGCCTACCTAATCGCAATCGGGCTGACCCCGGTGAACTTCAACGGCGGCGGCCAAATCGTGGCAGCCGGGCCAGTCGACGCGGTTGCCAAGCTGCAAGCGGCACCGATGGATGGCACCAGAGTCATTGCCCTGCAGGTACCCGGCGCATTCCACACGTCGCATATGGACCCCGCGGTTGCCGAACTCAGTGTTTTCGCGCAAACCATAGAGACCGCAGACCCGTCGATCGATATTTGGTCGAACGCCGATGGTGCGATCGTTGAATCGGGCCAGGCTTATCTCGACTCTCTGGTTTCGCAGGTCTCTCACCCTGTTCGCTGGGATCTCTGCATGGAATCGATGCTGAAGGCCGGCGTTACGGCACTAATCGAAGTAGCTCCGGCCGGAACCCTGGTTGGTTTGGCCAAGCGAGGTATGCCAGGGGTTGAAACTCTCGCTATCAAAACACCAGATCAGATCCCTGCCGCACTCGAATTAGCATCGAAGCACGCATAAGGAAGTCATGGCCAAACTAAATCAATACGAGACCGTTAAGTTCTCGCGAATCTACTCTCTAGGCGCGTCTCGCGGAGACCTCGTTGTCACAAACGACGATATTGCCGA
Source organism: Actinomycetota bacterium (assembly GCA_009698805.1). Classification (GTDB taxonomy): domain Bacteria; phylum Actinomycetota; class Actinomycetes; order Actinomycetales; family Microbacteriaceae; genus Rhodoluna. Next base: position 11,092 of record WLPL01000023.1, on the reverse strand, counting down.
CCCAATCGAGTCGAGCGATGAATGGATTCGACGCCGCACCGGAATCGTTACACGTCGTCGCGCGAGCGCCGGGGTCAGCCTAATGGACATGGCAGTCGAGGCATCCAACGAAGCAATCGCTAAAGCCGGCATCGATGCCAAAGAGATTGGTGCCGTCCTCTTCAGCACGATCACTCACCCTTACCTAACCCCTTCAGCCGCGACTCTGCTTGCCGAACTAGTTGGCGCTAACCCGGCTCCGGCATTCGACATTTCTGCAGCCTGCGCTGGTTACTGCTACGGCATCGCACAGGCCGATGCCCTGGTGCGTTCCGGCATGGCGAAGTATGTTTTGGTAGTCGGAGCTGAAAAACTGAGCGACTTCATTGACCCTACCGACCGCACCATTTCGTTCCTATTGGCCGATGGAGCGGGAGCTGCGATTGTCGGACCAAGCGAAGAACCCGGCATCTCACCTACCGTTTGGGGTTCAGATGGATCTCACTGGGACGCCGTCTCAATGACCGGTTCGATACTCGATTACCGTGACGGAGAGACTCCGTGGCCGACCATTCGTCAGGAAGGGGCGGTCGTCTTTAAGTGGGCGGTTTGGGAGATGGCGGCGGTTGCCAAGCAGGCTCTAGAAGTTGCCGGAGTTCAGGCCAGCGACCTGGATGCCATGGTTACCCACCAAGCCAACATTCGAATTATCGACGAATTAGCCAAGGAGCTCGAACTCCCCGAAAGCGTCGTGATTGCAAGAGACATCGTGAACACCGGAAACACCTCCGCTGCCTCGATTCCACTCGCCATGCACGAACTTCTGAAGTCGGGAGCGGTCGCCTCTGGCGGGCTCGCTCTTGAAATTGGGTTCGGCGCAGGGCTCGTCTTCGGCGCTCAAGTTGTCGTATTGCCATAAACTAACCACTGATAAACAACCACAAGGAGAAAACCATGGCTCACTCAAACGAGGAAATTCTTGCCGGACTAGTCGAGATCATCAACGAAGAGACCAGTCTTCCGGCTGAGACCATCGAACTCGGAAAGTCACTTCAGGATGACCTGGACATCGACTCACTATCGATGCTTACCATCATGACCGACGCTGAGAAGAAGTTCGGTATGCGCTTTGATGACAACGCTAGCTCAACGCTAAACACCGTTGGCGACGTCGTCGAATACATCGCAAAAACACAGGCCTAGGCCAAAATAAGGGGATACAACTTGACCAGCAAGATAGTCGTTACCGGGCTTGGAGCTACCACACCAATTGGTGGCGATGTAGCTTCAACCTGGGCCGCTTTGCTAGCCGGCGAGTCTGGCATCTCGACTCTCGAATTCGAATGGGTTGCGCGTCACCAGCTGCCCGTGACATTTGCAGGTCAAGCGAAGGTACCCGCCAAAGACACCCTCTCTCACAAGGAGTCCAAGAGGCTGGACCCGTCGAGCCAGTTCGCGCTAGTCGCTGCTCGCGAGGCTTGGGCAGATGCGGGAGCGCCAGACGTTGCTCCCGAGCGCATCGCGGTCGAATTCTCAACTGGCATCGGTGGCGTCTGGACCCTTCTTGACGCATACGACAGCCTGAACCAAGGCGAGGCGAGACACATTTCACCTATGACGGTGCCAATGCTGATGCCAAACGGTCCGGCTGCGGCTATCGGAATGGAAATCTCGGCTCGCGGAGGCATCAGGACCACCGTTTCAGCCTGTGCATCGAGCACCGAGGCTATCGCCAACGCAATTACTCGACTTCGTTCCGGTGACATAGACGTCGTAGTGGCCGGTGGTTGCGAAGCAGCAATTCACCCGCTACCCATCGCTGCATTCGCATCGATGCACGCTCTGTCTAGGCGCAACGACGACCCAACCACGGCTTCGCGGCCTTACGACATCAATCGTGACGGATTCGTCATGGGCGAAGGCGGAGCGGCGATCGTGCTTGAACTCGAAGAACATGCTTTGGCACGCGGCGCCAAGATTTACGCAGAGCTTGCTGGAGGTGGAGTCACCTCGGACGCCTACCACATCACAGCACCAGACCCAGAGGGCAGTGGTGCCGCTCGCGCCATGCTTCAAGCCATCGCAATGGCAGGGGCGAAACCAACCGACGTGATGCACATCAACGCACACGCCACGAGCACCGCGGTCGGCGACATAGCCGAGTACAACGCCATGAAGAAGGTCTTCGGCGACCACCTTGCAAACATCCCGGTGACTGGCACCAAGTCTGCAACCGGGCACCTTCTGGGTGGTACCGGCGCAATCGAGGCTATCTTCGTGATCTTGGCCCTGCACCACAAGGTGCTACCGCCGACCATCAACCTTTTTGACCAGGACCCGGCAATCCCTCTAGACGTGGTTACCAAGCCTCGTCCGATCCCGGCTGGCCCTGCACTTGCAATCAGCAACTCATTCGGTTTTGGCGGCCACAACGCCGTCGTCGCGTTCCGCAGCTACGAAGGCTAAGTACATGGCAAAGCTCTATTTCAGACATGGGGCGATGAATTCTGGCAAGTCCACCGCATTACTTCAGGTCGCCTACAACTACGAAGAGCGCGGCTCAAAGGTGCTTATCGTCAAACCCTCGATTGACTCGAAAGCGGCTGACAACGTAACTTCTCGCCTTGGCTTCGGGCGCAAAGTTGATCTGCTGGTCTCCCCCACCGATAACCTGCGTGAAGAGTTCTTAAAGATTGGCGAGGGTGTTGGTTGCCTGCTAATCGACGAGGCACAGTTCTTGACTCGCGAACAGGTTGAGCAGGCGCTGGCTATTGCAGTACTGGACGATGTTCCGGTCATCGCCTACGGAATTCGCACCGATTTCAGAACCGCTGGGTTCCCGGGTAGCACACGACTTCTCGAGATTGCCCACAGCCTCGAAGAACTGAAGACAATTTGCCGCTGCGGCCGAAAAGCCATGTTCAACGCCCGCAAGGGTGCATCCGGCTACGTTTTTGACGGCGACCAAGTGGCGATCGACTCGGTCGATGCCTCATACGAATCACTTTGCGCAAACTGCTACATGGCGGAGCGCGCCAAACAATGAGACTCCTCTCCGGTGAAATCTTTCTAAACGGCCGGACGCGCAAGGCGGTGGCCTTCGATGAAACTGGAATCATCGCCTTTGACGATGAAGCGCTCGAGCTCGATGTTGAATTTGAAGAACTGGGCTCGGCTTTTCTAACCCACGCCTTCATGGATGGCCACGCCCATCCGCTCTTTGCGGGGCGCGAGCACCTCGGCCCAGATGTTACCAACGCAAAGAGCGTTGCCGAGATGCAGAAAATCGTCGCCGCCTGGCTAGCGGACAATCAATCACCGATTTGGGCGGTTGGCGGAGCATACGTTCGCTCGATTGTCGATGGCGGCGTATTTCTCGCGAGCTGGTTAGACGAAGTGGCTCCCGATAGGCCAGTTGTGCTCCACGGTAGCGACCATCACACTCTGTGGGCTAATTCCGAGGCTATGAGGCTTGCTGGGGTCCTAAGCGAGGCTCCGTCGCTCTCAGTCGGTTCGATAGATGTCGACGCCTCAGGTCGCCCCACAGGCGTTTTTCGTGAAACCGAGGCAAAAGAGCTAATTACCGACGCAATACCCGAACTTTCGATGGCCGACGAACTCAAGGCGCTCACCTGGGCGCATGCAGAATTAGCTTCGCTAGGAATTAGTGCCGTTCAGGACGCCTGGATGGACAAGGGCATGGTCGAGGTTTACCTAGCCGCCGAAGACCTCGGTGAATTGGTTCTTCGAACCAATCTGGCATTTTGGGTGCGTCCGGAATCCTGGCGCGCTGATGCCAAGAGGTTTATCGCAGAACGCACTCGGATCACCGCGCTGCGAAGCCCTAAGCTCAGCGCTAGGACCGTCAAATTCTTTGCCGACGGGGTTTTCGGTAGCGCTACGGCCTCGGTTAAGAAGCCCTATGACTCCTCGGCCGGCTATCTCGGCGACCCAGTCTGGAGCAGCGAGGAGCTCAATGCTTCGGTAGCGCACTTTGCGGCAGCCGACTTCCAGATTCATATCCACGCCATTGGTGATGCGGGCGTCGCAATGGCCCTTGATGCAATCGAAAAAGCGGGCTGCCCAGCGAACTCGGTCATCGCGCACACCGAACTTGTAGCCGAAGAAGACATTCCACGATTTGCGCAACTCGGGGTCATAGCCAACTTTGAGCCGCTGTGGGCAAGGGAAGACGGCATGCTAACCAGTTGCCTTCATCACCTTGGCCGAGAACGACTCGATTCGATGTACCGAATGCGTGACATCTTGGATTCCGGCGCGAAGATCAGTTTTGGTAGCGATTGGCCAGTTTCGAATCCGGATCCACTCCTGGGCCTGTTCACCGCAACGCACAGGGCTCTTCCGGAGACTCCTGAGGTTTCCTGGACGCCTCATCAACGGATAACCGAGAAAGAAGCGCTACACGCCTACACGCTCGCTGTGGCGCAGCAGCTCGAACTAACCGCGGATTGCTCCGACCTAGTGATTCTGTCTGGTAACCCGCTCAAGGCCAACGTCCTAGATATCACAGTCTTAGAAACGATTATTGGCGGACAAACAGTGTTTGCCCGCCAATAAGTCGATTTACTTTTTACTTCTTGAGAACCATGCTCGTTCCGGCTGGGACAACCAGCTTGGTGCCGACGACCTTACCAATTGCAGCAGTGCCCGCCTTTGAGCCATTGACCACAACTGCCCAGGTGCCGCCCGAAGGCAAGGTTAGGGTCACTGCCTTTTTGGTTCCGTTGAAAGCAACGTAGATGTTCGACCAGCTGTCGCCTGCGCCAGTTCCGTTGATTAGGAAACCTAGGGCGTCGGTGCTACCAGGCGTCCACTTGGTGATGTTTGCAACGATCTTGGCAGAGGTATCCATGCGGAATGCCACGTGAGCCTTGCGCAACGCGATGAGCCCCTTGTAGTAGGCGAGAACATCAGCGTTAACGGCCTGGTTACCCCACTTGAGCGAGTTCACCGAGTCACCGGACTGGTAACTGTTGTCGTCACCATTCTTCGAACGCATGAACTCCTGACCGGCCTGCATGAACGGCATGCCCTGCGAAAGGAAGAGCATCGACGCTGCCAACTTGTTGGCGGCTACGATCTGCTCGGGCTTCGCCGAAGGCATTGAGCCAACGAGCTTGTCGTAGAGCGTCAAGTTATCGTGAGCCTCGACGTAGTTGACCGATTGATTCGGACTATAGGCTGTCCAGTTTCCGACGGTGGCGCCGGTAAGACCGGTGTTGCCAAGGATTCCGATTTTGGCGTCATCGTGCTTATTGGTTGCACCACCGTTTACGTAGCCTGGTTCAGACCTGTTGAATACCGAACCCTTGACCCCGTCGCGGAACTGGTCGTTAAAGAAGCCGATACCGGTTAGGTTAGCGCTCTGTAACTGGGTGCCAGCAGCGCCATCTGGTAGCGCTGCTCCCATACTCCAGCCCTCGCCAAATACGAGGATGGTTGGATCGATCGCGGTTAGGGCAGTGCGAACCTCCTGCATCGTGGTGACGTCCAAGACGCCCATCAAGTCAAAGCGGAAACCATCTAGGTGGTAGTCGCGAGCCCAGTGTGAAACCGAATCCACGATGAACTTGCGAACCATCGGACGCTCCGAAGCCACTTCGTTGCCACAGCCGGTTGCGTTGTAGTACTCGCCGGAAGCTGGGTTGGTTCTGAAGAAGTAGCCGGGAACCAAGAGGTTCATGCTGAAATCGTCTGGGCTTGCGACGTGGTTGTAAACCACGTCCATGATCGTCCGCAGACCGTTCTGGTGCATAGTGTTAACCGCTTGCTTGAGTTCACGAACTCGCGCCCAGGGGTTGCTCGCGTTAGAAGAGTACTGACCCTCGGGAGCGTTGTAGTTCAGTGGGTCGTAGCCCCAGTTAAAGGTCGGCGAAAGCTCGTTGCCACCCGACAGGTAGTCGTAGACCGGCAGCAGCTGAACGTGCGAGACGCCCAGGGCCTTGATTGCCGAAATTCCAGTCTTCACCTTGGTGCTTACGGTGGTGACCTTCTTCGTCTTCGGGTTGGTGGTCTTGATCACTTTGGTGTAACTGGTGTTTAGGTCAGTCAGGGCCAAGAACTTACCTTTGTGGCCAGCCGGGATGCCCGAGGATGCGTCCATGGAGAGGTCGCGCACGTGCAACTCATAAACGGTGGCGTCGACTGGCTTGCCGCTAAATGTTGGCTTGACTGCCCAACCTCCAGTCGGGTCGGTAGCGGCAGGGTCGGTTACAACACCGCGGGTGCCGTTTACGGTCACCGAAGTGGCGTATGGGTCAACCGCTTGGTTGTTATGACCGTTGACAGCTGCCGTGTAGGTATAAATCAAGCCGTCGCAGTTTCCTGCAAGGGAGTAGACCCAAGTGCCGTTGACATCCTGCACCATCGGGTACTGGTGTTCGGCAACAGCCTGCGTCGCACTCGTATAAGTGTTGACTGTCACAGCCGAAGCCGTCGGAGCCCAAACCCTGAAGTCGGTGTGATCGGCGCTATAGGTGGCACCTAAATCGTTGCCGGCGTAGGTGTAGCGAGAGTTAAAGCCGGTGCTGTTGTAGATGTTGCCAACAAGCACGGTTTTTTGAGTGCCAACCGAGTAGGTCGTGCTTTCAAGTCTGTAGGTGGTTCCGAAGACGACGTCTTGATCTAGGTTCAGAACTACCTTTGAGGTCACGTTGCTGGCAGTGGCCGAGGTAACGCTCGCGATGGTCAAACCTCCGGTCAGCGAGAACCCTTCGTCACCCGCACCCGAAAGCGTCATCGGCTGATTCAGTAAGACAGTGATCTTCCTGAAGTCATCGATCGAGGCGGAAAGTAACTTGGGAGTTTGAGGCGTGACAACCTGCACCGTGTTGTAGATGGTCGCGTCGCCTTGCTTTAGCCAAATTTCGATGTTGCCGCTCGGGTCCCAGTTGGTCATAAATCTGTCGACTGCGACGTCCTTAGAGGTCCAGGCTCCAGGCGTAGCCGAATAGCGAACAATGAAACCGAGGTTATCGAAGCCCGTCATGCCAGTTACATCAGCCGTAACGTATGGGCCGTAGGCGTCGGTCGGGGCGGTGGCGAAGTCAGGGTTGGGGGTAACCGCTCCATCGCTACCAACAGTCATGTTCTTCCAGAGGAAGAGGTTGTAGCCGGCGTAGTCACCGGCGTCACGGTTGTAGTGCACCTTGATGTGGAGGGTGCTTGGGATCGCCGCGTTGGCAACGCTTCCAATGCCGAGGACGAGAGCCGCAGAGGCTAGAACAGACAGGAATTTTCGCACAAAAGTAGTCATGCAACAACACTAGGCTCTGGGGCCAACCAGCGCGCTATCGCAAGCGTTTACGGTTCAAGCCGTTATGAACTTGTAACTAATGGTGGGGCGTGCGGGACTTGAACCCGCGACCGACGGATTATGAGTCCGCTGCTCTAACCAGCTGAGCTAACGCCCCCAGCCACCAAGAAAGCCTAACCCTCTCGCCGCATTCTCTCGATCGCACTCTTCATGCCACGCCGAATCCTGCGATTCAACTTCTTGGTGTTAACCCGCACGTCGTAGCGAATGTCTTCGAATCGCTCGACAACCGCGTCGCCCATTTCGTCCAGCCGTTCGATTACCCCGTCACGGGCGACGGTTAGTCGACCACGAGCTTGTTTCACTGCCTTCCGCACGTTACGCGTTCCAATTGGCTGGTTGTAAGCGGCATCGTTATCGGCGGTTGTGTCGGTTGGTTTCTCGCCACGGTAGAGCTGTTCGAAGATGTCAAGAGTCTTGCCGATGTCGTGAGCCTCGATCAGGTGTAATGAGTTCGAAACAAGTCGATCAAACTCTTTCTTGTCGGCTGAAAGTACCTTTGTCAACTGAACTGCAAAGTCCTTTGAGTCGTCGGCCTTGAACAGATAGCCGTTGTCGCCTGAGTGAACTAGGTGCGGCAAAGCCATGGCGTCCGCAGCTACCACCGGGCGACCAGAGGCCATTGCCTCCATAGTGGCAATGCTCTGAAGTTCGGCTATAGAGGGCATGACGAAAATCGACGACCTATGCAGGGCTTCCATGAGCCCCTCATCGTTCACCGGCCCGAGAAAATTGACCTTGCTTCGAATGCCCAATTCTTCGGCATAAGCCTCGAGCGGCACACGCTCTGAGCCGTCACCGACAAGCTCAACCTTGACCTCAAACTTCGGGTCAAGTAATGAAACGGCCTTCAGCAATACGTGGATCCGCTTCTCGTGATCCAAACGACCGACAAACAACAGCGTTGCTGGCTTGTTAGTTGCCTTCGGGGCACTTGCATACGCTGAAGCATCTATTCCACACGAGATGGCATAGACGCCGGTAAGACCGGTCTTCGACTCGAGCAACTCGGCAGCACGTTTGGTTGGCGTGGTGAGAGCGTCGGCCAACTTCAAGACGTTCTTTGCGTCCCACCAGGCAAAGTTGGCAAAGGGCTTTTCTACCCAGGCGGGAGTACCAACGGTGTACTTGATTAGGTTCTCGGGCATTATGTGGTTGGTTGCAATTAGGTTGATTCCGCGCTTATGAGCGCCTTTGGAAAGCTGCCTGCCAACGTTTATGTGTGATTGAACATGTACGACGTCAGGTTTTACCTGGCGCAAAATCTTGTCGGTCTTTCGGCGCAATGTCAGTGGGTTAACGTATCGCAGGGTTTTGTGACCGGGAAACCGGTGGCTCTTAAGTCGGTGAACAATGATCGGGGTGCCGTCGTGGTTTTCGCGAAAGTTGCCGTAAACCTCGCTGGTTGCCGGTGCGATGACGTGAACCTCGGCACCACGTCTTGCCAGCCCCGCGGCAAGCCGTTCACCGAAGCGGGCCGCTCCGTTTACGTCGGGCGGAAACGTGTCGGCTCCGATAACTACGACCAAAGGTTTTTTAGCAGCCAAAACTCATGCCTTCTTTGCTAATTCGGGATGTACTTTTGAGAGCAACCAGACACCGAGGATGGCGACCACTCCAGAAAGGGAAAAACAGACCATTGTAAACAAGTCGGCCTGCTGTGCCTCGCCCAGAACCACGATGCCGATTGAAACTCCGACCATGGGGTCGATTACGGTCAACCCAGCAATCACTAGATCCGGAGGGCCTGCGGCGTAGGCGCTCTGCACAAACCAACCGCCAAGCGCTAGCGCACCAATGGTCGAAACGGCACAAAGCACTGTCAGCCACTCGAACTGCCCTTGAATGATTCGTTGGACAACGACCTTCATGAGGCTTGCAACGAAACCATACAAAACACCGGCACCGATTATGTAGGCAAGTGCTTTGGCTCTCCTGGCGAAGGTGAAGAAGGAAACGGCGAGGATGGCCAGAATTGTGATGAGGAGACCGAGAACGATTAGCAGCGAGGCATCATTCAGTGGCACATCCTTAGCGACGTTGGCGGCCTGAATTACAAAGGCGCCAATACCGAAGGTGCAAAGCCCCATAGCCAACCAACTGTTTTTTGTGATCGACTTCTTTGATTTGCGCGCATTCAACAGGGCCGAAATAACGAGTGCGATGGCGCCGATGGGTTGCACCACGATCAGCGGAGCCATCGTGAGAGAGATTACCTGCAAGACGACGGCTACCCCGATAAACGAAAATCCTCCCCACCAAGCTTTGTCGGTGGCTAGCCTCTTGAGGCTCTTGAGGTTGATAGCGCCTTTTATCTCGTGCTTCTTACCCTTTTTAAAGGCGGAGTTTTGAAAGTGGGCGCCGTACGCCAAAGTGATCGCAGCTAGGACAGAAATTGCGATTGCCAGAGACTTCAAGTCGCACACCTTCCTGCCCAATCGATTCTTAAACAAGACTACCCGAAGGGTAAAATTACCCCATGTCAATCCGTTCAATTGTTATCACGGGCGAACCCGTGCTTCACAACCGTACTCTTGAAGTCACGAACTGGGGCAAGGAGCTGCGTCAACTTGTCGCGGACATGTTCGAGACTATGGATGAGGCGCCTGGTGTTGGCCTTGCAGCTCCGCAGATTGGTGTCGCTCTCAGAGTTTTCACTTACGACTACCCCGACGAAAGCGACAACCCGCGACGCGGCGTAATCATTAACCCCACTTTAGAAGTCGGCCCTATTTCTAACGAGGAGCCAGACGAAGAAACCGACAGCGAGGGTTGCCTTTCGGTTCCCGGTGAACGGTTCCCTCTGAAGCGCGCGGATAATGTGCGAGTTACCGGTTTCGACCTAGACAAGAATCCGATTCAAATTGACGCCGATGGCTGGTTTGCGCGCATCATGCAGCACGAATTTGACCACCTGGAGGGCATGCTTTACGTTGACAGGCTCGTGGAACCTTACGCGAGCATGGCCAGCGCTGCGATCGAAGAGTTCGGTTGGGGGAAACCTGGTTGTTCATGGCTCCCGGGCCGCGACGACATAGACGCCTAAAAGAACAAGCGAATCAGCGCAGCCAAGGCCGCCGAAGACGCAACCATGATCAGAAATGGCACCCGCAGCGCGGTCAGCAATACAGCCATCAGCACCGCTGCTAACCTGGCGTCGATAACCAATTGCTGCCCCTTGGTGAAGGTTTGGATTCCCACTAGTGCGGCCATCAGAGCTATGGTCAGGTAATTTGCACTCGCCGCAATCCGTGGGTTATCCAGCAATCGTCTGGGCACCAAGTGGCCAATAAATTTCCACGAATAGACGGCGGCAGAACCAACTAAAATGCCTAGCCAGAGGTTCATACCTTTGCCTTCCCGAAGTAGATGTTTACGAGCGCAACGACTACGAAACCGGCAACAATCACAGGGATACCCGCTGGCAACCAAATCGAAGTCACGACTGCCACCACAAGCGCAACTATTGCAGCAACCGAGGTGAAGACGGACTTGAGACGTGGCCAGACGAGCCCCACAAAAGCAGCGGCAGCGGCAGCGTCTAAACCGTATTGCTCCGGACTGCCAATCAATTTGCCTGCGTAGGCGCCGACAAAGGTCAGTGAATTCCAGAACACGAAGACCGCTACGCCGGTCCACCAAAAACCGCGCTTGCTGTGTTCGGGTGTCTCTCGCGACAAAGCCACGGCGGTTGATTCATCGATGGTTAGCTGCGCCGCAACGCCTAGACGCCAACCCTTAGAGCCGACAATCGGTGCCATCCTGATCGCGTAGAAG
>WLPL01000022.1 GCA_009698805.1 Actinomycetota bacterium | reverse complement strand
ATTCACCCCGCCCGCTATCGCGAGCTCGTGGCGTCGAAGAAGCCCCACCTGCTGGTCAACTTCGAGAGCGAACGGGTTTCGATAAGCCCGAAAATCACTTCGAGCCCCTGCCTGGGCTGCCTTGAACTACACAAAACCGACGCCGACGCCGCGTGGCCGGCCATCGCCTCGCAGTTGCTCGGTCGAATCGACTATCTTCAAGACTCGCGAAGCGGATTATTTGCCGCGGCAATTTCGGTGGGTGAAATTCTGCGGGCAATCGATAGCCCAGAACAAGAAGCCGAGTTTCAAGGAGCGCGACTCGAAGTGGCTAGCGGACGCGTCGAGAACTGGAGCTGGAAGCGACACGAAATGTGCGATTGCGGTTAGTTTGCACCCTGGAGTTGAGCAAAGAATCTGGACTGCTGGCCGGGCCGGTTCCAAGAAAGCCACAACGAGGACTTTGCACGAGTGATGGCGACGTAGAAAAGACGCCGTTCCTCGGCTAACTCCGCTTCGGTCTTTGCGTAGGTTATCGGCAGGTATCCCTCGCTCGCCCCGATCAGGTAAACCTCGCCCCACTCCAAGCCCTTGGCGGCGTGAATCGTCGACAGGGTCACCGCGCTTCGAAGTGGTTCGTGCTGCGAACGCTGACGCTCGTCTAATTCGTTGGCGAAATCACTGAGCGTCGAACCATCGGGCATCTCGTCGACAATCATGACTAGAGCGTTTAGGGACTCCCACTTGTCACGGCCTGCGCCTGCAGTTTCTGGTGCGGCTGCAGCCCAACCCAGCGACCGCATGATGTCGCTAACGGTTTGGAAAAGCGGTTTATCGGTCTGAACCGAGACCTCGGCTCGAACGGCACGGGTTGCTGCCTGAACTTCTTTGCGACTGAAAAAGCGTTCACCGCCGCGCACTTGAACATCGATGCCGGCCTCGGCTAGAGCGGTTTCTAGAGCCTCGGACTGCCCGTTGATTCGGTAGAGCACGGCGATTTCGTGTGGCTTGGCTCCCTGATCGATGCGACTTCGAACCTGCTTGGCAACGGCCTTTGCCTCTTCGGCCGGGTTCTCGAAGCCCTGGATTAGCGGTGCCCTGCCGACCTCGCCCATCGATTGAAGCGGCTCAACCCCTGCCTCGCCGCGGGTGAGGCGGTTGGCGTGCGCGATTATCTGGCCGGTAGAGCGGTAGTTGCGAGTGAGCTGAACCACTGTCGCGCCTTCGTATCGGCTCGAGAAGCGTCGCAAAAAGTCACTCGATGCGCCGGTGAACGAGTAAATGGTCTGGTTCGGGTCGCCAACCACGCAAAGATCACTGTGATCACCGAGCCAGGCGTCGAGAAGTGCGTGCTGCAGCGGGCTGATGTCCTGGTATTCATCGACCGTGTAAAACCGGTACTGCTGCTGAACGTGCGCGAGGGCCCGCGGTTCGGCCCGCAGAAGACCCAAAGTCAAAATGAGGACGTCTTCCCAGTCGAGTCGCTGCGCCTTAATCTTGGCGTCTTCGTAGGCTGCCTGAAGTTCGAGGTTTGCCCTCTTGCTAACGCCCGAAATCGGTGGGCGGGTTTCGAGAGCGGTCTCGTATTCGTCGAGACTCAGCATCGAGTACTTGCGCCACTCGATCTCGGCGGCGAGGTCGCGAATCGTGCCCGAGTCGAAGTGCAATTTTTGCGCCTCGGCCAGCTGAGCTATCAGTTTCGCTTTGGATTCGAGGATCCGCGGTGCCGGGACTCCCGCGTACTGCGGCCAAAAGAACTCGAGTTGGCTGAGAGCCGCGGCGTGAAAGGTCCGAACCGAAACCGCGGGAATACCTAGACCGCGAAGACGGGCTCGGAGCTCGCCAGCCGCTCGGTTGGTGTAGGTCAACGCCATGACCCGATTGGCCGAATAGTAACCCTTGGCGATCCCGTAGGCGATTCGATGCGTGACAGTTCGGGTCTTGCCGGTGCCGGCGCCGGCCAAGATACAGACCGGACCAACCAGTGCGGTTGCGGCCTCGCGCTGCTCGGGGTCTAGGGCTTCGAGAATCTTCTCGGCGTTCACTCGGCCTCCGAGGCCGAAACGATTTCGCTGCCGTACCAAAGCTCGATGATCGAGCGGGAAATCGAAACTCGGTTAGGCAGAAGCAGTTCATGTGCTTCGGCGGCTATCTCCTCGCGGGTGAACCAGCGGAGTTTCTCGATTTCGTCGCCGTCCGGAGTCGTGCTTGAGCCATGCACCCGGGCGGCAAAGCCGAGCATCAGTGAGTATGGAAACGGCCAGGCCTGCGAGCCGAGGTAACTAGTCTCGGTGACCGTTACACCAGCCTCTTCAAACATTTCTCGAGAAACCGCGGCCTCTAGGCTTTCACCGGGCTCGACGAAGCCCGCGAGAATCGACCAGCGGTTCTCCTCCCAAACACCCTGAGAGCCAAGCAGGATTCTGTCCTGTTCGTCTATGACTGCGACGATCACCGCCGGGTCGGTTCGCGGGTAGTGTTCGGTGTCGTCCTTGAAGCAGCGCCTCACCCAACCGCCCGATTCGATCAGAGTTGGGGTGCCGCAGCGCGGGCAGTGCTGGTGGGTTGAGTGCCAGTTCGCGATTGCGAGGCCTTGGGTGAAAAGCCCGGCGTCACGGTCACTGAGGCCAGCGCCGGTCTTACGCAGGTGGTGCCAATTATTGCTATCGGGCTCTAGCTGGTTAGCCGCGTTTTCGCTGAGCACCGCCAAAACCACTGGACCTATTTCGTCGCGACCAAGATAGACCCGGTACTGAGCCGAGGGCACCGAATCAACCGGCAGCAAGCGGAGGGATTGAGCATCTAGTAACACCGCTCCCTGAAACATCGGCAAGACGCGGGTCGCTGGTTCCGACCAAAGCTCATCAAAAAGTTCTGGTCTGGTTCGCGCCAAATAGTCTCGGTCGATCGAAGCGCGAGCGAGCGGCAGGTCTAGTTGCACTGCTCCGCGAAACTGCATTCTTGCCTTCTACTGTCGTGGCGATACATGGAACCTGGCCTAAATGCTTCTAACCTGAATCCATGGGTAACTCCTTGATTTTAGCCTCACTCGCGACCGACGCCGTTTCCAATCTCGGCTTCCGCGACGTGAAAGAACTGACCAGCCAACAGGGCGGGTCAATTGACTCTGCGATGCTCACCGACGGCGACGGAAACCACTATGCCGTTCGAATGGGTTCGACCGATGCAGCCTCGCTAGAGCTAGCGACCGAAGTTGCGGCCCTCAAGTTGGTGGGCTCCTTAGGGCTCCCATTCAAGGTGAGCAAGGTCGTTGGCGAGACTCGCGCTAGAGGTTTTCGCCCAGCCATAGTTTTTGACTTTGTCTACGGCAAGCCAATCGATCTCGGCCGCCTTGACGCCACCGGAACGCTAGTCGAGAGCATCGGAGCGACGATCGCCAAGATCCACGGCATCTCTTCCGAACTAATTCAAGAGGCCGGATTCCCAGAGTTTTCGGCTCAGGAAACCATCCGTCTTCGGCTAAACCAGCTCGACCGCTTGGCCGGCACCGGGAAGATTCCGAAGGTACTCCTTGACCGCTGGAGCGAGGCGCTAGAAAACGTCAACCTGTTCCGTTTCACCCCAACTGCGGTGCACTCAAACCTAAATTCGGTCAACGTGCTTGAACTCGATGGCCAAGTTAGCGGCGTGCTCGGTTGGCACGGCCTAAAAGTTGGCGACCCAGCCGAAGACTTCGCTTGGTTGGCGGCTCCCGGGGTCAATGAACTTATGGATGCCGCTAGGTTCGCCTACCTCTCGGCGCGAGAGACCACCGACCCTAACCTTGGCGCCCGCGCTCACCTGTACGACGAATTGACTCGTGGCAGTTGGCTTTTGCACGGCATCACAACTGGCGACGAGTCGATTGTCGCCGACGGAGTCGCAATGCTCGGTGGTCTAGCGGCCGAGGTCGAAGAAGGCATCGCACCGGTTTTGATCGCCGGCTCATTTGCCAGTTCGGGTGGCGGTTTTCTAGAAACGGCGGACGACGTCGAACCAGAGCTCGTGGTCGAGCAGGACACCCACATGACTTTCGTGGACGATAAAACCCGAGAAATCGAACTGCCAGAAAAGACCGACGACGAACTTTTTTAGTCTGAAACCTTGGCCAAAACCGCACTCCACATTTCTAGCAACTCTTCGGCCGACTTTACTTGCTCGGGCTTAATCTCCAGATTTTCGTTCACGTAGTAGAGGCAAACCTCGATTAGGTCGGGGTCGATGTTGTGAAACTTCGAGTACGCCATTCGGTACAAGGCCAGCTGTAGCGCCTTTTCGGCAATGTCGTCATCGGATTTCGGTGCGACGCCAGTCTTCCAGTCGACAATTTCGAAACCGTTCTCGGTTTTGAATACTGCGTCGATCTTGCAGATGAAGGTGTTTGCCTTGATTGTCACCTGAATCTCGCACTCGATGTCGGCGGGCGTCATCTTGGCAAACCGAGACTCCTCGAAGATCGCCTTTAGGTCTTCGATGTTTAGCGCGGGGTTGCCGTCGTCGATGGCTTCGACCTGAACGTCGAGTTCTTCCTTGGTGCTGAAAACTCCGAAGCGCTCCTCTACCCAGGTGTGAAACAGGGTGCCGGCCATGGTCGCTGCGAAAGGTTCGCGAGGCACA
The DNA here is from genome assembly GCA_009698805.1 of Actinomycetota bacterium. Lineage (GTDB taxonomy): Bacteria > Actinomycetota > Actinomycetes > Actinomycetales > Microbacteriaceae > Rhodoluna. The sequence goes on along the minus strand of WLPL01000022.1, from coordinate 10,998 downwards.
GGGCGGCGGTAGAGCTCGGCGACCTGATCGGTTTCGAGCAAGAACTCCTTGAACCTTGAAGCGGGAATTCGAACCGGAAGCACTGCCTGAGAGGCTCTGGTTAAGCTCTCTTCGAGGTCTGCGAGTAGCAGGTCGATCTCGGCGTCGACCTTCGATGCGTTCGGAGCATCGATTGCACTCTGCACGAGCTCTCTCGCGGCCTCAACCCTAGGGCGGTGCTTTGCACCCAGAGGGTCCATCGGCCAAACAATGGTTAGGTTTGCCGAGTCGTCTGGGTTTTCGCTCAACTCTTCGTAGACCGGTAGCGGTGAGTCCGGGTCGCCGGTTCCGTTGTGAATCTTCACTGTTGGTTCGTTGCTACCAGCGAGTTCGAGAAGGAACGGTGACGGTGCCGAAGGCTCCTTATTGGCACCCTTGTAGAACGAACCGGAGACCAACAGCGAAAGCTTGGTTCTGGTGACCGCCACATAGGCGAGTCTGCGCTCTTCGCGGTACTTGTATTCGCGGACATCTTCTGAACTGAACACCTTGTATGCCTTGTCGATGTCGGTTTGCTCGGTGGCATTTTCGAAGCTGAGACGAGGCAGCGAGGCTGCGTCGCCGCGCAAGTGGTAAGGCAAACCCTTGCCGTTGACCCAGCCCTTATTGCCACCGACGCTTGAGGGGAACGTGCCGTCAACGAGCATCGGAACAGCCACAAGATCCCATTCGAGACCCTTTGCGCTGTGCACTGTCAAAATCTGAACGGTGCCCGGGGTTGCCGAAACCGAAGGCGGGTCGAAGCTTTCTTTGCCAGCGGCGAAATCAAGCCACTCGAGGAACCCTCCGAGTGTCGAGTGATAACCGTTGGCGTAGTTCGCGACCACGTTTGCGAACGAGTTTAGATTGGCCATGGGTTGGGCGTTGTTCGGGTTGGCCGTGAGCTCAATGTCGAGCCAGAGCTCTTGCTCAACCACTCGCACAAACTCGCTCAGCGGCAAGCCGGTCTGAAAACGCAGCTTGCGGAACAGTTTTGCGCAGTCACGCATTCTGACCAGACCGGTTTCGCTGATTCCGGTCTTGACCGTCTTGCGATCGAGAAGTTCATCGATTGCATCGACAACCGAGAAACCAACCTCTTCGCCCTGCAGGTCTACCTGCTCCTCGTTGTTGAAGCCCGCAATCTTTTTGGAAAACAGGTAAAGCTGCTGAAGATCCTTGGCTCCGATTCGCCATCTTGGCCCGGCGAGCAGGCGCAACAGCGAACCACCCGAGGTCGGGTTGTGAACCACCTTGAGTGCGGCAACCAGATCGACGATCTCGGGCATCTCGAGCAGGCCGGCAACGCCGACAACCTGGTAAGGGATCTTTTGCGCCGAAAGGGCGACGACATACTTTTCGGTGCTGCCCTTCGAACGAAGCAAGAGAGCCGCGGTCGGCTTTGGCTCGCCTGGCTCGGTGTGCAACTTGGCAGCAAACCACTTGGCCACGTGTTCGGCCTCTTCGCTTTGGGTTTGCAGGTACGCGATTTCAGTGTCGCCGACCTGAGCGCCAGGCCTGGCGGTCAGTTTGACGGCCTTGATTCGACTGTGCGAAAGCTCCTCGAGTTGCTTCTGGTTTAGTCCTCTGGTTACGAAGGCTGGTTCTTGGCGGAGTTCTTCGAGCAGGTCGTTGGCCAGGTTGAGCACGCCGCTAGGGTTTCGCCAAGAGGTGGGCAGCGGAAACTGAACAACCTCTCGCTCGGGAGTGCCGAAGTCTGTGATGAATTCGCGCAGGTTTGAGGCGCTAGCTCCTCGCCAGCCATAGATTGACTGGTTTGGATCACCGACCGCGAAGACCGAGTGCTGGGCGAAGAGGCCGCGGAGTAATTTGGTCTGCAGGGTGCTGGTGTCTTGGTATTCATCGAGCAGGACGTGTTTGTAAAGCGAACGCTCGCGACCAGCAACCAAATCGGGCATCATTTCGACTGCTCTTGCGGCAAGCGCTACCTGGTCGCTGTAGTCGACCATTCCGCGCAGTTTCTTCTCTTCGATGAAACGACCCGCAAGGTTGGCGACCAACCCCGACTGGAAGAAGTCCTTCCAGGTGTTGAACCGCGTGGTCGGGATCGGATTTTCTGGAGTTTGATTCTTCGCCGGTAGCGAAGCGATGCGGTTGTAGGTCTCTTCTACGAAAGAGCCGATCTGCTCTGCGGTTACCCCGTTGTCGGCCATCTCGCTGGCGATCGAAAGGACCGCCTCGACGATGGTGTTCAACGATGAATCCGATTCATCGAGTCTCGGATCGACGTCGCTGCCGTATTTGAGAACCACCTCTCGAGCCAGTTGGTAGCGAGATGCATCGGTGAGGAGGATCGAGTCTGGTTCGTAGCCGAGCGCTAGGGCGTGATCGTGAAACAGCGAATTTGCGTACGCGTTGTAAGTCGAAATATTTGGAGCTGCGAATGGTTTGTCACGAAGCTCCGATGGCCAAAACTCGGTTCGCGAAAGCGTTAGCAGGCCGTTGTTGATGCGCTTGGAGAGCTCTGAGGCAGCCTTCCTCGTAAAGGTTAGGCCTAGGATTTCGCTCGGTAGCGAATAACCGTTGGCGACCAGCCAAAGCACGCGAACCGCCATGAGTTCGGTCTTGCCGCTACCGGCTCCGGCGACAACCAGGCTCGGTGCATCGGTTGGTGACTGCTCGACTGCAGCGCGCTGCTCCTCGGTGAGGCTCAGGTTCGGATTATTCGCGAGTTGTTCTTTGGACTTGACCGCTAGGAAAACCTGATCGGCGGAGAACTTGTTATTCGACATAAGACACCGCCGGTACTAGTTGGATTGCACAGGCGCCGTAGCGATCGCTCGTGCAGTGGCTGCCGATGTTGGCGATGAACAGCTTTTTCTCCATAGCCATCTCGGTTGCCGACTCTTGCAGGATGCCGGCGAAGTACTCGATGCCGAATTCGGCCTCTGGCGAGTTGATTGCCTCTTGGTCGAACACTCCGGAATCTTCGGAAACGAAGACAAGCCTGGCCCCTTCGAGTCGGTCGCCATCGCGGATTATGTCGCCGAAAGCCTTTTGCTCGAACGCGAGCTGGTAGAGCCCGAGCTGGGGGTGAACCTTCACTTCTTCTTTGGAAATTTTGCGACCGGTCTTGAGGTCGACGATCATGACCTGACCCTCGGCATTGCGTTCGATGCGGTCGACTGTGCCCGAGACGTAGGCGTCGCCGAGTTGGAAGTTGAACTTCACTTCGGTACCGATTAGCTCGTAGCCGTCTCGCTCTTGAGCGGCAAGGTAGCCGGCAAGCCTGGTCACCATCTTGCGGGCCTTACGTTTCTCTTTCTTTTCGAGCCATTCGGCCTCGAAGTCGAGAGTGTGCCACTTCGATTCGACCCCGCTCCACAGTGTGGCTTCGTCGATGTTGGCGGTTTCTTCTAGAACCTTGTGGAGCAGGATTCCGAAGTTTGCCTCAAAGCTGCCCTCGCGCCCGCCGTGGTGCTTGATGAACCAGTGCAACGGGCACTTCAGGAAGTCGTCGAGTTGGGAAGGTGCAACGTAGACCTGTTTTTCGCCGTCGAGAACTACCAGCGCTTCAACGGTTGAGAGATCGAGGATGCCGTACCACTGTTCCGGGTCGGCACCGGCAATGCCCTCGGCGGCCAACCTGGCCAGCCCGTAGGCGGCCTCTAGGCGCTCGGTTTCGTTCGTGGTTTCGAGAATGGTTCGACGCATTCGACCAACCGTGCCGCGCAACGTGTAGCGCGGTGCTCCGTAGCCCTCGGTCTCGGGAATCTGCCCGAGAACTAGCGAGACGAACTGCGATATTTGCGATTCGTCGCCGTCAACTGCGGTGACCACTAGCAAATCGGTGGCTGCACCGACGGCCTTGTTGAGAAGCCTTAGCTCCTCTGGGAGTTCGCTTCGCACCAGGTCGGTGTTTTCGCTCTTCTTAGTCAAAAGCTCATCGAGTGAAACAGCACCCAATAGCGAAGACCGCGGCTTAAGGTTGGGCCAAACGCCTTCGATCAGTTGTGGAATCACCACGACTTTGAAGCGTCGGCCGATCAGGGCGGCCGACGTCAGCAAAAGCACTCGCTCGTTGTCGCGCGCGCCAATCGCGAGGGTGTCCTGCGGGAGATCAAGCGAGAGCTGGTCTTCGATAAACGTGCGAATCGTGCCGTTCGGATTGCGCTCCACGTAGCGGTTGGCCGCGGCGAACAGCGCCACCACTGCGTCTAGGTTGCGGCCCGCTTGCACGGCCACCTCGCCTACGTTCTTGGTCTGGAGTGGCCAGAAACGCATCGGCTTAGAGCCGTTCCAAAAATGCCACAGCAGGTCTTCTGCGGTTCTGCGTTCGTCGGTGACGAGGCGCTTGGCGTTCTCGAGTAGAGCGACGAACTCGGTGACGGCGGTTGCCTCTTTGCTTTCGAGAGTGGCCACTGTGCCTGGTGCGTTGAACAGCTCCACCACGAGTTCGTCGCCGGTGCGATTCAGGCCCTCGTTGAGATCGGCCTGGCGCAGCTGGCGACGCAGGCGACGAAGGCCGAGGCTGTCGAGGTCGCAGAAAGGCGATTCGAGCAGCGCAAAGGCACCTCGGTAGTCAACCGGTTCGTCGTCGAGCACGTGTTTGGCAAGACGCAAAAGATCGCCACTAGCGAATTCGTCGCGAAGCGCGGACTTGCTGCCCAAAACGCTGGCCGGGACGCTCTCGCTGGCCAGAGCGGCGGCGAAGTTTTCGAGCAGCGTGCGCGATCTTGCGACCACGGCCATCTCGCCCCATTCGATTCCCTCGTTTAGATGCAGTTCGCGCAACCGCCTAGCCACCCAGGCAGACTCGCTGGTTGAGGTGTCAAACACCTTGCCCTCGACCTCTGCGCCAGGCACCAGGTTGGTTGCGCCGTGCACCTTGCGTTGCGGGCCCGCAAGCTCGGGCGGCATGGCCTTCGCAATGTTTGCCATGGCAATCGAGATTGCCTCTGGGCGAACCTTGTGATCGTGCTCGAGCATGATCGTCTTGGCTCCGGCAGAACCAGCTACTTCGTCGATCAGGAGTCGCATAGATTGTGGATCGGCCGAGCGAAACCCAAGAGTTGCGCTGTCAGGGTCGCCGAGCAAAACTAGGCCGGCGCCTTGCGAAACCAAAACCTTGAGTAGGTGCTTGGCACCCGGGGTGAGCTCTTGCGCGTCATCAACGATTACCAGTTTCACGTCGGTCACGAAGGCTGGGCGAGGCTTCGACTCGAGGAGCTCGGCGGCCTTGGTCAGAAGCGTGGATGGGTCGTGGCGGTTGTCGTTGGCAGGGGTTGCCAGGTGTTCGAGATACTTTTCTAGGACGTCGGCTGCGCCCACCCAGACCTGTTGGCCGTGATCTGCGCCGGTGGCTCGCAACTCGGCCGGGGTTACCCCGTGCTCGAGGCAAACCGTGAACAGTTCGCGGAGTTCGGCACGAAAGCCGGAAAGCGAAATGACGTCTTTGACGATTTGTGGTGGCCAATTAGCCGAAATTCCGGCTTCGAGCTCCTCGGCTAAAAGTTGGCCCAGGATTCGATCCTGCTCAGAGCCGTTGATCAGCTCGGGTGAACGGGTACCGGTGGCTAACGCGTCTTCGCGCAAAACCGAAAAGGCAAAGCTGGCAAGTGTGCGGGCCATGGGGCCCGCGGTTGCGCCCTGATTGGCCAGAGCAAGTTCGTCGCGCAGAAGATTCGCGGCGTCGCGACTGGCGGTGAGCGCCAAAACATTGTGGGCCTGAAGGCCCTTGGCTAGCTGGGCAAGGTAAAGCGCCTTGAGGGCAGAAGTTTTGCCCGAGCCGGGCGCACCGTAAACGACGGCCTTTGCAGAAGCCTCGAGGGAGGCTACTTGTTGCTGCGACGCCGAAAGCGGGTGATCGGCAAATTCGAGGCCGTGGTTGCGAAAAGTGGTAGTTGCCATTGAAAGTGAGAATACAGGCGACCACCGACTTTATTGTCGGTTCTCTGTCGTAATCTAGAGACGCAAGACAGAAAGGTAACCGTGGATATCCGTATCGGCATTCAAAACAGCCCTAGAGAGCTATCGTTCGAGAGCGACCAGAGCGCGGCCGAGGTGGAGTCACTCGTGGCAAGTGCCATCGAGACCGGTTCCAAACTCCTAAAACTTAGAGACAACAAGGGTCGCCTGTTCTTGGTTCCCGTAACCTCGATCGGTTACGTGGAATGCGGTGCCGAAGAGTCACGACGAGTGGGGTTCATCGCCTAATGGAAGTTTTACTAATTCTTGGTTACGCCGTTCTACTCGGTTTGGTTGCTCCTTACTTGACCACCCGCGCCGGCGAATACGGCACTCTGGTTCCGCCAGCAGTGGCAGCGGTAACCGGTTCGGTAATCTGGATCATCTTGACCTGGGTCGGCTTCAAATACGAGGAAGCCTGGATCTGGATCATCATCATGTTGGTCATGCCAGTGGCAATGATCATTGCCTCTTCTCGAGTCGCGGCGGCAAGAATCCACGCCCGCGAAGCTCTAAAAAACTCCTAGGCCGAAAGACCCAGCGCGTCCATGCGCAGGGAGTGAACGGCGATCATGTCGCCTACCAGCGGCTCGAGTTTGGTGTAAGCCGCGAGATTGACTTCGCGCTCCTGCTCGATGGTCAACTTTGAACCTTTAGAAATCCCGGCTAGCTTGCGGTTGTCGAAGGCCGCGCGAAGCTCGAGCAAAACATCACCCATCAAGCGCCTGCCCCAGAGCGCAAGCCTGCTCTTTAGCTGTTCACTCTCGGCCATCGACTCAACCAGGACTCGCTTGGCAAACTGTTCGAAGGTGTCGTCGGCGAGCGCGTCCTCGACCTGCTCGCGAAGAGCCGGAGTGAGACCAACCGCCAAACGACGGTAAAAGTCGTCAAGCAAACCGTAGACGAGGTAGACCTTGATCACCGTTTCGTACCAGTCCATTCCTGTGGTTCGAGAATGGAAGTTTCCGATGCGTTCGGTGAACGGCTCCATCGCGTCGGTTGCTTCAAAGCCCAATCCGGCCAGGATGCTCGCGATGGCACGGTACTTTTCGAAACTCTTGGCAGCGGCCTCGCTAAGTTCTGCCTTGTAATGAGTGTTTGGCGAAAACTTGAGTTCGTCGGTGAGAATCTCGAACTGGGTGAGCTTCAGGTAGGCCAACTGGCCGAGGAAGATTTTTGGTTCGGGGGTGTATGGGCGAAGGTCGATCTTGCCCATGTTTCGAGGAGCGCGTTCTTCACGGATAGGCAGAGCGATGCGACGGGCAACCGCGCGGAGTTTCTTAAGCCATTCGAACACCATACAAAGATACCTGAGGCTCAAGCCCTCGCGCCAAAGTAGACTTGGCGTAACTATAGGAGACTTTTTGACTTTCAAAGATCTGGGCATCGATCAAGACATCGTAGATGCCCTCGAGGCTAAGGGTATTACCAACCCTTTCCCAATTCAGGAGCAGGCGATCCCGCTTGCCCTCACCGGCCAGGACATCATCGGCCAGGCCAAGACCGGCACAGGCAAGACTTTCGGCTTCGGCCTTCCACTGATCCAATCGCTGGGTCTTGACCCCGCCAAAGGCGCTCAGGCTCTAGTCGTCGTGCCAACCCGCGAACTTGCTATTCAGGTTGCCGAAGACCTCGTGACCGCTACCGCAAACCGCAGCACCACCGTTGCCGCAATCTACGGCGGCAAGTCATACGAGGGTCAAGTTGCCGAAATCGAAGCCGGCGCGCAGATCATCGTTGGCACCCCTGGTCGCCTAATCGACCTCAGCAAGCAGAAGCTTCTCAACCTTGGCAACATCCGCTTCATGGTTCTCGACGAGGCCGATGAGATGCTAGACCTAGGCTTCTTGCCAGACGTAGAGCGTCTGTTTGCCTACACCCCGGAGGGTCGCCAGACCATGCTGTTCTCGGCAACCATGCCGGGCACCATCGTTCAGCTCGCCCGCAAGTACCAGAACCGCCCGGTGCACATTCGCGTGAATGACCCAGACGAAGGCCACACCAAAGCAGACATCAAGCAGTTCTTCTACCGTGCGCACGCGCTCGACAAGGACGAGTGCGTCGGTCGAATCCTGCAGGCCGAGGGTCGCGGCAAGACAATCATCTTCTGCCGCACCAAGCGTCAGGCAGGCAAGGTTGCCGACGAGCTAGTCGAGCGCGGCTTCAAAGCCACCGCTCTGCACGGCGACATGTCTCAAGAGGCCCGCGAGCGCTCGATGATTTCGTTCAGGACCGGCAAGAAAGACATCTTGGTTGCCACCGAAGTCGCCGCTCGAGGCATCGACGTTGACGACGTCACCCACGTGATCAACTACACCGTGCCAGAAGACGAGAAGGCCTACCTGCACCGCACCGGCCGAACCGGTCGCGCTGGTCGCACCGGAATCGCAATCACCTTTGTTGACTGGGATGATCTGAACCGCTGGAAGCACATCAACGATGCTCTAGAGCTCGGTGTGCCAGAGCCACTTGAGACCTACTCTTCTTCTGAGCACCTGTTTACCGAATTGGGAATCGCCAAGGGCACCAAGGGTCGCCTGATTCCGGCAAAGCCCGAGGAGCGCAAGCCGCAGCTTGACCGCAAGCCTCAGGGAAGCCGTGACCGCGGACCTCGACGCCCACAGGGTGACAAGCCGGTGGCCAGAACCGCTGCTCCACGCGAAGCAAACTCAGACCGTCAGCGTCGCCGCACCCGCGGTGGCACTCAGGGGTAAATTACTTCGCTGAACCCCAGAGCGGCTATTCGCTCCAGCATTTCTGGCACGGTTAGGTTTTCGCCTAGGCGATTATCTTTGCCGGTAAGCCCGTGGTAATCGCTTGAGCCGGTGACTATCAGGTCAAACTCTTTCGCTAGCCCGAGCAACCATTTTCTTGCGAAGTCTGGGACGTCGCGGTGGTAAACCTCGAAACCTGCCAAACCGGCTTCAATCATGGCTCGAAAGTGTGCCTCCGGTAGCGCGTGACCGCCTGCCGAGCGTCCTAGTGGGTGAGCGATGATCGGCACTCCCCCAGCATTTAGTATCAGTTCGATTGCCGACAAAACATCGGGAGCCGACTCGTTCGAAACGTAGTACTCGCTGCCGTCATAGAGAACCCGATCGAAAACCTCACCGCGGTTGGCAAAGTGCCCGGCGGCAATCAGAGCGTCGGCAACGGCCGGTCGACCCATGGTCGCGCCTTCGCGCAATTGGGCGAGCACGTCGTCCCAGGTAATTGGCCAGCCGTTAGCCACCAGAGCGGTGATGTCGCGCAAGCGTTGTTCGCGAGCAACCACGGTCTTGCGAAGCACGCTCTGCAACTCGGTGTTGTTTGGATCCGGCAGGTAGGCGAGCAGGTGCACGCTAAAGGGTTTGTTTAGGCCCTGCGCCATCGTGGTCACTTCGATGCCGGGCACAAAACCCATACCCAGTTCTCGAGCGACACTGGCGGCCTCTGCCCAGCCGGCGGTTGAGTCGTGGTCGGTCAGGGCGAGGACGTCGACTCCTGCGGATTGTGCCGATTCAAAGATTATGCGCACGTCTTCACGCCCATCGGAGTGGGTGCTGTGCGTGTGCAAGTCGATCTTCAAAACTGCCTTTCCTTGCCTTAAGCGTAAAGGCTTTGAAAATGGCAGGATGTACCCATGAGCAACGAAGATCAAAAGCCAGCCGAAGCACCCATCGCCGAGCGCGGGAGCTACCGCTCTCACCGACCCCACGGACCCAAGTTTCTCGAGTACATCTCGGCAAACTGGGCCGACCGTGACAATTCGCTTCCGGCCAGAGCTGAGATGGCACCAATGGCCAAGGGCCGGCGAGCGGTGGTTGCCGATAAATTTGCGGGCAAGGTCTTACTCATTCACTCGGGAGCGATGAAACAGCGCTCGAACGACACCGAATACCGCTACCGCCCACACGCGGCCTTCACTCACCTCACCGGCTGGGGTTCGGTCACCGTGCCTGACAGCGTCCTGGTTATCGATACTCGACACAGCACCCAAACCGTCTACCTCCGCGAAACCGCTGGTCGCGACAGCGAAGAGTTTTTTGCCAACTCGGTTATCGGCGAATTTTGGCTAGGTCCACGGCCAACCCTCGCTCAGGTTTCAGCTCTGCTAGATATCGACACCAAAGCACTCGGCGAGCTCGACGATTTCAGGGCCGGGCTACACGACTCCGAAGTATTGACCCTCGAAAATGAAGAACTGGTCGAGTTTCTAAGCGAAATGCGTTTTGTGAAAGACGCGCTGGAAATCACGGAGATGCGCAAGGCAGTTGCCGCGAGCGTCAAGGGCTTCGAAGAGGTTGCCAAGAACCTTCACGTTGCCGTCGGTCACCACCGCGGCGAGCGTGTGGTCGAAACCTCGTTCTTCTCTCAGGCTCGAATCGAAGGCTACGACCTCGGCTACGAGACCATCGCTGCCGCCGGCCATCACGCCTGCATCCTGCACTGGATGGTCAACGACGGGCCGATCAAAGACGGCGACCTTCTTCTTCTCGACGCCGGCGTCGAGGTTGACAGCCTCTACACCGCCGACATCACCCGCACGATTCCGGTCAATGGCAAGTACACCGAGGCCCAGCGCAGGGTCTATGACGCCGTTCTAAAAGCAGCTGACGCCGTGTTCGCGATTGCCAAGCCAGGGCTGGCGTTTCGCGAATTGCACGCCGAAGCCATGCGAGTGATTGCCGAAACCGTAGCCGAGTGGGGCTTCATCAAGATCAGCCCCGAGGAGTCGCTCAAGCCAGAAAACCAGCTGCATCGCCGCTGGATGGTTCACGGCACCAGTCATCACCTCGGTCTCGACGTCCACGATTGCGCACAAGCTAAGCGCGATCTTTACCTAGATCAGGTCTTGACCCCTGGAATGATTTTCACCATCGAACCCGGGCTCTACTTTCAGCCGGATGACCTGATGGTGCCGGCCGAGCTTCGTGGCATTGGTGTTCGGATCGAAGACAACGTTTTGGTTACCGAAACCGGTGTCGAAAATCTGAGCGCAGCGTTGCCTAGAACCGCGGTCGAGGTAGAAAAGTGGCTAGCGAAACTGAGCTAAAGCCCAGAAATTTGATT
>WLPL01000021.1 GCA_009698805.1 Actinomycetota bacterium | reverse complement strand
ACTTCCTACCCCCTGCCCAATGGCACAGTGCTCTCTGAGCGCTACCGAATCGACGCCTTCCTTGCCGAGGGTGGCATGGCTTTGGTCTATCGAGCCCACGACTTGAGGTTGGAGCGCGACGTTGCAATAAAGGTGGTCAAACACGAATTCATCGACTCACCCGGCTACGAAACCTCCTTTCTTGACGAGGCGAAACTAGCCGCGAAGGTAAGTCACCCAAACCTGGTAAACGTCTTCGATCAAGGTGTAGAGGGTGGGTCCGACTACCTGGTGATGGAACTCGTCGAAGGCAAAACCCTCAGGCAGATCCTGGCAAAATTTGTAACCATCGAACCCAATCGAGCGATAGACGTAATCGCCTCCGTGTTGGCTGGGCTTTCGGCCCTGCACAAGGTCGGCGTGATCCATCGAGACGTGAAACCAGAGAACATCATTCTGGCCAACGACGGACGCATAAAGCTCACCGATTTCGGACTCGCAAGACCCACCGCCCAAATCCAAGCCGAAGGCAGCCCGCTCTACGGAACCATCGCTTACACGGCTCCCGAAGTCCTCCGTGGTGAACGCTTGGATCCCCGCTGCGACATCTATTCAATTGGCGTGACACTGTATGAGCTGCTCACGGGTCGACAGCCATTCGAAGGTGACTCGAAAGCCGTGGCCAAGGCCCACCTTTACGAGAGAGTCGCCGCTCCGAGCGCCTTGAACCCTGCTGTGAGCGCAGCAATCGACACATTCGTACTCAAGGCCACCAACCGAGACGCCGCCCTCAGGTTTGATACTGCGGCCGAAATGCTTTCGGAGCTGAAGTCTTTGGCCCTGGTCTCGAAACAGGAGAATCAAACCAGGGTCATAGCGCAAGGTACCGAACGAATTTCGGATCAAACCGAATTGATAAGCCCCGCCGACCTTGAAGACCTAGACGAAGAGCCAAAGCCGAAAAGAAGACTGGCCACCTGGTTGGCAATCACCGTGAGCGCGATACTGCTTGGCTTGGGCGTCGGCTGGTGGTTCGGGACTGGCCCGGGCGCTGTGATCACAGTTCCAAACCTGGTTTCAATGTCAGCGGCCGATGCTCAGAGCACCGTCGGGCTGCTCCCGATAAAACTGATCACGATTGATGAAAACAGCGACCAGCCCGTTGGCTCGGTGACCCGTACCGATCCGGTAGCCGGCTCGTACCTGATCCGTGGTGGAACTCTAAAGGCTTATCTCTCTATCGGCCCAAAGCTCAACTCAGTTCCAAGCTTGCTTGGCAAGAATTTGGTCGAAGCCACCGCGACGCTTCGGGGGGCGAACTTCTGGATCGGCAAAACCTCGGAGGCGTTCAACGACGCACCTCTCGGCACAATCTACGACTACACCGGTGCCGATGGTTCGGTGCTGCCCGATGGGTCAAACATCGATCTCAAGATTTCTCTTGGTCCGATTCCTGTGGTGAGTGGGGTTTCGCTGGACGTCGCCAAAGGCCTACTAACCGCTGCCGGCTTGACGGTTGGCAAGGTCACTCAGGTTTATAACGACACGGTCGCCAGCGGCCAAGTGGTTTCGCTCGTGCCTCAGTCCATCGAATTGACTAAGGGTTCTTCGGTGGACCTGACCGTGTCGAAGGGCACGAACAAGGTGATCATGCCCAAGGTGGTGGGCGAAACGATCGCCGCGAGCAAGTTGGCCCTAGAACAACTGGGTCTAAAGGTTGTTGTAGACACCGACGTGCTGACCTCGAGATGGGGTATCGCGAAGGTTAAGAGCGCCAGCGCGTCAAAGGGCTCGACGCTGAGAATTGGTGACACCGTCACCATCGTTTCTCGCTAGCGCTTGGTCAGCGACTCACTAACCAAGAATGCCAACTCGAGAGATTGGCTGTGGTTTAGTCGCGGGTCGCAAAGCGACTCGTAGCGCTCTTCCAGAGTGCCTTCGTCGATAAGCTCCGATCCGCCGAGACATTCGGCAACATCGTCTCCGGTGAGCTCTACGTGCACTCCGCCAGGGAAAGTCCCTGCTGCTCGATGCACCTCGAAGAAGCCGGCTACTTCATCCATCACATCATCGAATCGACGCGACTTGTAGCCGTTCTTAGTCGTAATTCCATTGCCGTGCATCGGGTCGGTGATCCAAAGTGGAGTCGCCCCGGCATCCTTGACTGCTTCGACCAGCTTTGGTAGTTCTTCGCGAACCTTGCCGGCACCCATGCGACTGATTAGGGTCAGGCGACCGGGTTCGCGGTTGGCGTCGAGTTTATCGATGAGAGATAGGACGTCGGAGGTAGATGTGGTCGGCCCGAGCTTCACGCCAATCGGGTTGCGAACTCGCGAAAGGTAATCAACGTGAGCGCCATCGAGCTGACGAGTTCGCTCACCGATCCAGACAAAGTGACCGCTCAAGTCGTAAGGAGCACCGGTTCGTGAATCAATTCGAGTCATCGGGCGCTCGTAGTCAAAGAGCAACGCTTCGTGGCTGACGAAGAATTCGGTGGTGCGTAACTCTTCGAAGTCGGCGCCACAGGCGGCCATGAACTTTATGGCTCGGTCAATCTCGCGGGCCATCGAGAGGTATTTAGCGTTCACCGGGTTGTTTGCGAAACCGCGGTTCCACTCGTGCACCGAGCGAAGATCGGCAAAGCCGCCCTTGGTGAACGCGCGAATTAGATTAAGGGTCGAAGAAGAGGTCTCGTAGGCGCGAAGGAGACGCTGAGGGTCTGCCGTTCGCGACTCGAGGGTGAAGTCGTAGCCGTTCACCGCGTCGCCACGGTAAGCGGGCAGAGTGACGCCTTCTCGGGTCTCGTCGTTCGAAGATCTCGGCTTAGCGAATTGCCCGGCCATGCGACCCATTTTGATGACCGGCATCGATGCGCCGTAGGTCAAAACCACTGCCATCTGAAGCATGGTCTTTACGCGGTTGCGAATCTTTTCGGCCGTTGCGTCGGCGAAGGTTTCGGCGCAGTCGCCACCCTGCAAGAGAAAAGCCTTGCCGGCTGCGGCGTCGGCGAGCCTGGCTCGAAGAGTGTCTACTTCGCCGGCGAAGACAAGCGGCGCGCGCTTGGCGAGCTCGGCCTTGGCCTGTGCCAACGCGTTCGCGTCTGGCCAGGTTGGCTGCTGCGCTGCGGGCAGGCTTAGGTAGTTATCCAGTCCGTCGTTGATTGCCGACGTGTCATTTACGAGATTCAAAAGTTCCGCCTACCTGGCCCGTGCCAGTTTTTCTTTGACCGATGATGCATATGCGTCCACGTACTCCTGGCCGCTGAGCTTCATCAGTTCATACATGATCTCGTCCGTCACTGCACGAAGAACTATTCTGTCACCCTCCATACCGTCGAATCTTGAAAAGTCGAGGGGCTCCCCCACGACGATTCCGATTCTGCGAATGCGAGGAAGCTTCTTGCCAATCGGTTGAACCTTTTCGGTGTCGATCATTGCTACCGGCAAGACCGGCACCTTTGCCTCGAGTGCCATGCGCGCTATACCGGTGCGCCCCCGGTAGAGGCGACCGTCTGGGCTTCTGGTGCCTTCAGGGTAGATGCCTAGAACTTGCCCGCCACCGAGAACCATCAGGCCGGTATTCAAAGCCGCCTCGGAGGCCTTACCGCCGGAGCGATCGATTGGCAACTGACCGGTGCCCTTGAAGAACCAACGGACCAAGGCGCCCTTGACGCCTTTTCCGGTGAAGTACTCGCTCTTGGCAAGGAAGACCAGTGGGCGCCTCGACTGCAGTGGCAAAAAGATCGAGTCGCTGAACGAAAGGTGGTTGCTCGCCAGAATCGCGGCACCGGAATTTGGAATGTTCTCCATTCCGCGAACCCACGGACGGAACAGCAACTTCAGCAGCGGTCCGAGAAGAAGGTTTTTAAGAATGAAATAAGCCATTAGGTTTCAACTTTAGTCGTTGGTCAATTCGATACGGGCTAGATCGGCAGCGCCAACCACCCCGGCATCGTTGACCAAGGTGGCTGCTTCGATTCGAAGCTCAGGGCGGAACCCGCGAGCTGGAAGGTGTTCGAGGTAAGCCTTGCGGATCGGTTCGAGCAAAAGATCACCGGCAACGCTAACTCCCCCACCGATTACCACTAACTCTGGGTCAAGTACGGCAACCAGCGAGGCCAGCGCCCGCCCGAGAACTGTTCCGAGTTCGGTGAGTAGTGCCAGAGTTCCCGGGTCACGCTCCTGGATTGCCCGGTAGACCTCAACGCCGGTCAAACTGCCAACTTCGGCCTCTAACTCAGCGAGTCGCTTTGCTTCGGTTGCGCCTGAGGCTACGAGCTGCTTGGCCGCTTTTAGAAGAGCCGTGCCAGAGCCGTATGACTCCAGGCAACCTTTTTGCCCACAACCGCAGAGCACACCTTCTGGCACCACGTTGATGTGCCCCAGTTCGGCTGCGATGCCGAAGCCACCACGAACCATGTGGCCGTCGACGATTATTGCACCGCCGACACCGGTTCCGATGGTCAACATAACCATGTGCTTAACCCCGCGACCGACCCCAAAGCGATACTCGGCCCAACCCGCAGCATTGGCATCGTTTTCGATAAACACCGGGATACCGAGACGCGAAGCCAGCTCGGCCTTGAACGGTTCGTTTCGCCAAGACAAATTTGGGGAGTACAAGATAGTAGATCTTTCGTTGTCTACGAAGCCTGCGGCGGCAACGCCAACCGCCTCCACTTCGACACCCGTCGAAAGTTCGGTAACGAGCTCAACTACGGCATTGGCGATTGCCTCCGGGTCGGTGGCCGGAGTTGGAACCTTGTGCTCACGAACAATCTGGCCGTCCTCAGAAACGAGTGCGCCAGCAATCTTCGTGCCACCAATGTCGATACCGATTGCATACATAATGAACAAGTTTAAAGGTCTAGAGTTACTAGAAATCCATCATCGACGTTATTTAGGAGAATTCCGGCATGAAGACCTACGACCTACCAGCCCTTGTGGTCTCCGACGATTCCGAGAACATCACCGATTTACTGGTCAACCGCGCTAATAAGACGCCAGATCTAGCCCTCTACTCGCGTCAAGACGACCAGGGCGCATGGAGTAACACCAGTGCGTCTGAGTTCTTGGCCGAGGTAGTCTCGGTAGCCAAGGGCTTGGTAGCAAGCGGAATTCAGCCTGGCCAAGCCGTTGCAATCATGAGTCGCACCAGCTACGAATGGACTCTTGTCGACTTCGCCATTTGGTTTGCCGGCGCTGTTTCGGTGCCGATCTATGAATCTTCGTCACCGGCTCAAATGCAGTGGATTCTTTCGGACAGCGACTCGGTAGCCGTATTTCTTGAAACTGCCGAACACCAAGCCAGATTCGACGAAATCAGCTCATCTACTCCCCTAACGCAACAGGTTTGGCGCTTCGACGATGGCGCAGTCGCGGTTCTCAAGGAACGCGGCAAGGGAATTGCCGATTCCGAGATCGAGCGCAGACGCAAGAGCGCAAAGCTTCACGACCTTGCCACCCTGATTTACACCTCGGGAACAACCGGCCGACCAAAGGGTTGTGAGCTGATTCACCGTGGCTTTGTCGAACTAAGCAAAAATGCGACTCTAGAAATCCCCGAGGTCTTGGTAGAAGGCGGAACCACGCTTTTGTTCCTGCCCCTCGCCCACGTTTTTGCACGATTCATCGAGGTCCTCTGCGTCCACGCCGGAATCACGGTGGCTCACCAAGCCGATGCCAAAGATGTCGCTGCTTCGATGCAGTCATTCAAGCCAGACTTCCTGCTCGCCGTTCCTAGAGTCTTCGAAAAGGTCTACAACGGAGCCGAACAGCGAGCAGAATCGAGCGGACGTGGCAAGATTTTCCGCAGCTCAGCGAAGGCTGCGATCGAATACTCGAGTGCGTTGGATTCGGCTAGCGGCCCGAGCTTCAAACAAAAATTGCAGCACAAACTGTTCGACACCTTGGTCTATTCGAAGCTTCGCGCTGCGATGGGCGGAAGAATCTCTTACGCGATAGTCGGCGGAGCACCGATGGGCGAACGCCTTGGTCACTTCTTTAGAGCCATCGGTCTAACCGTCCTCGAGGGCTACGGCCTTACCGAAACCACAGCCCCAGCCTTTATTGGCCGACCAAGCATTGGCGTGAAGATCGGCAAGGTTGGTCGAGCGCTGCCAGGCACCGGGGTCAAGATCTCCGAAGACGGCGAAATCCTTCTTCGCGGCAACAACATCATGCGCGGCTACTGGAGAAACCCAACGGCAACAGCCGAAACCTTCGATGGCGACTGGTTCAAAACTGGCGACATCGGTGAATTAGACGATGAAGGCTTCCTATCTATCACCGGACGCAAGAAAGAACTTCTAATCACCGCCGGTGGTAAGAACGTTTCGCCTGCAATTCTCGAAGATCCGCTTCGTGCAAATCCGCTAATCGGTCAAGCAGTGGTGATTGGCGACAAGAAGCCATTCATCGCGGCTCTAATTTCGCTAGATCCCGAGATGCTGCCGATTTGGCTCTCGAATAACGGCGGCGACCCAGCCAGCTCGATCAGTGATGCCGCTAGCTCAAAGGTTGTCCTAGACGAGGTTCAGCGCGCTATCGATGAGGTGAACCTACTGGTTTCAAAGGCCGAGTCCATTAGAGCCTTCAGGATCATCAACTCAGACCTGAGTGAAGCCTCCGGTCACCTAACCCCGTCGCTAAAGATAAAGCGAAACGTCGTGATGTCCGACTTCGAAAAAGAAGTCAATAACATCTACGCCGGCAACTAGAGAAACCATTCGCTTTCTCTGAGCTTTCGCATCGCGAGCTTGCGCTCTGACGATTCGAGCCGATCCAGGTAAACCTTGCCGTCTAGGTGATCGCACTCGTGCTGCAGCGCCTGCGCGAGAAGTCCGACGCCAGTGATTGTCACCTTTTCGCCGTTTAGGTCGTAACCCTTCGCCGTTACCGTGGCGAACCTCGGAGTTTCGTGCCACAGGCCTGGGACCGACAGGCAACCCTCTTCGATCAGAGTCTTCTCACCTTCGACAGAAATGATTTCGGGGTTTATTAGGTAGCCCACTTCACCTTG
Organism: Actinomycetota bacterium; assembly: GCA_009698805.1. Lineage (GTDB taxonomy): Bacteria > Actinomycetota > Actinomycetes > Actinomycetales > Microbacteriaceae > Rhodoluna. Next base: position 9,224 of record WLPL01000021.1, on the reverse strand, counting down.
GACGTTGTAGCTGAAGGCACGCAGCGGCACGCCGATTTGTGGAGCGGCAACGCCAGCGCGTCCGGGCAGTTTTGTCGTGTCGATTAGGTCTTCAATTAGGGAACGCGCCGACTCAAAATCGGTTATCGGTTCGCATTTGGAGCGAAGGACCGGGTCGCCGTAGAGGCGAATTTCGCGAACAGCCAAAACTATTCGGCTACTACCAGGCCGTCAACTACGTGAGCGGCGAGCAACCGGGCAGCAGTTCTGGTCTGCTTCTTCAGTTGATCCCACTTGATAACCGAACCGGCAGCCAGAGCTGGGTCGTAAGGAATTCGGACTACCTGACGAACACGAGTCTTGAAGTGCTGTTCGATTTCGTCGAGCTTGACCAACTGGGTGGCCTGGGTAGCGGTGTTCAGAGCCACAACAGCGTTGCGCACTAGGTCGCCGTAACCGTTCGCCTCGAGCCAGGTCAGAGTCTCTGATGCTAGACGCGCTTCGTCAACCGAACCGCCAGAGACAATCACGAGACCGCTGGCTCGTTGCAGGGTCGGGCGCATGACCGAGTGGACGATTCCGGTACCGCAGTCGGTCAGGACGATGCTGTAGTAACGGGCCGCCATATCGGCGACCACGTTGTAGTCACCCTCCGAAAAAGCCTCGGAGAGCATTGGGTCGGAGTCTGAGGCGAGGACATCTAATCGGGTCGCGTCACGAGAAACCATGGTCGAAAATTCAGTGAAGCCGTCGATTGCGGCGGCTTTGTTAACCACATCGCGAACTGTGAACCGAGTGCCTCGGCTCACGCGCTCGGCAAGGGTTCCGCGGTCTGGGTTGGCGTCAATCGCGACCACTCGGTCTTCACGAACCAGAGCCATCGCCATTCCAAGCAGAGTGGTGACAGTGGTTTTTCCTACGCCACCCTTACGGGTAAGCACAGGAACGAACTTGGCTCCGCCGACGAAGTGGGCCGAAATTCTGGCGTCAACAGCCTTGCGTTCGCGAGCTTTCAGCGAATCGCCCGGGTTGATTAGTTTGAGAGTGACGTAGTAGACGAAGCGACGCATCGCACCCTCGGGCGCTGGTCGGTTTCTTGGGCTGACGTCGAGTAGTCGGTCTGCGGTAAGCATCGCCGCTGGCTCTGGCTGATCGAAGGCTTCGCCGCGAAGGCTGTCACGCCTTGAATAGGTGCTTCGCGGTGTTTCGACCGGCCCGGTGACTGGCTTTGGATCTTCGGTAATGACGGCGACGGAAGCGGTGGCAGGGGCTACATCGATAGCCCCAGCGTCGATCGCACCCTCGGCTAGAGAGTGCCCCTCGATGGCGGTGTCTTGCTCCTGCGCCTTCTTCGACTTCTTGTCACGAAATGCCACTTAAAACTCCTTATGAACGAACCCAAGTCTAAACGCTCGCGGGTTTATTCGCTTTCAACTACGAGAATCAAGTCACCGGCTTCGACAGCTTGAGTCCTCGGCATCGCGATTCGCCTGACGATGCCTGCCACGCTCGAGGTGATAGTCGCCTCCATCTTCATGGCCTCAATGCTGGCTACCGCTTGCCCTACCTCGACGTGAGCGCCTTCGACGGTTTGAACGGTGACCGTGCCCGAGAACGGTGCGGCAACGTGTCCGAGTTTGCTCGGGTCGGCCTTTTCTGCCGAAGCAACTGAAACCTGGATCTTGTTGTCGCGGATGTTGATTGGGCGCAGCTGACCATTCATGGTGGCCATCACGGTTCTGAAACCCTTGGCGTCCGGAGTTCCGATCGCCTCGAGCTCGAAGTAGAGGCGAATGCCCTTGGCCATCTCGACCACGTGCTCGCGTCCCGGCTCCAGTCCGTACAGGTAGTCCACGGTGTCGACCTGGTCTAGGTTGCCGTAGGTGTCGCGGAATCGACGGAAATCGGCGGTAGGCCCGGCGAATAGCAGTCGGTTTAGAGTTTCACGTCTGATTTCGGAGCTGCCGCGAAGGGCATCAAGATCGGTCGGACTGACCTCGGTCACACCGAACTTCAGATTCTTGCCTTGCAACACCTTGGTGCGGAAAGGCTCTGGCCAGCCACCGGGTAGGTCACCGAGCTCGCCGGCCATGAAGCCGACCACCGAGTCGGGAACGTCGTAGTTTTGCGGGTTTTCGGCGAAGTCCTTCGGGTCGGCGTTTACCGCGACCAGGTGAAGTGCGAGATCGCCAACCACCTTAGAAGATGGAGTCACCTTGGTTGGGCGCCCGAGAATCTCGTTTGCCGCCGCGTACATGTCTTCGACCTTTTCGAACTGGTTGCCAAGGCCGAGCGCGATTGCCTGCTGGCGCAGGTTTGACAGCTGACCGCCTGGGATCTCGTGTTTGTAAACGCGGCCCGTTGGGCCCGGTAGGCCAGATTCGAAGGGTGAGTAAACCAGTCGCACGGACTCCCAAAACGGCTCCATGGCGGTAACCGCGTCGAGGGTGATTCCGGAGTCTCGTTCGGTGTGTTCGAGCGCGGCAATCAGCGCCGAGGCCGACGGCTGCGAGGTGGTTCCGGCCATCGGTGCCGAGGCTACGTCCACGGCGTCTACACCCGCGTCAATCGCAGCCATGAGCGTCGCTAGCTGACCGCCCGCGGTGTCGTGGGTGTGCAGGTGAACGGGAAGGTCAAATCGCTCTCGCAGTGCGCCTACAAGCTTGGTGGCAGCTGCCGGACGCAGAAGACCGGCCATGTCTTTGATTGCTAGGACGTTCGCTCCGGCATCGACGATCTGCTGTGCAAGACCGAGGTAGTAATCGAGCGTGTAGAGCTTCTCATTTGGGTTCAAAAGGTCTGCCGTGTAGCAGAGCGCGACCTCGGCAACCGCGGTGCCGGTTTTCAAGACGGCGTCGATTGCCGGTCTCATCTGGTCGACGTCGTTTAGGGCGTCGAAGATTCTGAAAATGTCCACGCCGGTAGCCGCAGCCTCGGCGACGAAGGCCTCGGTGACCTCGGTTGGGTATGGCGTGTAACCCACGGTGTTTCGGCCGCGCAGCAGCATCTGAATGCAAAGGTTCGGAAGGGCGGCACGAAGAGCAACCAGGCGTTCCCAAGGGTCTTCACCCAAGAATCGCAAGGCCACGTCGTAGGTGGCTCCGCCCCAGGCCTCGACCGAGAGCAACTCGGGGGTGATTCTCGCGACATAGGGAGCTGCGGTCACCAAATCACGGCTTCGGACGCGAGTGGCCAACAGCGACTGGTGTGCGTCACGGAACGTGGTGTCGGTAATCGCAACCGGCGTTTGTGCCCGAAGCGACTTGGCGAATTCCACCGGGCCAAGTTCTAGAAGCCGCTGACGCGAACCGGCAGGTGCTGGCTTGGTCAGGTCGATTGACGGGAGCTTCGCGGCAGGAGTGAGCCGATCGTTTCTCGGGCCGTACGGCTGGTTCACCGTGACCTCGGCTAGGAACTGCAGAATCTTGGTGCCGCGGTCCTGCGAACCCCTCGCGGTGAAAAGTTCAGGGTGTTCGTCGATGAACGAGGTTGACAGGTCGCCAGAACCAAAGATCGGGTCGGCCAGAACCGCCTGAAGGAAGGCAATGTTCGTTGAGACGCCTCGAATTCTAAACTCGGCGAGTCCACGGCGAGCGCGAACGACGGCTCCTGAGAAGTCTCGTCCCTTAGCAATCAGTTTCACCAGTAGCGAGTCGAAGTGCGGGCTCACCTCTGAGCCTGCTGAGATTGTTCCGCCGTCGAGACGTATGCCGGCGCCGCCCGGCGAACGGTAGGTAGTGATCTTGCCGGTGTCTGGCCTGAAGCCCTGGTTCGGGTCTTCGGTTGTGATTCGGCACTGGATTGCAAATCCGTGCATCTTGATCTTGTCTTGGGTCAAACCTAGGTCGACCAGGGTCTCCCCCGCGGCGATGCGCATCTGGCTCTGCACCAGGTCGATGTCGGTGATTTCTTCGGTGACGGTGTGCTCGACCTGAATTCTGGGGTTCATCTCAATGAAGACGTGGGTTCCGGCGTTCGGGCCGACAGTGTCGATCAGGAATTCGACGGTTCCGGCGTTTGCGTAGCCGACCTCGGTTGCGAAGGCGACCGCGTCCTTGTAGAGCGCCTGGCGCAGTTCTTCGGTGATCAGCGGAGCCGGAGCAATTTCAATAACCTTTTGGTTGCGGCGCTGAATCGAGCAGTCTCGCTCAAACAGGTGGACTACCCCACCCTTGCCATCGGCGAGAATCTGAACCTCGATGTGGCGGGGTCTGAGCACCGCTTGCTCTAGGAATACTCTGGCGTCGCCAAAGGCGCTCTCGGCCTCACGTGAGGCTTCGGCGAGCGCTGCTACTAGTTCGCCCTCGGTCTCGACACGGCGCATGCCGCGGCCACCACCACCGGCTACGGCTTTGACAAATAGTGGGAATCCGATTGCGGCGGCTTCTCCGACGAGTTCTTCGAGGTTTGCCGATTGAATCGAGTTTTTCAGCACTGGAACACCGGCGCGAATCGCGGCCTCCTTGGCGTTTACCTTGTTGCCTGCTAATTCGAGGACGTCAGCGCCAGGGCCGATGAAGGTGATGCCGTTTTCGGCGGCGGCTTTGGCCAATTCTGGGTTTTCCGAAAGAAAACCGTAGCCGGGATAAATTGCGTCTGCACCAGATTCTTTGGCTACTCGGATAATCTCATCAACGTCAAGGTATGCGCGGACAGGGTGACCCTCGGCGCCGATCTGATAAGCCTCGTCTGCCTTGAGGCGGTGTGAAGAGTTGCGATCCTCGTAAGCGAACACCGCGACGGTTGCCACGCGAAGCTCATATGCCGCGCGAAATGCGCGAATGGCGATCTCGCCACGGTTGGCTACCAGGATCTTCTTGAACATTTCGTCCTAAGTGTCATTGAGCGAACATTGCGTTTTGGCGGTGTACCAAGAAAAGGTAGCCTATTAGCGTGCATGTTCTAAGCGTCAGCTCCCTAAAGGGGGGCGTAGGCAAGACCACGGTGGCCCTAGGTTTGGCTTCTGCTGCGTTTTCACGCGGTCTTCGCACTCTCGTGATTGACCTAGATACACAGTGTGACGCCACTACCGGCTTGGGTGCCATTGGGGAATTCAGCGAAACATCAGCTGATGTATTGCAGTCTCCCCGACACAACATTGTGCATAGAGCAATCGTAGCCTCTAGTTGGGGTAAAAATCAGCCTGGAACCATCGACGTGATGGTTGGCTCACCTCGCTCGCAGAGCCATGACAATCCATACCCGACCGTCAGCGAGGTTTGGCGCCTCGAAACCGCGCTAACCAAGGTTGAGCGCGAGTACGACATCGTCATCATTGACACTCCTCCTTCAATCAACGGGCTCACCCGCACAGCTTGGGTTGCCAGCGATCGCGTGCTCATTGTTTCGGAGCCCTCATTGTTCTCGGTGGTAGCCACCGATCGCACCATTCACGCCATCGAAGAACTGCGAAAGGTGCTCACTCCACGGCTTGGCGTGCTCGGCATCCTAATTAACCGTCTGAAGCCAGCCGCTCCAGAAAACGAGTTCCGAGTGAACGAGATTCGCGAACGCTATGGCTCGCTGGTCGTTCCAACCCAAATTGAAGAACGCTCGTCGATTCAGCAGGCCACCGGTTCGGGCCGAGCAATTCACTCTTGGCCGGGCGCTAACTCGCAGGAGATTGCCGGCCAGTTCGAAGAGGTGCTGGACTTTGCCTTGGCCTCTTTTGCCAACCAGTCGCAGCGTCGACCGACTCGAGCCGAACGAAAAACTCAGCGGGTGAGCAGAATTATGCGAGGCCAGACTCTAGATCAGGTTTTGGAATTTGAAAATCAGCCCGAGGCCGAAGAAGGCTTAGAAAGCTAGACGGCTTTGCGGCTGCGTCGAGCAGAAAGTTCGTCGACATCGTCGAGGCTGCTCGGAATCATGTTGACCAATGTCGCCTCAACTTCGCGAAGCACCATGCCAACCGCGATTCCAAAGACGCCTTGGCCGCGGCCAACCAGGTCGATTACCTCGTCCTCGGTGGTGCAAAGATAAACACTCGCTCCGTCAGACATCAGAGTGATTTTGGCCAGGTCGTTGATTCCAGCAGCGCGCAATTGCTCAACGGCAAGGCGGATCTGCTGAAGCGAAACCCCGGTGTCTAGCAGTCGCTTGACGAGCTTCAGAACCAGGATGTCGCGAAAAGCGTATAGGCGTTGCGAGCCAGAACCGGCGGCACCGCGAACGCTTGGCTGAACCAAACGGGTTCTGTCCCAATAGTCGAGTTGACGATAAGAAATACCAGCTGCCGACGCGGCCGGAATACCGCGATAACCGAGTTTGGGATCGATGGTTACGAGGCCATCGGTGAAAAGCATGTCCTGGGCATAGTCGAACGAGTCGTCTGGGTTGATGTTTTCAACCATGAGCCACTCCCTAACGTTCAAGTACAGGTTTAATTCTTGACCCTGATGCCAAGTCTGCCCCGTTAATTAAAGTCTTCGGCGTGTCGGTTTTCGACTTAGGAATCGATTTTGCCCAAAACGGAGGCGATGAGCGCCTCGCGAATTGTCGAAAACTGGTTAGCCATGTTGGCCGCGTGGTCGGCGGCTATCGAACGGCTCGAGGGTTCGTTTTTCTTCAAGACACTCGCGATGATTCCCTCGATGATGCCGAGATCGCGATCGATCGCTGCCTTGGTTCCCTTGAGATGGCGAGCGCTGATGCCGTAGCGCTTGAGCTCGGCGAGAGAACCAGCGACCACCATGTCGGTGACCGTGAATGGCTCTGCGCCCATGATGCCGACCTCTTGAGCCTCGGCGATTGATTCGACCGAGATTCCAACCTGAGCGACGATCTCGACCAAGGTGAAGCGCTTTCGAGGATCAGGCTTGGCTGGGGTCGAGCCGGCTGGAACCTTGGGGTTGCGACCGTTGTCGAGATCTTCTAAGTATTCGCCGATGACCTTTAGCGGAAGGTACTTGTCACGTTGAAGCTCGAGGATGATGCGGAGGCGATCAATGTCGCTGTCGGCAAATTTTCGATAACCAGAAGCCGTTCTAACCGGCGTGACCAAACCCTGCTCTTCAAGAAAACGCAACTTCGAGAGCGTTAGGTCGTTGAACTCGTCCTTCAGCGCGATGTGCACCTGACCAATTGAGTAGAGCCGCCCTGCCCTCGCAGCTGAAATCGGGGTTGTGGTCGCTTCGGTCATGCTTAGTGCTTGTCTGCTGGTGAAGAGTAGAAGGTCAGCTTGAACTTACCGATTTGAACCTCGTCACCGTTGCTCAAGGCGGCTGAGTCGATTCTCACGCCGTTGAGGTAAGTGCCATTGAGTGAAGCCTGGTCGCGAACCTCAAAGCTGTGGCCCTCGCGAACGAATTCTGCATGCTTGCGTGAAACTGTGACGTCGTCAAGGAACACGTCTGCGTTTGGGTGGCGGCCGGCCTTGCTCAGGTCGATGTCGAGCAGAAAACGTGAGCCGTCGGCAGCGCCGCGCTTCACCACGAGAAGTGCCGAGCCGCTTGGAAGGGCGCTGATCGCTGCAACCTCTTCGGCGTCTAGGCCGTCTTGAGGATTGGTGATTAGGTCGTCAGGAAACCGCTGTGTGGGTTCGTTGAATTTGTCTGACATGACGCTCCTTTAAGTGCCAAGCCTAGTGGTTTTTGCAGAGGGTTTAATCACTGAAAAAACCTGTTGGTAGTAGAGCACGCCAGACCACCAATAGAGGCCGACACCCCAGATGGCGAAGGCCCAGGCGAGCGGCAAAACCACGTTTTCGATCTCGGCAAAAACCTTAGCGATGAGGAGAAGCGGAAACGCGTAGAGCAGGCAGAAGGTTCCGGCCTTGCCCAAGAAGTGCACCGGTAGCGGGCCGTAGCCCTTGGCGGCGAGCATCGGCATGGTTGGAATCAGAACTAGCTCGCGAGCGAGAATCACCCAAAACAGCCAGGCCGGCACGTAGTTCACAAGAGTCAGCCCAAGAAGTGTCGCGAAGATGTAGAGTCGGTCCGCAGCCGGGTCAAGCAGTTGGCCGAGACGAGTCTGCTGGTTCCAGCGCCTAGCCAAATAGCCGTCTAGAAAGTCCGTCGCGCTAGAAAAAGCTAGGACGCCGATCGCGATGAAGGTTTGGTTCGAGACAATCAGCCAGAGAAAGACCGGCACCAAAAGTATGCGGAGAAAACTCAACGCATTCGGCAGGTTCAACCACTCGGGTCTTGAATTTGACGAACTCTGCATAACCTAAAGTTTATGCCCTGGTCGGGCTAGCGGGATTTGAACCCACGACCCCTTGTCCCCCAGACAAGTGCGCTACCAAGCTGCGCTATAGCCCGTTACCCTCACGGGCAAACACAAGTTTAGCGCTTGCGCTTTTCGCGCACACGCATGCCGATTTCGACCGGGGTTCCCTCGAAACCGTAGGTCTCGCGAAGTCTGCGAGTGATGAAACGCCGGTAGCCCTCTTCGAGGAATCCGGTGGTGAACAAAACGAACTTCGGCGGGCGAACCGAGGCCTGAGTGCCGAACAGGATTCGCGGCTGCTTGCCTCCGCGCACCGGGTGCGGGTTCTCCATCGAAAGCTCCTGGAGGAACGCGTTGAATTTTCCGGTCGGAATGCGCTGATCCCAAGAATCGAGGGCGACCTCTAGAGCGGGTACTAGCTTCTCGAGGTGGCGACCGGTTTTAGCCGAGATGTTGACTCGAGGTGCCCAGTCCACGTGCGCGAGGTCTTGCTCGATCTCACGCTCGAGGTAGCGACGTCGTTCGTCTTCGAGTTGATCCCACTTGTTGAACGCTAGGACGAGTGAGCGACCGGATTCGAGGACCATGTCGACGATGCGAATATCCGCTTCGCTGATCGAGGCGGTTACGTCGAAGAGCACAACGGCAACCTCGGCGCGCTCGAGAGCGGCTGCGGTGCGGAGCGAAGCGTAGAAGTCAGCGCCCTGCTGCAGGTGCACGCGGCGGCGAATACCGGCGGTGTCAACGAAGCGCCAGACCTTGCCACCGAGCTCAACTTGCTCATCGATTGGGTCGCGAGTGGTGCCAGCTAGGTCGTTGACCACGGCACGCTCTGAACCGACAGCCTTATTTAGCAGGCTCGACTTGCCAACGTTTGGTCGGCCGATTAGAGCAACGCGACGTGGGCCGCCAAATTCTTCTTTGGCAACCGCAGAAACAGCCGGAAGAACCTTCATGCAGGCGTCGAGCATGTCAGCGACACCGCGACCGTGAAGTGCGGAAACCGGCATTGGCTCGCCGAGACCCAGAGACCAGAGGCCGGCTACTTCGGGTTCCTGACGGGCATCATCGATCTT
>WLPL01000020.1 GCA_009698805.1 Actinomycetota bacterium | reverse complement strand
ATGTTCGAGCACGCCGGCCACTCGCCGGCAGAAGCACTCGCCGCGGCAAACAAGATCATGGCGTTCGAAACCGAACTAGCCACCCACCACTGGGACGTCGTCGCCACCCGCGACGCCGAAAAAACCTACAACCTGTATGACTTCGAAAAGCTTCAGGCAATGACCCCGACCATTTCGTGGCGCAAGTTCCTCGAAGGCAGCCAGGTTTCGACCGACCTGCTCTTCGAGTCGGTTGTCATGACTCCTTCGTTCTTCGAGGGTCTTGAGTCGCTCTACAACGACGCTCGACTAGAAGAGGTTCGCCTCTGGCTTTCATGGCAGGTAATCAACTCGATGGCTCCTTACCTGAGCGATGAGTTCGTAAATACCCGTTTCGCTTTCTACGGCACCAAGCTCACCGGCCAGCCAGAGATGCGTGCTCGCTGGAAGCGCGGCGTTCAGCTGGTTGAGGGTTCGCTAGGCGAGGCCGTCGGTGAGATCTACGTGCAGAAGCACTTCCCGCCAGCCGCCAAGGCTCAGATGGACGACCTAGTTCACTGGTTGATCGAGGCATACCGCGAGAGCATCAACAACCTCACCTGGATGACCGAAGAAACCAAGAAGAAGGCTTTGGTCAAGCTCGAGAAGTTTGTTCCGAAGATTGGTTACCCGAATAAGTGGAAGGACTACTCGTCGCTCTCAATCGACCGCGATGACCTAGTTGGCAACGTCCGTCGTTCGAACGCCTGGGGCACCGACAAGGAGGCCGCCAAGATTGGTGCGCCTCTAGACCGTGACGAGTGGTTCATGACCCCTCAGACCGTGAACGCCTACTACAACCCGGGCTTCAACGAGATCGTGTTCCCTGCCGCAATTCTGCAGCCACCGTTCTTCAGCCCGCTAGCCGACGCAGCCGTGAACTTCGGCGGAATCGGCGGAGTTATTGGGCACGAGATCGGTCACGGCTTCGACGACCAGGGTTCAAAGTACGACGGCGACGGCGCACTTATTTCTTGGTGGACAGACGCCGACCGCGAAGCATTCGAAAACCTGACCAAGGCACTAATCGCCCAGTACGACGAGCTAACCCCTGCGGGCCTAAGCGACGAGTTCAAAGTCAACGGCGCGCTCACAATCGGTGAGAACATCGGCGACCTCGGGGGCATCATGATCGCCTACAAGGCCTACCTGTTGAGCCTTGGCGGCGAGGAGCCACCGGTTATCGATGGCCGCTCCGGCGCCGAGCGCTTCTTGCTCAGCTGGGGTCAGATTTGGCGAGGCAAGAGCCGCGAAGAAATCGCGATTCAGCGCCTGGCCACCGATCCGCACTCGCCCAGCGAGTTCCGTTGCAACCAGGTTGCCCGCAACTTCGACGTTTACCACGAGACCTTCGAAACCCAACCGGGCGACAAGATGTGGCTCGAACCTGCCAAGCGCGTCTCGATCTGGTAGCCAATGAAGCTTTGGCTTCGTTTAATCTGGGCACATGCGTCCTGGCGGTTTAAGCCACCGGTAAAAAACTGGGACGTGTCTGTGCGCGTATTCAGAATTTGGCCGACCGACATAGACATCTTCAGACACATGAACAACGGTGTCTTTCTGACCCTGATGGACGTTGCCCGGTTCGACATGTTTAAGCGCTCGAATGGTTGGCAGCTGATGAAGAAGGCGAACATTCACCCGGTGGTGGTTGCCGAGAACATCACCTTCAGAAAGTCCTTGACCCTGGGTCAAAAGTTCAGCATCGAAACCAAGGTCATCGGTTGGAGCGACATCGCGTTTTTCATCGAACAGCGTTTCGTGGTCAAGGGCGAGATTCATGCCCGAGCAATCGTGAAGCTGCGGTTTTTGAAAAATCCCAAGGGGATCCCGAGCATCGACGAAATGTTTCAGGTATTGGGGTCCTGGGAGGCACCAGTGCCCAAGCTACCCAAGTGGGTGACCGACTGGGACACCGCATCTGCGCTGCCCAAGGGCCGCGAGGCTGCCCCTAGCGAGTGGCTTTAGCCAACAGGGCAAGAACCCCATCGGTGGCCTGAAGGCTGCCGTCGGCCATTACATAAAGCGCTTCAAGGTGCGCCTGATTGTTGATTCGTTCCAGCGATCGGATTCCTTCGGCGAAAGCCGCTGTTGCCCAGACGTCAGCCTCGACAATGTCTCTCGCAATAACGCTCACCTGAGTGAAGTCTTGTTGGTTCTCGTTGCTCTTCGGGTTCCAAATGTGCTGCCCGCGCTCGGCCGAACCACTGGTAGCCACCGCACGAAACTCGGTTCCGCTTAGGTCGAGGACGGTTAGCACGCCAGCCTCAGCGTCGGCTATAGAAACCGGCTTACTAATCGCCACACGCCAGAACTCTTCACGAGACTGCCCGTCGCTGATCAGAATATCGCCTCCGGCGTTCAGTGTGAAGTCAGTGATTCCGGCTTCTAAGAGCTTTTCGACTGCCGCCTGAGCGGCCCAGGTCTTCACTAAGCCAGAAGGGTCGAACGTGTGCTCGGGGGTGAAAGCGCTGAACCAGCCGTCTGTTTTCTTGGCCCAGCTTTCGCAGAGCTCCCAGACCTGCTCGACAACGCCAGGGCATTGCGATACAGACGTTTCTCCGCGGGCGAGTCGACTAAGCGGCGACTCAGGCTTATAGAGGCTGAAGATGGCGTCGGCCTTGTGCAGAGTGTTGGTTGCCGACTCCAAGAACTCGGCCTCGTCAATTTCGCTTAGTCCGGAAAATTGAAAAACGGTGCCCATGCACTCTTCGAGGTGATTGAACTCGTGCATTAGGGCAGCTTAGAGATTGCGGAATTGAGAGCCTGTTTGAATGTGTCGGTTGTATAGGTTGCGCCGCTCATGTTGCCAAAGTTGGTTCCATTGGCCGAGATTGCGGCCTGCTCTAATGACGGGAAGGCTTGGTCGCGCCCAGCACTGGCCGAGGCCTGGATCAGCCCAACCTTAGAGATTTTGCCGTTGCTGCGGGTGACCGAAAGCTGAATTGTCCCGAAAGGGTAGTTAATTGGGTCACCATTGGCGGTGACTGGACCCGGGTTCGGAGTGGTCTGCGTAGGGGAGACGCTCGTGCTCGGAGTCACGTTTGAGGCTAAGTTCAAAACAGCATTCCAACCGCCGTTCTGATCTACCCCGAAGACGATTCCACCCCAGATAGCACCAGCGACCAGCACAAGAGTGGCAAACCCACCGGTCTTTTTGACTTTCACCGGGCGAAAGGTGTATTTGCTAGAACTTTGCAAGTGCCGAATCCAATGCTTGCTTGAAGACCTGGGTCGTGTATGTGGCGCGGCTAACGTTGCCAAAGTTCGAACCCTGCGCCTGAACGGCGGCCTGCTGCAGAATGCTGAACGCGCTATTACGTCCGCCGGTGGCATTGGCCTGGACCAAGTTCACAGCGGTGATGGTTCCGCTGGCATCCTTGGTCACAGAAACCTGGACGTAGCCACCCCAGACGTTTTCGTGAAACAGGGAGCCGGTTTTGGTTCCGGCGACGCCGGTGGTTACCGGTGGAGTCGTGGTTCCACCGGTGGTGCCTGACCCGGTGCCGGTGCTGGCGCCTGAACCCGATGCGGTCGGCTTCTTTTTGGCCGGCGTCTTCTTTTTGGTGCTCTTTTTCGGAGCAGTGCTCGGGGTCGGTGAGGTCGTCGGCAAGGCCGAAGGAGTGCCGCCGAGGCTCACGGTGTTAGAAGTGGTAGGTGCCGTGGTTGTTACTCCCGAAGCAGTGAGGCCGTTGGTTGTGGCTGGGTTGCCGAGCTTGTACGAGACGGCAAGCGTGCCGAGCGTGAACAGACTGACGGCGACTTTAGTTGAGGTTCTCACCAGGCAAACTCCTCTGCGTGAATTTGGTTCTCTGGAACTCCGAGTTGTAGCAGGCTCTTCACTACGCCGTGAGTCCAAGGGGTCGGGCCACATATGAAGACGTCAGATTGGGCGATCTGAGGAGCGATGAGGCGCAGGCGTTGGTAGTCAGGGATGTTTCCGTGACCAGCGGGCAGCCAAGAGTTTGGAGTGGCGCGAGGGCCATCGAGCACTTTCAGTTCGTGACCGCGCACTTTAGCGATCTTGTCTAGCTCAAGCAGCAGAGCGGCGTCGTTGTTGTCGCGGGTGCGGTAGACGATCGTTATGTCACCAGGGTTGGCGACCATCGACTCTGCGAGAGCGCGAATCGGTGGAACACCGATGCCGGCAGCAATCAGCGTCACCTTCTCTTTGGTGCGACGTTCCTCGGTGAATACGCCGTACGGGCCCTCGAGCATGATCTTGGTGCCCGGCTTCAACTTGAGCATCGCGCCGGTGTCGTCACCTCGGTCGCCGATGGTGAAACGGACGTATTCCGAGTTAGGTGTTGCCGAAAGAGAGAAAGGGTGAGGCCTCCACCACTGGCTCGGAGTCATAACCCTGACCAGGTAGAACTGGCCAGACTGTGCAGACAAGTTGCTCATGCCTCGGCCGCCAACGTAAATCGACGCGGTGTCGGTCGATTCGCGCTTCACAGCTATGACCTTGAAGCCGTGCTTGAACATGAGGATGATCGGAGTCGCAAAGCGGAACCAGAGAAGGTTTCCGGCGACGAACACGTAAAGTGCGATCCAAAAGGCACTTTGCAGTGGCTTGCCGGCTATGTCTTGACCGGTAGAAAACTCGTGAGGCACGGCAGCAATCACGGCGACGTAAGAGATTAGGTGCACGAGGTACCAAGCCTCGTAGCTAATTCTCGCTCTGGCAATCTTGATCGACGTAACGACCACAACGATCATTGCCGCAAGCGCGATGAACGAAAGCAATAGGTCATTACTCGAAGTGATAAGAGTTATTGCTTCGGCAATGATGTTTTTGTTGTCCTGCACCGCGTACTGAATCAGTGAAGCCAAGAAGTGCGCAATCACTAGGTAAAGAATGGGCTTGCCGAGCTTCTTGTGAGCGACGGTCGTGCGGTCGTGACCATACAGGCGCTCCAACCAAGGGACCCTCGAGATCAGCAGCATTTGAATGAGCAAGAGATCGGTGGCCACCAGAGCAGTCCAGCGACTGATTGACCCCAAACCCGTGGCCAGATCTGTTACTCCGGCGAGACCGCCGTCAAGCAAGAAAGTCACAGTGACGAACAGGATCGTTGCGTAGCCGAGAATCTCGACGATGTCCTGAGACTTGCGGAGACGAAGATGCTTGTGAATACCTAGGCGAATTTGTTTCGCCGAGGAAACGATTGGCATCGAGTCAATGTTCATGCTCTAAGAATGCCCAAGCTTCTTGGGAGTTTCCTGATAGAAACCTGAGGTTTCGCGCAGTGTTCTGAGCCTGGGCGGTGGCAGAATGAGGGTGTCCATTCAACGAAGAATGAAAAGCGAAGAAATGCCAAAAGCTGAACTTCTTGCGCTGACCGAACCGGCCATCAAACTGGTTCGTCAGTGGCTCAAAGCAACACCCTCAACTAAAGCGCAACTCGCTGCCGAGAGCAGACTCTCGGCAATCTTAAAAGATCCCAACGGTCTCAACTTCACTCTCCGTTTCGTTGATCGAGTGATTCGCCCCGAAGACAACCGCATTTGCGCGCGAGAGCTGTATCGCCTCGCCAAGTCTCCGCCCAAAGCGTTACCGCCAACCGACCGAGCAATGATTCGCCTTGGCGGCTTAGTTGCCCCAATCGCTCCAGGCATTGTGATTCCCATCGCTCAGGCGAGACTGCGCCAGCTGGTTGCCCACTTGATTGCCGATGCCCGTGACGCTCAACTGACCAAACACATCGCCAGCACGCGCAGCGACGGCACAAAACTTAATCTCAACCTGCTCGGCGAGGCCGTGCTGGGAGAAAAGGCTGCGCGAGAACGTTTCGAGAAGACCTTCGAACTCCTAAAGCGCGACGACGTCGACTACGTCTCAATCAAGGTGTCCTCGGTGATCAGCCAGGTCTCGATGTGGGGTTTCGATGCCACCGTTGAGCGCGTTATCGAGCGTCTAAAACCGCTCTACAACTATGCCGCGAGCCAGCCGGTCCAAAAGTTCATCAACCTCGACATGGAGGAGTACCGCGACCTTTCACTCACCCTCGAGGTGTTTCAGCGCCTGATGTCGCTGCCCGAAACCAAGAACCTCGAAGCCGGCATCGTCTTGCAGGCCTACCTGCCAGATGCCTTGGGGGCTATGAAGACGGTTCAGGAGTTTGCTGCAAAGCGAGTTGCCAGCGGCGGGGCTCCGATCAAGGTCCGTGTTGTGAAGGGCGCAAACCTTCTGATGGAGAAAGTGGACGCCGACCTACACGGTTGGGTCGAAGCCACCTACCCGACCAAGCAGGCCACCGACACAAACTACAAGCGGGTGCTCGACTGGGCACTGACCCCCGAGCACACTGCAAACGTGCGAATCGGTGTTGCCGGGCACAACCTCTTCGACATCGCACTAGCTCATCTGCTCGCCGAAAAGCGCGGGGTCAGCGAGCACATCGACTTCGAGATGCTCAAGGGCATGGCCGTCGACATCTCGGCTACGGTTCGCAAGAGCGTCGGCAGCCTGCTTCTCTACACTCCCGTGGTTCACCCGAAAGAGTTTGAGGTGGCGATCGCCTACCTGACCCGCCGCCTCGAGGAGAACGCGTCCCCCGAAAATTTCATGTCTGGGCTGTTCGACATTGCCTCTAGCGAAGACATCTTCAAGCGCGAGCGCGATCGGTTCACCGCGAGCGTTTTTGCGCTGGATGACAAACCGCAGCACGCCCGCAGGGTTGCCGAGGGGCAACCGGAAGGCATGAACATGCCAGATAGCGACCCGGCGCTCGCCGAAACCCGCGAGTGGGTAGCCGAGGCGGTTGCCGCTGCACACAAGTTGGCCCAGCACCCGGCACCGCTACCCAACTCGATCGCAAAACTCGAGAGCGAAGGCTCAATCGACCAAGCGGTTGCTCGTGCGCGTGCCGCCTCGGCAGCATGGGCCAAGAACGCCGCCGAGCGAGAACGCCTGCTTCACCTAGCGGCCCGCGAATTACAGAAACGCAGAACCGAGCTGGCGACCGTGATGATTGCCGAAGCCGGTAAGACAATCGCCGAGGCAGACACCGAGATCTCCGAGGCAATCGACTTCGCAAACTTCTATGCCTCGCGAATTGCCGACCTCTCATCGCGAAAGCACGCCCGCTTCGACCCGTACCGAGTGACAGTGGTGACACCGCCGTGGAACTTCCCTCTCGCGATTCCGGCCGGTGGCGTCCTAGCCGCTCTAGCCGCGGGCTCGACGGCAATCATCAAACCCGCCCCCGAGGTTCCGCGCTGCTCCGAACTGATGGTCGAAGCCCTCTGGGCGGCGGGCATTCCTCGTGACGTGCTTCAGATCGTCTCGGTCGAAGACGGCCCTCTCGGCCTTCATCTCGTCGCTAACGACGACGTGGACAACGTGGTTCTCACTGGCGCGTGGGAGACGGCAAAACTGTTCACAGACCAAAAGCCGGGCCTTCACCTCATGGCAGAGACCAGCGGCAAGAACGCCATGGTGATCACTCCGAATGCCGACCTCGACTTAGCCGCAGCCGACCTAGCCAAGAGTGCATTCGGTCACGCCGGCCAAAAGTGTTCAGCAGCCAGCCTCGCCATCTTGGTCGGATCGGTCGCCAAGTCGAAGAAGTTTCTCGAGCAATTGGTCGATGCCGCTGCCTCGATGAAGGTGGGTCTCGAGGCGGATTCGTCCATCGGCGCACTGGTCAACCCGCCCGGTGGCAAGTTGCTCCGAGCGCTCACCACGCTCGAACCAGGCGAGTCCTGGCTTCTCGAACCAAAGCAACTAGACGACGAGGGCTACTTCTGGAGCCCAGGCATCAAGCTCGGCATCAAACCCGGAAGCTGGTTTCACCTAAACGAATGCTTCGGACCCGTGCTCGGCATCATGAGCGCTAAGAACCTGAAGCAGGCGGTAGAAATTCAAAACGGCACCGACTACGGGCTGACCGCCGGAATCCAGAGCCTCGACCCCCAAGAACAGCGTTTCTGGATCGAAAACGTGATTGCCGGTAACAAATACATCAACCGAGGAATCACGGGAGCGATCGTGAAGCGCCAGCCGTTTGGTGGCCTAAAGCGCTCCTCGGTCGGGCCGGGTTTCAAGGCTGGGGGCGACTACTACCTATACGGTTTTGGCGTCTGGCGCGACCTCGGCACCGGCGTCGACGAGCGCAAGTCGCCGGGTGGCGAAGAGTCTCACCCAACTCTCGAGCGCAACCTTCACGTGTTCCGCCCTGAGGTTTCAAGCCGCGGAGACTACGTTTGGCCGCACGACGACCTCAAGGATGAAGAGTTCCAGGCCTTGCAGAACACACGCGAAGAGTCGATATCGATCACGAATCACAGGTTTGGTGCGCCGATAAAGGAGTAATCTCGGGCTATGACTGAGTTACCGTTCACGCGTTCACATAAAGATGCCCAAGGCGTCAACTCCACATTCTTCGAATGGCCCGTTGCCAACCCGAAAGCCGTTGTGCAGATTGCTCACGGGCTAGGCGAGCACGCTCGCCGTTACGACGACCTCGCCGCCTACCTAAATCGCGCCGGCTTCAGCGTCTATGCCGACGATCACCGCGGCCATGGCGAAACGGGCCTCGAGCAACTAAAGAACCGACAGATCAAGGCGCTCGGAAACCTCGGCGAAGGCGGCATGCTCGCCACGTTCGAGGCCGTGCACGAACTGACCAAGCTGGCAAAGCGCGAGAACCCGGGCAAGCCATTCATTCTTCTCGGGCACTCCTGGGGTTCGTTTATCAGCCAGAAGTTGCTCAACCGCTACTCGCGCGACTACGACCTAGCCATCTTGACCGGAACAACCCTGACCATGCCTGGCACCATGGGCGCCTTCGGTTTCAACAAGAAGTGGGCCGGGCCAGACGCCACCGGGTTCGAATGGCTAAGCCGCGACCCAGAGGTGGCCAAGGCGTTCGTTGCCGATCCGAAGACCTTTTATGCCGATGCTGCCAAGGTCTTTGGCATTGTGAACTCGCTCCGCCTGTTCGGAAAGCCTTCGGCCGATGTTCGTGACGACCTACCGATGCTCGTGATGGTTGGCGGCGACGACCCGATTGGTGCCGAAAAAGGAGCCAAAGCCCTGGTTGACGCATATCAAAAGCGTGCCGGAGTGCGTGACATCGAGCTGATTGTCTACCACGATGCCCGTCACGAGGTTTTCAACGAGACCAACCGCGATGAGGTCTTTAAAGACCTAGTCGATTGGCTCAACTCGCACCTAAGCGACTAGGTCGGCGAATTCGTCGTAACGCTCGACGAACTTGACCACGTAAGAGCAGACCGGACGCATCTTCAGACCGCGCGCACGGACGTCCTCGAGGGATTCGCGCATAAGGCTGCCGGCTAGGTTCTTGCCCTGGTGTGCTGGGTCAACCTCGGTGTGATCAAAAACTAGGATGCCGCCATCAACCTTGTAGTCGGCATGGCCAACCCTGGCCCCATCGAGCAAGATTTCGTAGCGTTGCAGAGACTCGTTGTGAATTACTTCGGTGTTCATGCTGTTAATCTCTTTCTGTGCCTACACAAAAGAACATCGTGCTGTTCGGGGACAACTTGGCACACCTTAAATCTATGCCCGACGAGTCGGTCCAGCTGATCTATATCGACCCGCCGTTCAACACCGGGCGCAAGCAGAGCCGCGGGCAGGCCAAGAGCGTTCGCAGCGAAACCGGTCGAATCGGCTTCAAAGGCGCTCGCTACGAACTCGTGCGCGAAACCGTGCTCAGCTACGACGACGAATTTGCCGACTACTGGTCTTTTCTCGAGCCTCGACTCGAGCAGGCCTGGCGGTTGCTCAACAACACCGGCACGCTCTACCTGCACCTCGACTACCGCGAGGCGCACTACGCGAAAGTGCTGCTCGATGCGCTGTTCGGCAGAGACTGCTTTCTAAACGAACTGATTTGGGCCTATGACTACGGGGCGAAGGCCCAGGGTCGCTGGCCGGCGAAGCACGACACCATCTTGGTCTACGTTAAAGACCCGAAAAACTATTACTTCAACAACGCCGAGGTCGATCGCGAGCCATACATGGCTCCGGGCCTGGTCACTCCAGAGAAGGTTGCCAAGGGCAAACTGCCTACGGACGTCTGGTGGCACACAATCGTGTCACCGACGGGCAAAGAGAAGACCGGCTACCCAACCCAGAAGCCAGTTGGCATCTTGCGTCGAATCATTCAGGCCTCTTCGAAGAAGGGCGACCTGGTTCTCGACTTCTTTGGTGGTTCTGGCACGACGGGTGCGGTTGCAGCCGAGCTTGGGCGCAGCTTCGTCCTGATCGATCAAAACCCCGAGGCGATAGCCGTTATGCGGAAGCGTTTTGCGGATTCCGGCGTCGACGTGGAGTTTCGAGACTGACCAACAGCACGACCGCGAAGGTGAACAGCATCAATAGCGCGCTGACCGCCATTGCCATTCCGTAGTTGTCACCACCCGGACGCGATATCAGCGAATAAAGCACCGTTGGAAGAGTCGCCTGGTCACCAAAGGCCAGCAGGCTAGCGACACCAAACTCGCCAATCGATATCAGGCAGGCAAAGGCCGCGGCTGCCACCACGCTCTTGCGAATGAGTGGCAGCTCAATCAGTTGCCAAATCTGCGCGCGACTAGCGCCCTCGGTTGCCGCCGACTCGAGTTGGGCGGCATTGATACCAACAATGGCTGGGCGAACAATGCGCATAACGAGCGGTACTGCGATCACCGATTGGATTAGTGGCACCGCAAGCCAACTCTCGCGCAAAGGAAACAGCGGGTTCGAGAAGGTGACCAGATAACCGAGGCCGAGCACCACGGTAGAGATGCCGAGAGGCATGAGCAGCAACAGGTCGAAGAAGCGCGAAGCTCGAGTGCATTTTGATCGACCCATCAACCATGCGAGAAGCACACCGATGAGCAGCGAGATACATGCCGATACGAGCATGTTTCTCAAACTGTTTTGGGTTGCCTGCAAAACCGAGACGTTAAGGAGGTCGCGATAACCGTGCGAGTTGAATTGGGTGAAGTTGTAGAAAGCGCCTTTGCTCGAGTCGAACGCTCGCCAAAAAATCGAAACCATTGGCACAAGCAGTAGACCAAGAATCACCAGGCCGGTCAGCAGCAGAGCCGGGAGGTCGCGCCTGTCGATTCGTGATCGATTTACCCCATCGCCCTCCCCATCGAAGTCAACGTCGGAGTTGCCGCGGCGAATGCTGATAGTGAAGGCAACTATCGAGAGAAGCGTCTGCAGCAAGGCAAGCGCCGAGGTGCGAGGTAAATCGAGCATTCCAATGGCAGCCCGGGCGATGTCGGTCTCGAGCGAGTGAATGAGCCCACCGCCGACCATCAGGATTATTCCGTAGCTGGTGGCGCAGTAGAGAAAGATCGTTGCAGCCGCGGCAATGAAAGCGCCTCGCAACTGAGGGAGTGTGATACTCACGAAAGCGCGCAGCCTACCGGCCCCAGCAAGTTCGGCTGCCTCCTCGGTAGAGCGGTCTAACTCGGACCACTGCGAGCCGATGGTTCGCACGGCCAGCGAGTAGTTTATGAATACGTGCGCAACGATAATCCAAATCGCCGATGTTGTATTCCATTTATGGAATGAACTGAATGCGGTTGCCACCACAACCGTTGGTAGCATGAACGGAACGGTTATGAGAGCACGCAGGATCTTCTGGCCCCTGAACTTGCGCCTGTACAAAATGTATGCGCCTGGCACTCCGAGCAAAAGACAAATTGCCGTCGAGACAATCGCCTGCCAAAACGTGAACCAAAGTACGTCAAGGGTCTTCGGGTCAAAGATGTCGTGAACCCACTCGTGAGTGAAGCCCCTGCCGAGAATGGTTGCCAAAGGCCAATAGAACAGAACCCCGATAAAGATCATCGGGATTGCCCAGATCAGCTTTTTAGCCAAAGAGATTGCCCCACTGCTTGAGCCAGGCTTCGCGCCGCTGACTAATCTTCAAGTTCTCGCCCAAGCTGCTGGTTGCCTCGGGAGCTTTGGTTGCCCAAGACTCTGGGATAGCCGCTTTCTTGTTGATTGGGTAGACGTACATCGAGGCCGGCATCGAGTTCTGAAACTCCAATGAACCTAGCCACTCGATTAGTTTTGCGGCGCCGGTCGGGTTCTTTGAGCCTGTCAGTGTCGCCGCGTATTCGGTTTGCCTGAAGCAACCATCGAGAATCGCCGCAGTGTTCGCCTCGTCGGCAGGTGACGACGAGTAGCTGAGCACTATCGGGTAATCCCCTTTGCCGGCCGAGCCCGAGAAGTCGGTGTAGTAGGCGTCTTCCCATCCGGCGTCAACCTTTACGCCATTTGCCTTGAGAGCCGACCAGAAAGTCTGCCACTTACCCTCGCCAAACCGAGCGACGGTAGCCGCTAAGAACCCCAGGCCCGTTGACGAGGTAGTTGGGTTCTCGATCACGGTTAGGTTCTTGTAACGCGGTTGGGTTAGTTCTAGCCAAGTCTTCGGTGTTGCTATTGCATGAGCCTCAAACCAGGCCTTGTCGTAGTTGAAGCAGATGTCGGCATAATCAATGGCGGTGACCGTGGATTTTGCGAGAATGCCGTTGTCTTCGGCCTTACCAATGAAGGTGTTGTCGATCCCATAGAGCGCGTCGGCGATCGGGTCGCCCTTGGTCAGCACCAGCTTGTTGGTCAGGGCGCCGGCATCGCCGGCTTTGACGATGGTGAGCTTCAGGCCGCTTGACTTCTCGAAGCTTGCAATCAGAGACTTACTTATTACTATCGAGTCGTGGGTTACCAGCACCAAATCGTTGCTGGATTTTGCAGCGCAACCGGTGAGCAGCAGAACAACAGTTGCGATGTATGCGATTTTTGGAATACGAAACATTCCAAACTCCTTCCTACGCCGGCATTACCCGGATCAGGTTTAACGGTCGATGACTTGCGTCAACCTCTCAGCCCGAAGGCTCCCGTGTGTTTATTTATTTCTTGAAACTAGGTTAGTGCCCAGCTGCTGCGTCGGCGGCTGCTTCTTCTGATGCCGACTTCGTGCGCAGCGCAGGCACCTTGATGATCCAAGACAGTACGAAGGCTATTGCAACGACCGAAGCAGCAGAGGCGAATACCAATACCGCAGAGTTCGCGAAACCGTCTAGGAATGGTCGCGCAATGCGCGGGTCTAGGCCGGTCAAGAACGAGGAGTCGGTGCTGAGGCTTGGACCCCCGGTAGGCATCGGCACATCTGGGTGCTGGCTGGCCATGTAAAGCCCATTAGCCATTCCTTGGTCTTTCAAAGAAAGAGCCTGATCGGTGCTGGCGGCCTGCAAGCCTGCTTGAACGTCCTTGTTTGCAAGCGAAGTCTTTATCGCGTCTGGCAAACGGTTGAACAAGATCGAGATGAACACGGCGACACCGAGGGTTCCACCCATTTGACGGAAGAACATGGTCGACGAAGTTGCAACACCGATGTCGCTTGCAGGCACCGAGTTCTGTGCTGCGAGCGTCAAGGTCTGCATTAGCTGACCAAGGCCCATGCCGATTACGACCATCGAAAGCGACATTACCCAGATTGGGGTGTCGTAGTGATAGTTGAACAGGCTGATGTAGCCCGACATTAGCATTCCGGTTCCGAGCACCATGAATATCTTGTATTTGCCGGTGCGGCTGGTTACCTGACCGCTGACCAAGGTCGCAGACATCATTCCGAGAACCATCGGGAGCATGAGGAATCCAGATTGCGTTGGAGTTACGCCATTAACGATCTGGAGCAGCAACGGAAGGGTCATCATTCCACCGAACATTCCAACACCGACGATCACACCAAGAATGGTGGTCAAGGTGAAGGTGCGGTTGGCAAACAACTTGAGAGGAAGAATCGCCTCTACGCCAGCGGCACGCTCGGCGAAGATGAACGCTGTGATACCAACCGCGCTGGTCACGTACATCGCGATCGCGAGAGCACTACCCCAACCCCAGTCGCGACCGTTCTCGGCCACGAGGAGCATCGGAACAACACCGATGACGATGGTGATAGCGCCAAGCCAGTCGATTCGGTGCTTCACAGGGGTGTGAGGAACGTGCAGGAACTTCCAGACCAGGAACAACGCAAGAGCGCCCAGCGGCACGTTGATCAAGAAGATGTACTTCCAACCCGCAACACCAAGAATCTGACCTGCACCGGCGAATAGCCCACCGATAACCGGGCCGAGAACGCTCGAGGTGGCGAAAACCGCGAGGATGTAGCCCTGGTAGCGGGCGCGTTCGCGTGGCGAAGCGATGTCAGAAAGAATCGTGATTGCTAGTGCAAACAGACCACCAGCTCCGAGGCCCTGAACCGCGCGGAAGGCGGCGAGCTGGTACATCGTGGTCGCGAACGCTGAAAGCAGCGAACCGAACACGAAGATGCTGATTGCGATCAGGAAAAGGCGACGACGTCCGAAGATGTCACCGAGCTTTCCGTAGATCGGGGTGACGATGGTCGAGGTAATGAGGTAGGCGGTGGTTACCCAGGCCTGAAGTTCGAGACCCTTTAGGTCGTCCGAGATAGTTCGCATCGCGGTGCCCACGACGCTCTGGTCGAGGGCTGAGAGGAACATGCCGGCCATGAGGCCAATAAGCACGAGCAGGATCTCCTTGTGAGACATCTGACCTGCGACTGGTTTTTTTGCGCCTGAAGACAAGGGCAACTCTTTTCTGTTCGAAAGTTAGGCTTGAAGCAATGGTTAAAAAATCGCTCGCGGCATTTGCTGCCACCATAGCTCTGGCTTCTATTCTAAGCGCGAGCGTTCAGGCGACGGCTGCCGACGGTTTCGATAAAACTCAACACTCACTGGTCACAGCTAATTCCCTCTGGGTCATTGTTAACAAGGCGCACCCGCTCAGGCCCCTCAAGTATGCGCCCGCAAACCTCGTCACGCCGAAGCAGTTCAACGGCGGCAAACTCCAGCTGGCTAAACCCGCAGCCGACGCGTATGTAATTATGGCCAACGCCGCCAAGACCGCCGGAGCCGGCACACTTTCGATCGCCAGTGGTTACCGGTCTTACGCCCTTCAAGTCACCGTGCACGCGCAGGACGTCAAGAAGTTCGGGTTGACGGCGGGTGAAAAGCTGGCCGCGCGTCCTGGTTTCAGCGAACATCAAACGGGTTTGGCTGTGGATGTGTGGGCACCGGCTCAGAGTTGTCGAATTAGAGTCTGCTTCGCAACCACCAAGGCAGGCAAGTGGCTAAAGGCGAATGCTTGGCATTACGGCTTCGTGATTCGCTACCCGGATGGTTCATACCCAACCACCGGTTACCAGTTTGAACCTTGGCATCTGCGTTATGTGGGGGTCGAGCTTTCTACCGAGCTGCACAACACCGGCTTCACGATCCTAGAAAAGTTTTGGCAATACCCGAATTCACCTAACTATTAGTTGAGCGACGCCCGCAGTTATTGGGCCCATCGCGTAATCTTGAACTGTGATTGACCTAAACCTTCTGCGTGAAAATCCGGCAGCGATAAAGGCGTCTCAGCGCGCTCGCGGAGCCAGTGAGCAGTTGGTTGACGACGCAGCGGCCGCCGATGCCGCTTGGCGCGCAAAGCTAATCGAGTTCGAAAACCTTCGAGCCGAGCAAAATGCTCTGAGCAAAGAGGTTTCGACCGCGCCAAAGGAAGAAAAGGCAGCGCTCGTTGCCAAGGCGCAGGAGCTCGGAACCCGAGTGAAGGCCGCCGAAGCCGAGTCGAACGAAGCTTCAGAAGCACTGGACAAACTCGTCTGGAAGATCGAAAACGTCGTAATTGACGGCGTCCCAGCAGGTGGTGAAGACGACTTTGTTGTAATTCGCGAGGTTGGTACCAAAGCAACCTTCGATTTCGAGCCACGAGACCACGTTGCCCTGGGCGAACTGCTCGACATCATCGATATCGAGCGTGGAGCAAAGATTTCGGGCAGCCGCTTCTACTTCTTAAAGGGTTGGGGCGCACGCCTCGAAATCGCCCTGATGAACATGGCTCTCGACTTGGCCACCAAGGCCGACTTCACAGCTTTAATCACCCCGACTCTGGTTCGCCCAGAGGTAATGGCCGGTACCGGTTTCTTGGGCGAGCACGCCGACGAGATCTACTACCTACCTGCCGACGACCTCTACCTGACAGGTACAAGCGAGGTTGCGCTCGCCGGTTACCACCGCGACGAGATTCTCGACCTCAGCGAAGGCCCTATGCGCTACGCCGGTTGGAGCACCTGCTATCGCCGCGAGGCCGGCAGCCACGGCAAAGACACCCGCGGCATCTTGCGCGTGCACCAGTTCAACAAACTTGAAATGTTCTCTTACATCAAGCCCGAGGACGCCGAACAGGAGCACCTAAACCTGCTGGCCCTGGAGGAACAGATGCTTCAGGCCTGCGGCTTGGCATATCGCGTGATCGACACCGCAGCCGGAGACCTCGGTTCATCGGCCGCCCGCAAGTACGACTCAGAGGCATGGGTCCCGAGCCAGAACACCTACCGCGAGCTAACTTCGTCTTCGAACTGCACCACGTT
>WLPL01000002.1 GCA_009698805.1 Actinomycetota bacterium | reverse complement strand
TAGAGCGGAGGCCGCATGAGAAAGCAGCTAGGGCGCGTTAGCGGCACTATCTTCACAATGTTCTTGGCCCTCTTGGTTTCGGCCACGATGATTCAGGTCCTAAGCGCGGACTCGCTAAATAACGACCCGAGAAACGTCCGATCCGTTTATGACACCTACAAAATCAAGCGCGGGGCCATCTTGGTCAACGGCCAGCCGATCGCGCAGTCGGTACCGAGCGAAGATAACTACACTTACCAGCGCAAATACACATCGAGGATTTATTCGGCGGTGACCGGGTTTTACAGCTTGTACCAGGGTGCGACTGGCATCGAGAGTGCTAGCAACGACTACCTGACCGGCAAGAACTCTTCGCAGTTTTTCGAGCAGATCAACGCTCTATTCTCTGGTAACCCAGTCACCGGCGGCTCGGTAGAGCTAACCATCGACCCCAAGGTGCAAAAGGTTGCATATGAAGCCCTCGGCAACCTAACTGGCGCTGTGGTGGCAATCGACCCGTCGACCGGGAACATCCTCGCGCTGGTTTCAACCCCCGGTTTTGACGCCAATAAGTTGGCCGTGCACGACGGCACCGTTTCTGGATCGAACTACCAAAAGCTTCTCGGTGCCAAGGGTGACCCTCTGATCGATAAGGCGATAAGTGGAAGTCTTTATGCCCCCGGTTCGGTATTCAAACTGGTGGTTGCCTCGGCTGCCATTGAAAGCGGCGCATTCGCTCCGGGTACGAAAATCCCGAACCCTGGTAGCTTCACCTTGCCTGGCACGACGACCAAGATTTACAACTCTGGTGAGGGGCGATGCGGCGGCTCTTCGACCGTTAGTTTGGCAGACGCGCTAAAGCTTTCGTGCAATATTCCCTTCGCTCAGGTTGGCATCAAAATCGGGCAGGGCACGATCTCAGACATGGCGTCCAAGTTTGGTTTCGGCAAGACAATAAAGCTCCCGCTGGTGGCGACTCCTAGCGTCTACCCGAGCAACTTGGACGACGCCCAAACCGCGCTCACCTCGTTTGGCCAGTACGACGTGCGAGTCACGCCCTTGCAAATAGCGATGGTCTCGGCGGCGATTGCCAACGGCGGCACCCTGATGCAGCCAAACTTGGTGCGACAGGTGCTTTCTTCTAACCTCGCCCAGTTGTTTCAGACCAAACCATCGGTCTACTCGACTCCGATGAGCCGTTCGACCGCAACCAAGCTGAAAGACATGATGGTTGCGGCGGTTAACAGTGGCGTTAGCAGCAACGGAAAGATTCCTGGCGTCCAGGTCGCCGGCAAGACGGGTACCGCGCAAAACGGCGCCAGCGCTCCTTACACGCTTTGGTTCACTGGCTTTGCTCCAGCGAACAGCCCCAAGGTCGCTATCGCGGTGGTTATCGCCAACGGCGGCGGCATGGGTCAGTCAGGCCGTGGCAACACGTTGGCGGCTCCAATCGCTCGCAAGGTGATGCAGGCGGTGTTGAACCGATGAACCCCGAGGTAGACAAGGTTTACGGTGGCCGTTACCGGCTGGTGAAGCGCATCGCAATAGGTGGCATGGGTGAGGTTTGGGAAGCCCAGGACGAAATCATCTTGCGCAACGTGGCGATCAAGATTTTGAAGCCTGAATACATGGGCGACCCCGGCTTTCTTGAGCGTTTCAGAACCGAAGCCAGGCACGCCGCCAGAGTGAGCCACGAGGGTATCGCCGACGTCTATGACTACGGCGAAGATTCGGGTCACGCCTTCTTGGTAATGGAATTGGTGCCGGGCGAATCGCTCGCAACGATTCTCGAAAAAGAGAAGTCACTGGCGCCTAATCGAGTACTCGACATCATGACCCAAACGGCAAGAGCGCTGCACGAGGCGCACGACGCCGGGCTGGTTCACCGCGACATCAAACCCGGAAACCTATTAATCACGCCGAGCGGAGAGGTCAAAATCACCGACTTCGGTATCGCTCGAGTGGCAGACCAGGTTTCGCTAACCGCCACCGGGCAGGTAATGGGCACGGTGCAATACCTAGCTCCCGAACAAGCCACTGGCAAACCGGCGACACCGGCCACCGACGTCTATTCGCTGGGTGTGGTCGCCTACGAAGCGATAAGCGGTAAGCGTCCGTTCAGTGGTGATACGCAGATGGCAATTGCCCTGGCCCAGATCAACGAGCCACCCCCGCCTCTTGATGAGTCGATCGATCCGGCGATTCGCGAACTCATTCTCGCTTGCCTGCAAAAGCGTCCGGCCGAACGCATCTCGAGCGCACTCGAGTTGGCCCAGCAGGCAGAGAAGCTTCTCGGAAAACCAGCAAAGGGTCGGGCAAACACTCGCGTGATTCCCGTGACGCCTGAGGTGGCTACGGCAACGACCCTGATTGACCAACAGGAAGAGACGAAGCCAGCTCTGGTTTGGCCATGGATCGCCTTGATTGTTGCCCTAATCATCACCGCAACCATTTTGATTGCCGCCATGGTTTCAAAGCCGAAGCCAACCCCAAGCCCGACCCCAAGCCAGTCAACGAGCCAATCCCCGAGCCCAACACCAACCGAGTCGCCAACAACCCCGACGACCGTCGTGGTCCTTTCAAGCGAGGTCCTTGGCCTAAACAAAGACGAAGTGCAGGTCGCTCTCTCGGCGAAGGGTCTGGTGGTAAACCTTTTGCCAGGAGACCCATTGCTAACCGGCGACCCGAAGATCAACACGATTTACGAGGCGAACCCGCTCGGCTCGATGCCGGCCGGAACCACCATAAACCTGACTTATTTCGTCGAAGGCACACCCCAAACGAATCCGAACGGTTAAGAGCGGGTTTTACACTTGAACCAAGAGATGGAGCAAAGTTTTGTCTGAAAACCAGCGCGTAATCGCCGGCCGTTACACCCTAGGTAACCTGATTGGCCGTGGCGGCATGGCCGACGTCTATGAGGGCACCGACACCATTCTCGGGCGCAAGGTTGCAATCAAGCTCCTGAAGGCCGACCTGGCCGCCGACCCAAACTTCGAGTCACGCTTCCGTGAAGAGGCGCAGGCTTCGGCACGCATGGCTCACCCGACTATCGTTCGCGTTTACGACACCGGCGAAGAGTCAAGCATCGACGACAACGGCACCGAGCGACGCACTCCTTACATCGTCATGGAATACGTTCGCGGCACCGTGTTGCGCGACCTAATGCACGAGCGCAAGATCAGCACGCCAGAGGCCATCGGTTACGCCGAAGGAATCTTGACCGCCCTCGAGTTTTCACATCGTGCCGGCATAATTCACCGCGACATAAAGTCGGCGAACATCATGGTCACCGACACCGGATTGGTGAAGGTGATGGACTTTGGTATTGCCCGAACGATCAGCGATGGTTCGGCGACCCAGGCTCACACCACCGGCATCGTCGGAACCGCGCAGTACTTCTCACCTGAGCAGGCTCGTGGCGAATCGGTTGACAAACGAACCGACCTCTACTCGACCGGTGTCGTGCTCTACGAGATGCTCGCCGGACGCCCGCCATTCACCGGCGAGACGGCCGTATCGGTGGCATACCAGCACGTCAGCGAAGCTGTAACTCCGCCTTCGGTATTCAACCCCGAACTTTCTGCCGCGCTTGACCAGGTCGTCTTGCGATCGCTCGCCAAGGATCGCAACGACAGGTTTCAAAACGCCGAGGAATTCCGCGAAAGCCTGCTGGCTGCGAGCCTCGACCCAACCGCCGCACCAGCTCCGACCCAGGTCGAAGAGACTCCGGTAGAAGAGCCGACCTTCGAAGAGCTGCTCTCTGAAGACTTCGTGGTTCCCGAGGCCGCTCCCACGGTGGAGGAGGAGACAATCTCGCCACCCACCGAAGCCTTCGCCCCGACGAGCGACACCAACCCATTTGCGACCATTGGTGTCGAATTCGAAGACATAGACAACGAAGATTCACCAAAGCCTGCCAAAAAAAGCAACCCGAGTCAGCGACCATCACCGGGCTTGCTCTGGGGCATCGGTTCAGGCGTCAGCGTCGTCCTGGTTGGCTTGCTGGTTTGGCTTCTCGCTTTCGGCGGCGGCGGAGTCCTGAACTTTCACCCATCAGAGGGTGGAACCCCTGTTGCGGCAGTCACCGGCCTCACCTATGACGCAGCCAAAGCCCTACTCGAAGGCCAGAAGCTCGTGGTTTCAGAGCAGTTTGAGACGAGCGCCACGGTCGATGCAGACTCGGTCATTCGCACCGACCCGCCTGCCGGAACCAAGGTCGCCGAGGGCACGATGGTGATTCTCTATGTTTCCTCAGGTAAGACGCAAGTCGCGGTTCCGGACCTCGCCGGCATGACTGAGGCTGAAGCGCAAATCGCTCTCGAAAACGCGAAGCTGACACTAGGCACAATCACCGAGGGCAACAGCGCCAGTGTCGCGAAGGGTGCGGTTCTTTCAACCGATCCCGTGCGTGGCAGCCAGGTGGCTCAAGGCTCGGTTGTGAACCTTCTGATCTCTAGCGGTCTAGTGACTGTGCCAGACGTGGTGAACAAGAATCTCAGCGACGCCCTTCGTATCCTCGAAGGCCCAGACGTTGCGCTCACAGTTACCACCAGTTCACAACAACCGTGCGCGGGTGGTGCCGCGCCTCTCGGCGTCATAGTTCTTCAGCAGTCGATTCCGGCCGGAAACGTGGCAGCGGGTTCGGCAATCACGATCTACGTTTCTTGCACCCAGTAGTTACAGGTTTACGAGCGGGCTAAGGCTCTTCGCGCGCTCGGCTGCGCCGGCAAGTCCGATCGACTCTAACCAGTTGCCAAGCATTTGGTAGCCACCCTCGGTGAGCACGCTTTCGGGGTGAAACTGCACGCCGTAAATTCGCTTGGACGTGTGCTGTAGGCCCATGATCACACCGCCAGCAGTTCGACTCGTGACAATCAAAGTGTCGGGCACCGTCGAGGCGACCACCGCGAGCGAGTGGTAACGAGTAGCCGTGAAGGGCTGTGGCACGTCGCGATAGATCAAACTCGAGTCGTGTTCAACCAAGGATGTCTTGCCGTGCATAAGTTCTTCGGCCTGCGAAACGGTTGCGCCTAGTGCTTCGGCAATCGCCTGGTGACCAAGGCAAACCCCGAAAACAGGTACGTCGTTCTCGAGCGCGTAGCGAACGGTTGCGATTGAAAGACCAGCGTCGGCTGGTGTTCCTGGCCCCGGAGAGATGAGCACCGCGTCAAAGCGCGAAATAAGTGCCCCAAGTTCGCTCTCACTGACGGCGTCGTTGCGCAATACCTCTGTTTCGGCTCCGAGCTGCTGAAGGTAGCCGTTCAGCGTGTAGACGAACGAGTCGTAGTTGTCGAGTACCAGAACCTTTGTCATGAGGAGTTAAGCCTAACTTGGTTTAGAATTGCCGCATGTCTGAAAAAAGCGCTCGTAAGGTAAAGCCGGCTAAGCCAGCAAAGATTGTTCGTGAAAAAGCCAACAAGGCCGACCTCCCGAACCCCGTTTGGTTCATGCCAATCATGATCGGGTTCTTCCTCTTGGGTCTTTTCTGGATGGTTGCTTACTACGTGACCCAGGGAGCGATTCCAATCCAAAGCCTCGGAAACTACAACATCCTCATTGGCTTCGGCCTGATCATGGTCGGCTTCGGCATGACCACTCGCTGGAAGTAGTTAGTAGCCGCTCACCGGCAGGAGCGATGCTCCAAACACCGTGAGCACGATAAGCGCCACCGCCACCGCGATTACATAAAGCTGCTGCTTTGACTTGTCCTTTGGCGCGCGAGTCCTTGCATAGGCAAAGGCGACGATCCCACCAACTATTAGGCCACCGATGTGCGCCTGCCACGCGATGTTTAGACCAGGGAGGAACCCGATCACGAGGTTTAGACCGATGATTGCGGTTAGTTGACCCCCGCCTTGACCAAGGCTTCTGAGAATCACAAAATATGCACCCATAAGGCCGAAAATGCCGCCGGATGCGCCTAAGACGAGGCTATTTGGCGCGTCGAAGAGCAGAACCGCAACCGACCCACCAAATATTGCCAAAAGGTAAAGCGCCAAGAAGCGCGCTTTACCGAGGAGAGGCTCTAGCACTGAACCGAAGATATACAGCGAGTACATGTTCAGTGCGATGTGCATGAACGAACTCTCGCTGTGCAAGAAGCCGGCCGTTAGCATTCGCCAAGGCTCCGAGATCGTTAGGTTCGGTGAATAAATCAGGGAATAGGTGACTTCGCCGTTGCTCATTAGCTGGCCGACATAAACCAAAACGGTAACCAGAATCAAGCCGATGGTCAGGGTCGCTCTGGTGTCGTTTTTGATGCGAGTCGCCACCGTCACCCGGCCGTCCTCTGGGCAGAGGTAACCTACAGCGTTAGAGATCTGGCACTCGGGGCAAATGAAACGCCCACAGCGCTGGCAACTAACGCCGGTTTCGCGGTCGGGGTGGCGGTAACAGACCACTAGACGGTTTCGATAGTTACCGATTCCATGACGACGTCCTCGTGGGGCTTGTCGTTGTGGTCGGTGCTGACCTTAGCGATTGCGTCGACGACCTTGATTGATTCGTCGTCTGCGACCTCGCCGAAGATGGTGTGCTTGCCCCAGAGGAACTCGGTTGGGGCAACGGTGATGAAGAACTGCGAACCGTTGGTGCCGGAGCCGTCAAACTTCTTGCCTGCGTTAGCCATGGCCAGCTTGTAAGGCGTGTGGTAGTGAAGGTCGTCGTGAGGCTCGTCGTTGAAGTCGTAGCCTGGCCCTCCGCGGCCGGTGCCCGTTGGGTCGCCGCCCTGAAGCATAAAGCCGTCAATGATGCGGTGGAAGATGACGCCGTCGTAGAACGGCTTACCTGTCTTCGTGCCATCGGCTAGCTCAATGAAGTTCTGAACCGTGACTGGGGCGTGCTTGCCGAAAAGGTTTATTCGGATTGCGCCGTGGTTGGTGTGAAGGGTTGCGATTGCTGTAGTCGTACTCATACCCACAATTCTCTCACGAGTGCGGGCTAGAGAGGCAGGCGTGCCTTAAGAGTGGTTAGGCGACCCGATCTGGCCAAAGACCAGCTGACAGTGATGTCGTCGAGCATTCGGCTGCCGATCCCGCCCTTTCGTCTCTTGGGAGGCGCCCCGCCGTCATTTTGCACCTCGATATCAATGAAGTCATCCTTTTCGCGAGTGATCGAAACCAAAGCTGCGGTAGCGGTGCCGTGACGAACCGCGTTACCAATGGATTCCTTGAGGATCTCGTTAACGCAGTAGGCGCTGCCCTTGTTGTTATCCATTGCCCTCGAGGCACGCATGTCCACGTTCACGGTGATGGCACAAACTCCCGCCCACGAATCCTGCAGCTCCCTCACTGCGCTTTCGAAGTCGATCTCATTCGAAGGGAGCGTTTGAAGAGCTTTCTCGGCGCGCTCTAGATCTGCTTGCACCAAGCTGACCTGGTAAGGGTCACTCTCGGCGAAGGTTTGCAGGCGGGTCAAAGCCGCAGTCAAGGCGCTTTGAACCGTGCCGTGAAGCATGAATAGCCAGCGCCGCTTGAAGACCCAAACCTTCTGCTCGAATAGGGCGATCTCCTTGGCAAGAATCGTATTTTCGGTTTCGATAAGCGCTTCGAGCTTTCCACTTTCGAGATCGTGAAGAATCATCGGCGACAGGGTGAGAACAGTGAATATGTAAATCAACCAGCAAGCGAAGGGCAACAGCACGCTCTGCGAGGCAGTCAAACCGAGAGAGCCGCCCATTACGTAAAGGCCCACGACGGGAGCAAGAATGCTAGCCACTGTGAGCATCACGTAACTCAAAACCCCGGGCGTCGATCGTTTTGGAAAAACCAAGACCTTAAACAGCCACATGAATCCGGCAAAAAGGAGCGTTGCGGCGACTGCGACAACCGCCCCGATTGGGCCCTGGAAATAGAACGACAGGAAGCTGGCCGCAGGCAGAGAGTAGGCGCAATAGAGTAGCGGCTTGATTACATCTCTTGCCACAAAGTGAGATGGGGACGGTACTTTGCCAAGCTTGATGGGCGACTCGGGGTTCGAGCGCAAAGTAGCGTTTGTGCGAACCGAAATTTCCTCCATTAGAGGCCTCAGCCTGGTTGCCACGGTTTCGCTTATTTCTTTTGCCACTTGCGAGGCATCCGAGGATGAGTGGAGAAGCTCCGAAATTTGCGCAATTTTAGGCAGAACCGACTCTCGCGACTTTTCTTGCAAACCTTCGAGTTCGTCGGCCAGCAAAACATCAAGGTTCTCTCTTGAGCCCAGCAGATCGTTCCGAATTTCGTTTAGCCTCAGCATCGCCCGAGCGTGAGCCGAGCGTGAGCCGCTCATGCCTGCGTAGACGACGATAATTGCAGCACCCATCAAAACTCCGCCGACAAAACGAAACAAGAGACCGACCTGGGACTCTAGACCTAGGGCAGTTGCCATTAGGGCAACCAAGAGATTCTTGAGGCCACCCACAATTCCAGCAATAAGTAGGTTCAGCTGTCCTGGGTGCTTTTTTAGAAATCTCGGCAGTAGAAACCGCTTTGCGAGCAAAACGAGGACCACGGCGAAGGCCAGCGACACCGAAAAGGTGACCGACCAAAGCCAAGAACGGTTACCGGTCCTCAGATAATCCATCAGGATTGTTGCGACACCAGAGACGACAGCCGCGAAGACGAGCAACC
The DNA here is from genome assembly GCA_009698805.1 of Actinomycetota bacterium. GTDB lineage: Bacteria > Actinomycetota > Actinomycetes > Actinomycetales > Microbacteriaceae > Rhodoluna. Next base: position 56,900 of record WLPL01000002.1, on the reverse strand, counting down.
CCGGCGACCAAATGTTTAACGAAGACAGTCGCTCCCAACTCAACCCGGCGTTGCTTGGGGGTTTCGTCTTATGTCTTGCCATGAAAGAAAGTCTGCCACGCTCTTTGAGTTCGTAGACTCGTGGTTGTGAAAAATAAATTTGCCCTTCTTCGCACCCCTGGTTTCGCTTGGCTTTGGGGCGGGCAAACCTTCAGCACTTTTGGTAGCCAAATTGGGTCGATTGCGCTTGCCTTCATCGCCGTCAAGTTGCTCGACGCTGGCCCTGCCGAAATGGGTTGGCTTTCAGCTGCCGGTACGGCTTCGTTCCTGCTTGTAGGTTTGATTGCCGGAGCGTGGGTTGATCGCTGGATCAAACGGCGAGTGATGATCATCGCAGACATTGTTCGAATGCTTGCGGTAGGTGTGATCCCAGCGCTTTATTTCACGGGCAACCTCAACATCTGGGTAATCATTGTGATTGCCTTTGTGATGGGGCTCGCCACCGTGTTCTTCGACGTCGCCTATCAGTCATTCGTCCCGGTAATGCTGCCGCCAGACAAGATTGCCGCCGGCAACTCAGCACTCGAGACCACTAATCAAACCGCGGGCATCGCCGGCCCGGGAATCGTCGGTTTCCTGATCGACCTCTTTAAGGCCCCGACTCTGCTGGTCATCGATTCGCTGAGCTACCTGATTTCGGCGCTGACGCTCGGAATGATCAAAGACACCGAGACTCCGAAGCCTAAGGCCGACCGTAAACCGCTTCACGTCGAGATTCGCGAAGGACTCCGATTTGTAGTTAGACACCCGCTGATTCGACGAATCTCTCTGACTACCTCGGTGAACAACCTATTCAGCAGTTTGATGTTTTCGATCTTCGCCCTCGTGTTTCTGGGCAGCCAATACCTAAACTTTGGCGCGGGCGCCTTCGGTCTGCTCGGCACCTCTGCCGCAATCGGAAGCCTGCTGGGCGCGATTTCGACCACGAAACTGATCAAGTGGATTGGCGAAGGAACCCTGATTAGCCTTTCGGCCATTCTCGGCGGTTGCATCACCTTGCTGGTGCCCATCTCGGTTGCGATGCACAACGAACTAACCCTGCCGATTCTTCTGCTGATGGATTTCTTGAACGGCTTTGCAGTGCTGGCATACAACATCACCCAGGTCTCTGCCCGTCAGCGCCTTTGCCCGCCAGAACTCCTCGGACGCATGAACGCATCAATTCGCTTCTTCGTCTGGGGTGTAATGCCAATCGGTGGGCTCTTGGGTGGGGTAATCGCCAGCAGCTACGGCGTGCAGTCTGCGCTCTGGGTTGGCGCAATCGGCTCAATCTTCTCGTCCGTGTTCGTGGTCTTCAGCCCGCTAACGGGCATGCGCAAACTCCCAGACGGGCCGGAGGCAAAGTAATGGTGTCTTGGTCAGAGGTTGAGGGCATTATCGCCACCTTTCGCACCTGCGTCCCAGTTGCCGGTGATCGCCGCGAGTGGTGCGTGAATAAGAAGGCCATCGCGTGGGATCGCCCGCTGAGCCAGCGCGATCTAAAAGCTCTCGGCGACCAAGCGCCGAGGGGTGAAGTCATGGCCGTTCACCTGCCCGATGTCATGATTCGCGATGCCTGGGTGCAAACCGTGCCGGGGCCCTGCTTCGTCTCCCCGCACTTCGCCAACTACCCCGCCGTCTTGGTCGATCTCGAAAAGGCCGACCTCCAGCTCGTTACCGAACTGCTCAACGAGTCTTACGAGTACCTGCTAACGCGCTAGGACGACGACAGCGAGGGTCACGAAGATACCCGCCACGATTCGATTTACCAGTCGCTGATTTTCACCGCGGTTGATCCAAACGCGAATCTGCTGGGCGAGCCCAATGTAGAAGACGCTGACCAGGCCGAAACCGAGAATCACTATGCCGGCCAGGCCGAAGACGCTGGTTTCACGGCTGACCTGTGGCACGACAGCCATGTAGAACATCAGTGCGGTCGGGTTGCTTGCCCCAATCACGAATGCCGTTCCGAGGCCCGGCCAAAAGCCGTCACGAGTGTTAGCGATGGCTGCCACACCCGCGTTCCAAGACTTGTATGCCCGCCAGAGCAAAACAGCTGCGCCGACTACCTTGAGCGCGAAGAAAATTTGCGGGCTGGCAGCCATGAGTGCCGAAAGCCCGAAGTATGAGACGCCAACCATGATCATCTTGGCCAGCGTGATGCCGATCGAATACGGCACAGCGGCTTTCCAGCCAGCCGTTAGGGTTCGACTCAAAAGCGACATGGTGTCTACGCCGGGTGTGGCCGCCGCCGTGAGGTAAATCGTGGCGAAGAGCAGATAGGCGTCCATTCACCCAAGCCTAAAGATAGATTTGGTTGGTGAGTAACTCTGGAGCCCTGCGATCGTTCAAACATCGCAACTTCAGAATTCTCTACCCGGCCAGCGTAGTGAGCAACATCGGCACCTGGGCCCAACGAGTGGCCCAAGACTGGCTCGTTCTCGAGCTCACCAACAACAGCGCCGCCGATCTCGGCATCGTCACGGGCCTGCAGTTTCTTCCGACCATCTTTCTTAGCATCTGGGGCGGTGCCCTCGCCGACCGCTTCAGCAAGCGCAAACTTCTAATCATCACCGCGGCCGGTGGAGCATTCACCTCTGCCCTTCTCGGTGCTCTTGTGATTTCAAAAAGCGCCGTGATCTGGGAGGTCTATGTCCTGGCCCTGGTTTTCGGAGTATTTAGCGCTATCGACGCCCCGATTCGCACGTCATTCACCTCTGAACTGGTCGGCAAGGCCGATCTCGCCAACGCCGTCAGCCTGAACTCGGCCAACTTCAACCTCGGGCGCCTGGTTGGGCCTGCGCTTTCGGGCTTCCTCATCTTTCTCTTCGGCACGGGCTGGTCGTTTTTGATCAATGCGCTCAGCTACATCTTCGTAATCGTCTCGTTGAGGCTGATTCGCCATGACGAACTACACATCACCCAAAAACCGAACCGAGCCGCTTCAATCAAGGACGGCTTCAAATACGTCCGTGAGAATCTTCAGGTTCGCCTAGTCATGGTCACGGTGTTCTTCAGCGCAACGTTCGGCCTGAACTTTCAAATCTTCAATGCGTTGATGGCCAAGGGCGAGTTTCACCTCGGCCCGCAAGAGTTTGGTGGCGCGGGAAGCGTCCTCGCAATCGGGTCACTTAGCGCGGCAATCATAGGTACGAGGCTCGAAAACTCGCGAGTTCCAAAGCGAATCATGCTCGGAGCAATGATTTTCGGGCTATTGGTTGCCACCCTGTCGTTCGCTCAAAGCTACCTGCAGTACCTACTGATTCTTCCGTTCGCGGGAGCAGTCGCTCTCACCACGTTCATCTTCGCGAACTCGTATGTGCAAACCACAACGCCGTCACCTCTGCGCGGGCGAGTAATGGGCATTTACCTCTTGATCTTCATGGGTGGCACGCCGCTCGGATCACCACTAATCGGCTGGGCCGCCAGCAGTTTCGGAATCAGACCCACGATTTTCATCTGCGGGCTGATCACCACAACAGCAGCCGTAATTGTGTTTACGAGGCTAAGAAAACTTATAGGTCGCCAAAGTCAAAGCAACGCCGAACATGACGCAGGCAATGACGATGTCGAGAACCCGCCAGAACACCGGTTTTGACATCAGCCGCGAAGCCGCTTTGGCCCCAAAGCCCGCGGTACTGAACCAAACCACACTCGCCAAAGAAGCCCCGGCCGCAAAGAACCACTTGTTGTCACCGAACTGGTTACCGATGCTGCCGACCAAGATCACGGTGTCCAAGTAAACATGTGGGTTCAGCAGAGTCAGAGCCAAAACCGTGGTGACGACCTTCACTCGTGACTGCTCGGCAGCCCCAGCCGCATCGAGACTCTCGTTCTTGAAAGCAGCTCGAGCAGATCTAAAACCGAACCAAGTCAGGTAGGCCACGCCGAACCATCGAATCACCTCGAGTAGCCAAGGCAACGAAGTAATCAGTGCGCCGAGCCCTCCGATACCCAAGCAAATGAGCGCGATGTCGGCGATCGAGCAGATGGCAACGACCAGAAACACGTGAGACCGGGTCAACCCCTGACGAATCACGAAAGCGTTCTGAGCGCCAATGGCAATAATCAGTGACAGACCGGTGAGAAAACCCGGCAGAAAAGCCAGCAACTAATTTGCCTTCTTCTTGAATGCCAAAAAGCCAATCGAGACCAATAGCGGAATGGTCGGCACCAAGCCAAGTTGCATCGAGAGGCTAAATGCCCCGATTGTGACCAGCAACAGCATGCCCGTTGCCGCAAAGCCCCAGGCCTTGTTGATCTTGCCCGACCAAGACAGCACGCTCAAGATAACAGCGGCTATAGCTAGAGCCAAGATGAAGGCGAGGATGCCCATTACCAAATACGCTAAAGATTCCATAGGTTCATTCTGCCAAGAAGTACCTTGAGCAACTAGTAGAGTTTGAACCAGTGCATCACGTGTTGGGAGGAATGACGCATGGCAACTATCACCACCGCAGGCGGTCCTAAGACCATAAGCAACTCCGAACTTAGAAAGACAGCCAAAAACTACTTCCTACAGCTCCCCGTAATTGCTGTTGGACTCGGTTTGACTTTCTTATTTACTGAAGCCTTTGGTGCACATGCATGGAGCCTAATGTTCTCCGTATCTCTGTTATTAATGACAACTGGGTTTGCGATTTACCTTTACGCTTGGGCACTCATAAAGACGTTCAAGATTTCCCGAAAAATTAGCGATGGCAAAACCTTTCTAGTTCTCGGCGTGCTGGCGTCGTTGATAGGCCCACTTGTACCTATCACGATGGTTGCTCAAGCTTTAATCTCTTCAGCCGGTGGGCCCGGCGACCCTCTAAACGGTGAGGTTTTTATACCTTGGTTCTTGTATCTCGGGCTCAGTCTTGTGCCAATCCAGGTCGTCACGTTCGCCCTAATCGCAAAACGAGGCAAGGCTCAATAGTTCAGAGAACCTGCCTGACTAAGTCGCAGGCTTGTCTTCTTTGAAACTCCTGCCATAGCGAATAACGTCTGGGGCAAAGATCGCCAGGATGATCGCCGAGAGAATTCCACAGACCAACAGCACCGGACGCACGTGGAAGAACGAAATCGCGATTCCCGATAGAACGATGCCGATAACGCTGCCGCTCTGGATAATCGCGTCAATCGCCGCCATCACGCGTCCGAGCATTTCTTGCGGAGAACGAGTCATGACGATGCTGATTGCGTATGCGTTAAGAACGGAGTTGCCGACACCGGTAGCCAAGGCAAGAGCAATGGCAATGCCCCAGTTTGGGGCAAGCGCGAAGCCAAGAATGGCTAGAACCAAAACCGCAATGCCAACAATCACGGCCATCGCGTGGAATCTCTTGTTGAGCTTGATTGCTGCGGTGAGAACTGCGCCGATTATGCTGCCGGCGGCGAACGATGCACCAACTATTCCGTAGATTAAGTTGCTGGCGTGTAGCTCATCTTTGATCAGGAACACTTCGCCCACGTTGAATGAGCCGAGAGCGATGATCAGAACGCTCACTAGGACGACGATTGCTCGAATTAGGCGATCGCTAAACACGAATCGAATACCGGCCATTGCGCTGAGCTTCTCGCCGACCTCGTGTTTCACAGCCTTGCGATTCAACCCAATTGCAAAGAACGCAGCGGCAAGAAACCAGAAACTGATCGCGTCAATGACGAACGGCCAGAAATAGCCGGATGTTGTCACCAAAATGCCGCCCAATGCCGGGGCGAACAGGGTTCCGAAAGATGCCATCGATTGCATGAGCCCTGTCACTCTTGGTAAGTCGTCGGGGTTGGTAACGGTAACTTGGACGGCCTGCATAGCTGGAGCGACTAGGGTTCCGGCTGAGGCGGTAATTAACAGCGCGATGGGAGTCCACCAAACCGGTAGCCCAATGGCCAGCGATCCGGAGCTCAAACCCATGACCGCTAGAGCAGGGATAATCACCTGTCGAGAAGAAAACTTGTCGGCAATCAAGCCAGAGATTGGGGCCATGAAGATCGTTGGCAAACCAAAGGCGAGAAGGTAAACCGATACGCCGCCCGCTCCCACGGTGTCCTTGTCGCGCAGAATCACAGCAAAGGTTGTGAGCGCACTACCCAGCCAAGAGAGGGCGCCGGCGGTCGAAAGAATGTAGAGCTTGCGCCAAGGGGTTTTCATCACCTAGTCAGACTAGCGCCCAACTACATCCCGAACTGCGGGTTGAAGTACAGAACCATCATGTAAACGGCAACCAATACGAGGGCGAGGGCGAAACCGCGCCAGGCCGACCTCTTCCAAGGAACCTTTGCGCTCTTTGCCAGGTCAAACCACGAGAAAGCTGCGACGACCAAAGAAATCACAGCGAAAGTGATGTAACCAAACAAGAAGATACAGACCAAACCCATCGGGGTCAGGATCGGCACCACGAGGTTGAGCCAACGAAACTTTCTGTAGTTCTGGGCCCAGCCCTTTCGGGGCGTCCAATTGTCGCTGTCTCGTTCCATCACCCCTAAACACTATGCCCAGCGAAAAGAAAAAGACCAGCCATTTCTGACTGGTCTTTCCCTTTTGTGGAGACTAGGGGGGTCGAACCCCTGACCCCCTGCTTGCAAAGCAGGTGCTCTACCAACTGAGCTAAGTCCCCTTGATCAATTGCTTTCGCAATCTTTCGTGGGCCTAGGAGGACTTGAACCTCCGACCTCTTCATTATCAGTGAAGCGCTCTAACCACCTGAGCTATAGGCCCCTAGAGCCTTTTCAACTTTACGGGAATATCCGCTTCGGTTCAAACCGAAAAGAAAAACCTTTTAGTTGTTGGTGAATCCGACTGCCAGTCCTCCAGTGAAGCGGGCAATCAGGTTGTAAACCAGAGCTAAAACACCGCTAAGGAGTGTTCCGGCGACGATGTTGATGATCGCCACGATGAAACCGTAGGAAACCATCTGAGGAAGACTGATCAACGAACCGCCCTCGCCAACTCCAACCTGGCTGAGCAGATTGTTTACGCTGCTGCTCGAAAGGATAAACCAGAAGGCTACGAAACCGACGATGACGGCGACTCCGAGAGCGAGGTTGACCATGAAACCCATGCGAATCGCAGACCAAAACTCGATCTGGACAAGCTTTAGCTTGACCTGCTTGGTCGGGGTGATCGAACCTTTGCGGCTGAATCGGCTCATTCGTTGGCCTCTCCTTCTTCTGCAACTTCGGTGACTTCGGTTGAGTCTTCGATTGTGTCTTCTGCGGACGATTCTAGGTTGCGCTCGGAGTTCTTGGCTAGGCCTAGAACCGAGTCTTCATCTTGGAATCTTGCAAAGACTACGCCCATGGTGTCGCGGCCCCTTGCCGGGACCTCGCTTACCTGAGACCTGACAACTTTACCGCTGTTTAGAACGACTAGGACTTCGTCTTCATCGGTCACGATCAGGGCACCGACTAGGTCGCCGCGCTTCTCTTCGAGCTTGGCAACCTTGATACCCAAGCCACCGCGGTTCTGCGGGCGGTATTCTCCAACGGCTGTGCGCTTCGCAAAGCCGCCCTCGGTGACGACGAAGACGAAGGTGTCGTCGGAATCGTTGATTACGTCAGCGCTAAGTAGGTAGTCGCCTGTTCTGAAGTGCATGCCGATAACACCCGAGGTGTCACGGCCCATTGGGCGCATGCTCTCGTCGTTGGCCGAGAAGCGGATGCTCATTCCCTTGTGGCTGACCAGTAGAAGGTCATCACTTTCTGAAACCAGCATCGCGCTGACCAGTTCGTCGCCTTCGCGAAGCTTGATTGCGATGATGCCACCGGTGCGGGCGGTGTCGTAGGCCTCGAGCGAGGTCTTCTTCACCAGGCCTTCGCGGGTGGCCAGGATCAGGTAAGGCGAAGCCTTGTAGTCCTTCATGTCTAGAACCTGGGCGACAGACTCGTCTGGCTGCAGCGAAAGCAGGTTAGCTACGTGCTGACCCTTGGCATCGCGGCCGGCCTCTTGAACCTCGTAGGCCTTGGCGCGATAGACGCGCCCCTTGTTGGTGAAGAACAGGAGCCAGTGGTGAGTTGTTGTAACAAAGAAATGCTCAACGACGTCGTCGGCGCGAAGGTTCGCACCCTTGACGCCCTTGCCACCGCGGTGCTGAGAGCGGTAGTTGTCGCTCTTGGTGCGCTTGATGTAGCCGCCGCGGGTGAGCGAGATGACCATCTCTTCTTCGGGGATCAGGTCTTCCATGTTCATGGTTCCGTCGCCGGTGAAGATGATCTCAGACCTGCGGTCGTCGCCGTGGCGGGTGACAACCTCGGCGAGTTCTTCGCTGATGATCGAGCGCTGACGAACAGGGTCGGCGATGATCGCCTTGTATTCGACGATTAGCGCTTCGAGTTCGGCGGCTTCGTCGATGATCTTCTGACGCTCGAGAGCGGCAAGTTGGCGAAGCTGCATGTTCAAGATTGCGCGAGCCTGAAGATCGTCGATCTTGAGGAGCTTCATCAGGCCTTCGCGGGCGTCGTCAACGGTTGGGCTCTTGCGAATCAGGGCGATAACAGCATCTAGTGCGTCGAGGGCCTTTAGGTAGCCGCGCAGAATGTGGGCGCGTTCTTCGGCCTTGCGAAGTCTGAACTGGGTGCGGCGAACGATGACTTCAATCTGGTGTTCAACCCAGTAGCGAATAAAGCCGTCGAGGCTGAGTGTGCGAGGGACTCCGTCGACCAGGGCCAGCATGTTGGCTCCGAAGTTTTCTTGGAGCGGGGTCATCTTGTAAAGGTTGTTTAGAACAACCTTGGCTACGGCGTCACGCTTTAGAACAATGACCAAGCGTTGGCCGGTGCGGCCAGAGGTTTCGTCGCGGATATCGGCGATGCCGGTGAGCTTGCCCTCCTTGACGAGCTCGGCGATGCGCTGGGCTAGGTTGTCTGGGTTCACCTGATAAGGAAGTTCGGTGACCACTAGACAGGTGCGTCCTTGAAGTTCTTCTACGTTGACGATCGCACGCATGGTGATCGAGCCGCGACCGGTTGTGTAGGCATCGATGATTCCGCGGGTGCCGAGAATCTGTGCACCGGTCGGGAAGTCTGGGCCCTTGATGCGCTGCATGAGAGCGGCTAGGAGCTCTTCTTGGGTTGCGTTCGGGTTCTCGAGGAACCACTGGGCGCCAGAGGCGACCTCGCGCAGGTTGTGAGGCGGAATGTTCGTGGCCATACCAACCGCGATACCGATCGAACCGTTGATTAGCAGGTTCGGGATTCGGCTTGGCAGAATCGTCGGTTCTTGGGTGCGTCCGTCGTAGTTGTCCTGGAAGTTGACGGTGTCTTCGTCGATGTCGCGAACCATCTCGAGGGCAAGGTTTGCCATGCGGCACTCGGTGTATCGAGGGGCGGCGGCTGGGTCGTTACCCGGCGAACCGAAGTTACCCTGGCCCGAAACTAGCGGGTAGCGAAGAACCCAGTCCTGAACCAGGCGAACCAGGGTGTCGTAAATGGCGCCGTCGCCGTGCGGGTGAAACTGACCCATGACGTCGCCGACAACACGCGAACACTTGCTGAACTGCTTGTCTGGGCGGTAGCCGCCGTCGTACATTGCGTACAGGACGCGTCGGTGAACCGGCTTGAGGCCGTCCCGAACGTCTGGAAGTGCTCGACCGACGATAACGCTCATCGCGTAGTCGAGGTATGAGCGCTGCATTTCGACCTGGAGGTCGACCTGCTCTACGTGGTCAAACTGCGTTGGTGTGGTTTCTTCAGCCATGGTCTTCTTCTCTTTTGGCTAGATGTCTAGGAATCGAACGTCGGCGGCGTTCTGCTGGATAAATGTTCGTCGGGCTTCAACGTCGTCGCCCATCAGGGTCGAGAACGTGTGGTCGGCCTGGGCCGCATCGCTCAGGGTCACCTGAAGTAGGGTTCGGCGCTCTGGATCCATGGTGGTGTCCCACAGCTCGGTGTAGTCCATCTCGCCGAGACCCTTGTAGCGCTGAATCGAGTTCTCTTTGGGAATCTTGCGACCGGCGGCGGCACCTGCCTCGAGGGCTGCGTCGCGTTCGGAGTCGGAGTAGACGTATTCGTGAGGTGCATTTGACCACTTGATTCGGTAAAGCGGCGGTTGCGCGAGGTAAACGTAGCCGGCTTCGATAAGTGGACGCATGTGCCGGTAGAGAAGCGTTAGCAACAGGGTTCGAATGTGCTGACCATCGACATCGGCGTCGGCCATCAAAACGCACTTGTGGTAGCGGGCCTTTTCGATATCGAACTCGTCGCCGATTGAGGTGCCGAACGCGGTGATCAGCGCCTGCACTTCGGTGTTGGCGAGCATGCGGTCTAGGCGTGCGCGCTCGACGTTGAGGATCTTGCCTCGAAGAGGCAGAATCGCCTGGGTCTCTGGGTTGCGACCGCGCATGGCCGAACCACCGGCCGAGTCACCCTCAACGATGTAGATTTCTGAAACCTTAGGGTCGCGGCTCGAGCAGTCGCGGAGCTTGCCCGGCATACCGCCCGACTCGAGGAGCCCCTTGCGACGGGTGGCCTCGCGAGCCTTGCGTGCTGCCTGGCGAGCGGTTGCTGCCTGAATCGCCTTGCGAATGATCTCTTTGGCCACGTTCGGGTTGCGGTCTAGCCAGTCGCCGAACTGCTCGTTGACTACCTTCTGAACAAAGGCCTTGGCTTCGGTGTTGCCGAGCTTGGTCTTGGTTTGGCCTTCGAACTGCGGTTCGCTCAGCTTGATTGAGATGACGGCGGTTAGGCCCTCGCGGCAGTCGTCGCCCGAAAGGTTTTCGTCTTTCTCTTTGAGCAGGTTGGTGGCTCGCGCGTATTTATTGAGCAGTGAGGTCAACGAGGCACGGAAGCCTTCCTCGTGGGTGCCACCCTCGTGGGTGTTGATCGTGTTCGCGTAGGTGTGAACGCTCTCGGTGTAGGCGTTGGTCCACTGCATAGCCAACTCGATCGACATGTTCTTTTCTTTGGTTTCGGATTCGATCGAGATGATTTCTTCGTTGACCAGTTCGCCCTTCTTCGAGGCATTGAGGTATTCGACGTAGTCGATCAGACCCTTTTCGTAAAGGTAGGTGTCTTCTTTGCCACTTCGTTCGTCCTTTAGCAAAATCTGGAGCCCCTTGTTCAGGAAGCACATCTGCTGGAACCTGGCCCGCAGGGTTTCGTAGTCAAAGTCAACGGTCTCGAAGATCTCGGCGTTTGGCTCAAATTCGATCATTGTGCCGGCAGTTTCGGTAGCCGCCGCCTTGGCTAGCGGGGCATCTGGCACACCGCTCTGGTAAGACTGCTCCCAAAAGAAGCCTTCGCGGGCAACCTTGACTCGAAGCTTGGTCGAAAGGGCGTTCACAACCGAGGCGCCAACGCCGTGCAGACCGCCCGAGACCGCGTAACCGCCGCCGCCGAACTTGCCGCCGGCGTGAAGGATCGTCAGAACGACCTGAACGGTTGAGATGCCCTCGGTTGGGTGAATAGAAACCGGGATGCCTCGGCCGTTGTCTTGGACGCGAATCCAACCCTGTTTGGTGATCGTCACTTCGATCAAACTGCAGTGGCCGGCGAGAGCTTCGTCAACAGAGTTGTCGACGATTTCATAGACGAGGTGGTGGAGTCCACGTGGACCGGTGGAGCCGATGTACATGCCGGGGCGTTTGCGAACTGCCTCTAGGCCCTCAAGTACTTGAATATTGCTTGAGTCGTAACTGTTTTCGGGTGTAGACATGCTGCTCCTTTAACCGGGTTAGGCCCTTAGAAAAGCACTCCGGTGAGCGACTGATATTCGGGGTAACTAACGGCTTAATTCTACCTTTTTACCCCGACATTTTCGGGTTATCCGTAGGTGTCGCGCGGGCCTCTTCCGGGCACTGATCGCGGGCCCTTTTTCCAGCTCGGAGCGGCTGGGCCAAGCATCTTCAAAGCATTGATTTCGAGCTTCGGGTAAGCGCCCTGCAATCGCTCCAAAAGCTCGTTTTGCATTAGTCGCAACTGGGTCGCCCAGGCCGTTGACTTGCATCGAATAGTCAGGGTTCCCTCGGTCAGGATCTCGGGAGTCGAGTTTTGGGCGGTCTGTTCGCCAACAAGCTCGGTCCAGCGGTTGAAAAGATCCGCTTCGGCCAGCTCGCCGCCCCAACTGAACTCGCTGAACAACGCGTCCACTGAGGCTATGGCGGTAATTGGGTCGCGTCCGGCCTCGAAAGGTTTCGAACCCCCGCGCTCCTTGCGCTCCTTGATGCGCTTGGCGTCGCGGCTCAACCGCCCGGTGACGGCTTCGCGCATGCGCCAGTAAAACTCTTGAGCAAAGTCACTCGCCACGAACAATCACCCCGTCTTCTACAAAGAACTGCTTTGCCTTCAACGACTCTGGGACGTCCTCTGCGACGGCGGCCGTGATCAGCACCTGTTCATTATCGGCCACCAACTCCGCCAGACGATTGCGTCTTCCGGCATCGAGTTCGGCGAAAACGTCGTCGAGAATCAGAATCGGGTCACCGGTGCGGGTCTCCTCGCGAAGCAACTGCATGGACGCCAGACGGAGCGCTAGCGCGTAAGACCACGATTCGCCATGACTCGCGAAGAGTTTGGCCGGCTTGCCGCCGAGAAGGAGGACTAGGTCGTCTCGATGCGGCCCGATCAGGGTGATGCCGCGTTCTAGTTCCTTAGGTTTAACCGAGGCGAGTTTCTCGCGATACATGGTTTCGACGGCGGATCGTTCGGTGAACGAGAGGTAGGGCAGCTCGTCTTCCTCGTCCAAAACCTGAGCACCAACCAGGCTCGATCGAACCATGATGGTCGGCTCGTTGTTTGCAATGGCGATGTCCTGGTATGCCTTGGTTAGGAACGGCCGCAGGCGTTCGATCAAATCGAGTCTTGCCGTGACGATCTCGGCTCCGAGGCGAACCATCTGCTCGTCCCAGGCATCCAGAGTGCTCAGGGCGCTTCCGCGGGTCCCGGTCTGGCGAGCGGTGCGAAGCAGGGTGTTTCGCTGCTTCAGAACTCGGTCGTAGTCGCTGTAAACGCCGGCGAACCTGGGCCAAACTTGCACGACAAGGGTGTCGATGAACACTCGGCGATTGCTCGGGTCCTTCTTGACTATGTCGAGATCTTCGGGGGCGAATACCACCGCGTGCAAAACGCCTAGAACGTCGCGAACTCTCGAGGCCGGCGACTTGTTGATTCTGGCCCGGTTCGGGGTGTCTCGATTCAGCTCGAGTTCAACCAAAACATCGCGATCCTCGTGCCCGACCAGGGCTCGAATGATCGACTGGGGTTGATCGTGTTGGATCAGGGGCTGATAACCGCTGACTCGGTGCGAACTTAGGGTGCTCAGGTAGGCGATTGCTTCGACGAAGTTCGTTTTGCCCTGACCGTTCGGCCCGAGAAACAGGTTTACGCCGGGTTGCAGCGGCTGATCGGTCGCCGTGTGGTTCCGAAAATGCGAAAGGGTGAGGTGTTTAACTAACATCTCACCCTCTCGTCTTAAATTTCGGCTTTAGCTATTCGGCTTTCTTGACCGCGTGACCACCGAATTGGGCGCGAAGAGCAGCAACTGCCTTCATGGCCGGTGAGTCATCTTGGCGGCTGGCAAAGCGAGCGAAAAGTGAAGCGGTGATTGCCGGCATTGGCACAGCGTTGGCGATTGCCTCTTCGACGGTCCAGCGACCCTCACCCGAGTCATCCACGTAGCCGCGGATCTTGTCTAGGTGGTTGTCTTCTTCGAGGGCGCGAACCATGAGATCTAGCAACCACGAGCGAACTACTGTTCCGCGCTGCCAGGCCTTGAAAGTTCCAGGTACGTCCTTGATGATTTCTTTCTTCTCAAGAAGCTCGTAGCCTTCGGCGAAAGCCTGCATCATGGCGTACTCGATGCCGTTGTGCACCATCTTGGCGTAGTGGCCGGCACCGTGGTCGCCCACGTGAACGAAGCCCTCGGTGACTTCGCCCTCAGGGCGAAGAGCGTCGAAAACTGGCATTACCTGCTTGACGAGGGCTTCGGGGCCGCCGACCATAAGGCCGTAACCGTTCTCAAGACCCCAGACGCCGCCGGAAACACCGCAGTCTAGGTAGCCGATGCCCTTGGCCTTTAGCTCTTCGGCGTGACGAATGTCGTCAGAGAAACGCGAGTTTCCGCCGTCGATGATCAGGTCGCCTTCGCTCATAAGCGCGGCAACCTCGTTGATCACAGAATCGGTAGCTGATCCATGTGGAACCATGACCCAAACGATCTTCGGGCTCGGTAACGCTGCGACCATCTCTGCGATAGTGTCCACGTCGCTGACCTCGCGGCTACGCGCGTATCCGGTTACTTCTACGCCGTTGTTGCGCATGCGGGTGCGCATGTTGCCACCCATTTTGCCTAGACCAACTAGTCCAATGTGCATCTGTATTGCCTTTCGGGGTTTTGCCTAGCGAGCCAGTGGGCTGCGCGGCTGAAGCAGGTAACGGAAGTTGTCTTCTTCGGTCTTTTCTTTCGAACCGTGGCTAGACAACAAGACCGGGCCTGGCTTGTTTGGGTTTTCGCTGCGAACAAAAGACACCTTGACAAACTCGCTGTGAATTCCGGTCAAACCGTCAATCAGTAGCTGTGGCTTTAGTTCTAGAGCGATTTGGTCACCAGAAAGTTCGGCGTTGAGGCTTTCTGAAGCTTGTGCTGTTTCGTTTCCGGTTGCCTCGAGGGTTAGCGAGCCGTCCTCGAAGACGAAACGAATGAAATCGTCGCGCTCTAGAACCAGCGAAACTCTGCGGGCAGAATCGATGAGCTCTTGGGTTGCAACGATTGCGAAGTTAGGGATCTCGTCCGGGAACAGCGCTCGCACAGCGGGGAAGGTTCCCTTCAGTAGTAGTGAGGTAACCGAACGGTTGCCGGCCTTGAAGCCGATCATCTCGCGTCCCTCGGTTTTATTGATCGCGATGGTGATGTCACCCTGGTTGGCGAAGCTCTTTGACACCTCGCGAAGTGTCTTGGCCATAACCAACGACGAGGACGAGCCGGTGGAGGCATCGGCCTTCCAGGTCAGTTCACGCTTGGCGATGCGGTAGCGGTCGGTGGCCATGAGAGTGATCGACGAGTCTTCGGTCTCCATGAGGATTCCGTTCAATTGTGGAGTTGAGTCTTCGCGAGAAGCGGCAACAACAACCTGGTTCACTGCGCTTTCGAAATCGTCGGCCGAAACCACACCAGCTGCCTGTGGTAGCTCTGGGAGATTTGGGTACTCCTCAACCGGCATGGTCAAGAGGGTGAACTTTACTGTGCCGCACTTAACAAGGACCTTGTTTGCGTCCAGGGACATCTCGATTGGTGCATTTGGAAGTTTGCTGGTGATGTCGCTGAGGAGACGACCAGAGACAAGTGCTCTACCGGAGCTTTCAACCTGGGCGACGATCTCTACTCGGGCAGAGACTTCGTGGTCGTAGACGCTAAGTCGGATTGCATTTGCATCGGCTTCGATCAAGATCGCATTGAGGATCGGGAGCGTCTTCTTTTGAGGAAGCATGCGAACAGCAAAAGATACTGCTTCGCTAAGTGCGTCTCGGTTTACCTGGAACTTCAAAAGGTCCCCTGTCTTTAGTGGCTTGGCCTGAGTTCCAATCTTGCCATAAAGGTCATTGGGTTCAGTAATTCGTTATAAGTGAACTATTTAATCATTTCTTTTAACAACATCATTAACCATTGTGCAAAATGTTGATAAGTAGCTCTCGACCTTATTTTTTATGAAAACTACAACGGTGAAAGATGTATACACAGCTGTGTGTAACCCTGTGGATAAGTCGTTACCCTGTGTATCAGATATTTTGATTACACATGCCGTTAACCGCTTATTCACAAAGAGAGAGGGGTTATCCACAGTTATCCACAGGTTTGTGAACAGGGTGAATTAACGTTGGTCGGCTCGAATTCGGCCAATGATGTCTGTCACCTGGTTGTAGATGTATCGGCGATCATTCATCATCGTCGTAATCTTGCGTGTCGCATACATGACGGTGGTGTGGTCGCGTCCACCAAAGATCTGACCAATCTTGGGTAGCGACAGAGGGGTCATCTCGCGGCAGAGGTGCATCGCTATCTGTCGGGCCATGGCAATAGCTGCCACTCGAGAGTTGCCGTGAAGGTCGTCCGGAGAAATCTTGAAGTAGTCGCTCACCGCGCGAATGATGTCGGCCGCTTGGACACTGGTGTCTTCCGAAACCGATGGCACATTCTTTAGAACCGTCTGAACCAGAGGCATGTCGATCTGGTGACGCGAGAGGTTTGCGAATGCTGTTACCCGAATCAAGGTTCCCTCGAGCTCACGGACGTTACTCGATACTCGCTCCGCGATGTACTCGAGAATGTCGTCGGTCACCCTAACCTTCTCGGTTTCTGCCTTCTTGCGAAGAATCGCGATGCGAGTTTCGAGAGCCGGTGCCTGGATGTCTGTCTTCAAACCCCATTCGAAGCGCGAGAGCATGCGATCTTCAAAGCCACTCAGCTGGCTTGGTTCCACGTCACTGGTAATAACTACCTGCTTGTTGTGGTTGTGCAAGGCGTTGAAGGTGTGGAAGAAAGCTTCCTGGGTCTCAGATTTACCAGACAGGAACTGGATGTCGTCGATCAGGAGAATGTCTACGTTGCGATACTCGTTGATGAACGAGTTCGAGTTGTTGTTGCGAATCGCGTTGATGAAGTCGTTAGTGAACTCTTCGCTTGAAACATAGCGAACCTTGAATCGGGGGTAGAGACTCATTGCCTCGTGACCGATGGCGTGAAGCAGGTGGGTTTTGCCAAGTCCCGATTTTCCGTATATGAAAAGTGGGTTGTATGCGCCGGCAGGTTTGTCGGCAACGGCGAAGGCTGCCGATCTGGCCAAGATGTTCGTCGACCCCATGACGAAGTTGTCGAAGGTGTATTTCGGGTTCAGGCGGGTTTCGAATCCGGAGCTATTGGGGGTTCGAGCTGGCTCAGGGGAACTTGCCGAACCTATGGACGTCGCCTCGTCAAATTCGGCGCCGACAGTGTTTCCTGTGGAACCAAAAACCGGCTCGATGTCTGGGTTGGTGGTGACTCTGAAATTGTAGATTTCTTGGTTGTCAGGATTCGAGCGCAAAAGCTCTTCGATTATTGGTCGGATTCGCTGATCCAGCATCGATCTGGCCAAATCGTTTGGCACCTCGAGGTAAATGCTGTCGCCGATAGCGCCTTGTACTTCGGCAAGATCCAGGAAGCCTTGCATGGCCGGGCTGATCCGATCATCAACAGCGAGAGCGGCACGCGTTGCGACCCAGAGGTCAGCTGTTGCGCCGTCTTCAGCCATTCGGTGATCCCCTTTGCCGCTCTAGATGCCAGAAGTTCTCCACAGACTAATCGACTTGTGCACAGTTGTGGATAACTAAAATTTGGGTTGTGGAAAACCTCGTAGGTTAACGCCACTGAGGTATTCAACCGAATATCCAGAGCGAAAAGCAAATCGTATCGGCGTGTCTAAACCAAACTGTTACAAATGCCCGTGAGAGGGTTTTTGATCCTAAAAATATTTTCCTCAAAAACTTGACCCCGAGGCCCTGAATGCCATAGGTTTAAGAGGTTGCTTTGCCTTGGATCGGCATTGCGAATAACTCGGCGGAATCTTCCGCTACCAACCAAGATCCAAAAATCAAGCTTTGGAGTGATCACCAATGAGCAAGCGTACCTTTCAGCCGAACAACCGTCGTCGTGCAAAGACCCACGGTTTCCGTGCTCGCATGAAGACCCGTGCCGGCCGCGCCATCCTGGCTGCGCGTCGCCGCAAGGGCCGCGTCGAGCTTTCGGCCTAAACAGCTATCCCGGTGCTCGCACGCGAGAACCGCCTAACTTCAGCCGCCGACTTCAAGTCGACGATGAAGCAGGGGCAAAAGCAGATTAGCGACCACGTAATCGTCTACCTAAAGCGGGATGAGGCAGAGCCTCACGCCCGCTTTGGCTTTATCGTGGGCAAGCCGGTTGCTGGAGCGGTAGGGCGAAACCTAGTCAAACGTCGACTGCGAGCAATTGCGCGGGAATTACTGTTGACCAATCCAGCCGAGTACCTAACTGTTGTCCGCGCTTTACCGGGCGCAGCGGAGATTGACTGGAATAGACTTCATGAAGAAGTCCTGAGCGCATTTGAAAAGGCGAAGCAGAAGAGAACCAAGGCATGAATGCATTGGCTCAAATCTGGTTGCTGCCTCGAAATGCGATCATCCTGTTTTTGAAGGGTTACCGAAAGTTCATCTCTCCTATTTACGGGGATGTCTGCAGGTATCACCCAACCTGTTCGGCCTACGGGCTCGGGCAGGTGCAGCAGAGAGGCGTGATTGCCGGAGTCGTGCTTACGACCTGGCGGATCCTTCGATGCAACCCCTTTTCCAAGGGCGGTGTTGATCCGGTAAAAGCCGGATCGGGTCGTTTTTTGGTTAGGGCCAACGGTTTTGTCACAACGCAACCAAAGAAGGGCTAGTCCAGATGGATATTCTCCTGCCAATCAAGTGGGTAATCGAGCTGATCCTGAGCACGTTCCACACAGTTTTCACTTTTCTAGGCCTCCAATCCAGTTGGGGTGTCACCTGGGTGCTATCGATCGTGTGTCTAGTTTTGGTGGTTAGAACCGCCTTAATCCCGATCTTCGTGCGCCAGATCAAGAGCCAGCGCAACATGATGCTGGTTCAGCCAGAGCTGGCTAAGTTGCAGAAGAAGTACAAGGGCAAGCAAGACCGCGAGTCGAAAGAGAAGTTTGCACAGGAGCAGATGGCTCTATACAAGCGAACCGGCTCCAACCCGCTAAGTTCATGCCTCCCTATGCTCTTGCAGATGCCGATCTTCTTCAGCTTGTTTAGCGTCCTCCAGACCGCATCTCGCGGCGAAAAGGGAGTTGCCTTCATGGGAACAGACCTGGCGAAGTCTTTTATGGACTCCTCTTTCTTGGGAGCCCCACTGAAGCACTCGCTCAGCACAGCAGAGGGCAACGTCTCTGTGTTTGTCCTCGGAATCACCATGATCGTCGCGATGACCGCCTCGCAGTTCATCACCCAGAAGCAGATCATGGCCAAGAACCAGAACGCTGCCACCCAGACCAGCCAGTACATGCAGACCCAAAAGATCATGTTGTACGCGTTCCCCCTAATCTTCATGGTTTCGGGCATCGCGTTCCCACTGGGGCTCATGTTCTACTGGCTAACCTCGAACTTCTGGACCATGGGTCAGCAGTATTTCGTTATCCGCCGTATGCCAACCCCGGGTTCTAAGGCCTTTGAAGAGCGCCAGACCCGCCTTGCCAAGAAGGGCAAGGTAGCCGAGGTTATCGAAGAACTCGAGAGCGAAGCCGAGACCATCGACATCGTTCGCGAAAACAGCCAACGGGCCCAGCCTGTAAGTAAAAAGCGCAATAAGAAGCGCTAGTAGGAGAAACAATGCCAAAAAAAGAGACCCCAGAAGTAGAAGTAGCAGTTGTTGAAGAAGTGGTTGTCGCAGAAGAAGCGGCAGAAGCCACCTCCGAAACCACAGATGTAAAGGCACTAGAGGCCGAGGGCGACATCGCCGCCGACTATCTAGAGGAATTCCTAGACATCTTTGACCTAGAGGGCGACATCGACATTGATGTTCGTCAGGGACGCGCATATCTTGAGATCAGCGCCGAAGAGGACAGCAATCTTCGTCTGATTTCGGAGCCAGAGACCGTTGAGGCGCTCCAGGAGCTGACCCGCCTAGCTGTGCAGGTCAAGACCAACAGCTTCAGTCGCCTAATCCTCGACGTAGGTGGCTCGCGCCAGCGACGGATCGACGACATCACTCGCATCGTTAACCGCATCGTCGACAAGGTCAAGGACCTCGGCGAGGCTGTTCCGATGAAGCCAATGTCTTCATACGAGCGCAAAATCGTTCACGACCTAGTTTCAGAGGCCGGTTTGGTCTCTGAGTCCGAGGGTGAGGGCAAAGACCGCCACATCGTGGTCAAGCCTGCGTAACTAGCCTTAGAAATTGGCCGGGGCTCGCGCCTCGGCCATTTTCTTTGTTTCACGTGAAACATAGAAGATTGTAGATATGAGCGTCGAACTCGAACCAGCAGTCGCCAAGGAGATCTTTGGCGAGCGAATCGAGCTTGCCCACGCCTATGCTGCCGCTCTGGCAAGGGATTCGGACACGTTGGGCCTTCTTGGTCCGCGCGAACTAGAAATCCTTTGGTCGCGCCACATCCTGAATAGCGCCGTGGTTGCCCAGCTAGTTGACGACGGTAAAACTGTTGCCGATGTAGGTTCGGGAGCCGGATTGCCTGGTATTCCGATGGCGATAGTTCAACCAAATGCCCATTTCACTTTGATTGAGCCAATGGAACGTCGTTCCGACTGGCTCCGGCAGCAGGTGGAGGCATTGGGGCTCACCAATGTCGAGGTGTTGCGCGCCCGCGCCGAAGAAGTCGGCAGTGTTTACGACATAGTTACCGCCCGGGCGGTTTCAAACCTGTCAAAATTGTTGCGCCTAACGGTTGATTTGATCCACAGTAGGGGAGAGCTTCTAGCCCTAAAAGGCTCTAAGGCGGGCGAAGAGATAGCCGAAGCGAAGAAACTGACCAAGAAACTTGGCATTGAAAGCTTTGATTTACTCACAGTTGGTGCCGAGTATTTGGCCGACCCCACAACCGTGGTCAGAATTAGACTAATCTGAAACTTTAGAAGCACACCGGAGAGCGAATTTGAGCACCTCAGAACAGGGAATTTCGGCCGCAGAGGCCTCGGCGGTTACCAAGCCGAGTGTTGTGGCTGGTCTTGGCTACCCTGCCGGGCGCGACGAGGTAAGCCCGCAACCCACCGGTTGGCAGAAGGATGTTTCACGTGAAACAACCTAACGAATTAGACACTCCGCTTGCGCGTGAGCTCTATGAAAACGCCGGACGCCTGGCTTCGGTTGAGAGCCAGAGGCTCCCAAAACCCGCCAAAACCCGTATTTTCACCATCTCAAACCAAAAAGGTGGCGTTGGCAAGACCACAACGGCCGTAAATATCGCTGCCGCACTCGCTTCCAAGGGTCTAAGCGTCTTGGTTATCGACCTTGATCCGCAGGGAAACGCGTCCACAGCACTCGGAATCGAGCATCACGCCGGAGTTCAGAGCATCTATGAGGTCCTCGTAGCCGACATTCCACTCGAGAGCGTGATCAAGGTCAGCCCCGAAATGCCAGGTTTGACCTGCGTTCCGGCCACCATCAACCTCACCGGCGCCGAACTAGAGCTGGTTTCGATGGTTGCCCGCGAACAACGTCTGCGAACCGCGATCGAGAGCTACCTCGAAACCACGATGTCGCCGCCGGATTACATTTTTATCGACTGCCCACCGAGCCTTGGCCTACTGACCATCAACGCTTGGGTCGCGGCCAAAGAGGTTCTCGTGCCGATTCAGTGCGAGTACTACGCGCTAGAGGGCGTGGAGCAGCTCGAAAACTACATCAACATGATTAAAAAGCAGCTAAATCGCGATTTGGTCATCTCAACCGTGCTGTTGACCATGTTCGATAGCCGAACCAATCTAGCCACCGACGTGGCAAACGAGGTTCGCAGGCACTTCCCGACCGAAGTCTTGAACAGCGTGATTCCGCGTTCCGTCCGTGTCTCTGAGGCACCGAGCTACGGCAAGACGGTAATTTCTTATGATCGGCGTTCTCCGGGTGCGATTTCGTACCTAGAGGCAGCCATTGAAATCGCCAACAGAGGAGCACAACTTGGCAGATAGAAAAAGTGGCCTAGGACGCGGCATCGGAGCCCTTATTCCGACCGAGCCAGCCGAACGCCCAATCGACGTGTTTTTCACCGATGCCGGTAGCCAGGTCGACAACCTCTTGCCCGTGCCAGGAGCCCGCTTCGGCTACCTAGACCTCAACTCGATCGTTCCGAACGCCAAGCAGCCTCGCAGTAACTACGAGCCGGAGGCCTTTGCCGAACTGGTTCACTCGATTCGCGAACTCGGCGTGCTTCAGCCGATCGTGGTTCGTGAGACAGCCCCTGGTTCTTATGAGCTGATCATGGGCGAACGCCGTCTGCGCGCGTCCAAGGAGGTCGGTCTCGACAAGATTCCAGCCGTGATCCGCGAAACCGCAGACGAAAACATGCTTCGCGACGCCCTCTTGGAGAACCTGCACCGCAGCGACCTGAACCCGCTAGAAGAAGCCAGCGCCTACCAGCAGCTACTCGAAGACTTCGGCATCACCCAGGAGGAGCTCGCCGAGCGCATTGGCCGCTCGCGCCCGAAGATCACCAACACGATCCGCCTGCTAAAGCTCCCGGCACAGGTTCAGCGAAAGGTTGCGGCAGGCGTCTTGAGCGCCGGTCACGCTCGCGCCCTGCTTGGTGCAGCGACCGACGAACGCATGATCGAACTTGCCAACAAAGTCATTAACGAGGGCATGTCGGTTCGCTCGCTCGAAGAGTTGGTAGCGATTGACCGCCCAGGATTCAAGGCTGGCAAGGTCAAGACCGGTACTCGTCAGGATTCGCTAAAGGGCATCGCCGACCAGGTTGGCGATAAGCTCGGCACTTCGGTGCGAATCAGCATCGGCAAGGCCAAGGGCCAGATTGTGATCGATTTCGCTTCGGTTGCCGACCTGAAGCGCATCATCGCCGAGATGAACATCGAGTTGGACCAGCACTAAATCGTTAGGACCCTAACGAAACGGGCTATTTAGCCACGTCCTAGTACCGCGGCCTCGGCTAGCGAGTGATAAACCTCGCCAAGCGTGTGCCCGGCCGCCAAAACGGCCTGTGGCAGCAAAGAGGTGTCGGTCAGACCCGGCAAAACGTTGGCCTCCAGGAACCACGGCGTCCCCTTGGCGTCGATGATCATGTCGACTCTCGAAAGATGTCTCAAACCAAGCGCGTTATGGGCCCGAATAGCCATTGCAGCGGCCTTCTCAGCCACCGACTTGGTCAAACGCGCAGGAATGTAGTAATTGGTTTCACCGGCCGTGTAGCGCTCCTGGTAGCCAAAATCACCCTCGACTGGCTCGATCTCAACCGCTGGCAGGGCAATCGGGCCCGCGCCCAGGTCAATAACGCTGACTGCGAGCTCGGTGCCCTCAACCAGCTTCTCGATTATGGCCACGTCGCAGTACACATAGGCGTCGATCATGGCCTTGGCGAGCTGGTCAACCTTTTTGACGAGGGTAACGCCCTGCGCAGAGCCCGAACGAGCCGGTTTCACCACCAGTGGCAGCGAAAGCGCGCTGGTGATCGCCTTCAAAACACCATCCGCGTCCAGTTCTTTGAAGGTTTCTTTCGGCAAAGTCACCGAAGCCGGGGTCGAAATGCCCTGACCAGCCACCAAAATCTTGGCAATCGACTTGTCCCAGGCCAAACGGGCCGATTGCGAGCTAGCGCCGACAAAAGGCACACCGGTTAGGGCCAAAATGTCCCGTAATGCGCCGTCCTCGCCGCTGGCTCCATGCAAAACCGGCCAAATTACGTCCGGCTTGTCTTTTTTGATGTTTGAGAGCAGATTTTGGTCTGGTTCGCGAATTTCCACGCTCGCGCCTTGCTCAATTAGGGCGTCAGCGACTCGGCGTCCCGATTTTAGCGAGATATCGCGCTCGTGAGAAATGCCACCGGCTAGCACCATGATGCGCAACTTGCCGGC
Source organism: Actinomycetota bacterium (assembly GCA_009698805.1). Classification (GTDB taxonomy): domain Bacteria; phylum Actinomycetota; class Actinomycetes; order Actinomycetales; family Microbacteriaceae; genus Rhodoluna. The sequence goes on along the minus strand of WLPL01000002.1, from coordinate 33,365 downwards.
CTGCTTTGGCTTTGGAATCACTTCTTTCCCTTCTTACCAAACGTCTCTTGGAGCTCGGTCTGTAGGTTGATCACGGTCGAAAGCCTCTTGATTCCAAGGTTGATTCGATCCGGCGTCGGGTATGAGTAGCAAATACGTAGTTTGTTTTGCCCTGTTCCATCGCCGTAGAACGCGGTTCCGGGAGTGTAGGCCACCAATTCCTTGACAGCCAGCGGCAGCATGGCCTTCGAATCGAGGCCATCCGGAAGAGTTACCCACAGGTAAAAACCACCATCGGGCCGGGTGGTCTCGAGCTGCGGCAGGTGCTCTTCCATCGCAGAAAGCGCTGCATCGCGGCGTTCGCGGTAAACACCGCGGAAGGTTTCGACCTGGCCCTTCCAGTCGGCATGCTCCAAATACGACGAAATCATCATCTGACTGAAAGAGGACGGACACAAAATGGCCGATTCGTTAGCCAAAACCAGCTTGTCGCGGATCGCTGGCGGCGCGAGGACGTAGCCAACGCGGAATCCCGGTGCCAAAATCTTTGAGAACGACCCCAAATAGACGATTCCCTCTTCATCCATCGAGCGAAGTGCGTCGGGCACCGGCTTGTCAAAGAAAAGCAGGCCATATGGGTTGTCTTCGATCACCAGAATGTGGTTTTTGCGGCAAAGTTCGAGAATCTTAGCTCGGCGGGCCTTCGCCAAGGTCACGCCGGATGGGTTTGCGAAGTTCGGCACCAGGTACAGGAACTTGATTTTGCGCGATTGCGCCTTCAGCGCCTTGATTGTTGACTCGAGTGCCGACGGGATCATGCCGTCGTTGTCGGTCAAAACATGTTCCACGTGAGCCTGGTAGTGCCTAAAGATGCCTAGAGCGCCAACGTATGAAGGCCCCTCGGCCAAGACCACGTCGCCCTTGTCCAAAAACAAGCCGCTAAGCAATTCGAGACCGTGCTGCGAGCCGGTGGTGATCACGATGTCTTCAACCGAGGAGCGGATGCCCTCGAGAGCCATCAGTTCGCGGGTTTGGTCGCGAAGCTTGGCATCGCCCTGGCCGCCGCCGTACTGAATAGCGAGGTCGCCGTTGGACTTCATCATCGCGTCGTAAGCCTCACGCAAGAGATCCTTTGGCAAAGCGGCTACGTATGGCATTCCGCCGGCTAGTGAGACGACTTCGGGGCGTGAAACCACAGCAAAGAGTGCGCGAACCTCAGAAACCGAGAGGTTGTGGGCGCGGGCAGAGTAGGCGTCTAACCAGTTATCTAGGTTTTGGCGCATGCGAGCCCCGTTCAGGCGTGGGAAAGTTCAACGCGCCATTGGGTTTGTCTAAAAGACTAGCCGATGAATTCGGCGAGGTCAGTAAGCAATACTGCCTTCGGACGTGCGCCAACGATCGACTTGGCCGGGACGCCGTTCTCAAAAACGATCAGGGCCGGGATGCCGGTGATGCCGTACTGCATTGCTATCTGTGGCTCGTTGTCCACGTTTAGCTTGTAAACCTGAAGCTTTTCGGTGTTCTCCGCCGCAATCTCGTCGACGATAGGAGAAACCTGGCGGCAAGGGCCACACCACTCGGCCCAGAAGTCAACTAGCACTGGCTTGCTCGATGAAAGTACTTTGCTTTGCCATTCAGCAGTAGTGATGTTTTCGGTCATGATTCGTTTCCTTCTCTTTCTATTTAGAAATCTAGTGGGCGGTTAGGTAGTGCTCGGCGTCTAGCGCAGCGACACACCCAGAACCGGCAGCGGTGATCGCCTGTCGGTAGGTCGGGTCGATGACGTCGCCGGCTGCGAAGACGCCCGGCAGGTTGGTCTTCGATGAGCGGCCTTCAACATTGATGAACTTTTCTGGCGTGAGGTCGACCTGGCCCTCGACCAACCAGACCCGCGGGTCGTTACCGATCGCGATGAACAGGCCATCGAGGGGCAACTCGCGCTTTTCGCCGGTGACGGTGTCTTCGAGGGTCACGCCTTCGAGCTTTGCCTCGCCCTTTAGTCCGGCAATTCCCGTGTTCCAGATGACTTCGATTTTCGGGTTGTTCAGCGCGCGGTCGGCCATGATCTTCGATGCTTTGAAGCTGTCGCGGCGGTGGATCAGGTAAACCTTGTCGGCAAAGCGGGTGAGGAAGTTTGCTTCTTCCATGGCCGAGTCGCCGCCTCCGACAACCGCGATGGTCTTCTGTCTGAAGAAGAAGCCGTCGCAGGTTGCGCACCACGAAACACCGTGACCCGAAAGTTCTTTTTCGCGAGGCAAACCCAGTTCACGGTAGGCCGCACCGGTTGCCAAGATGACAGCCTTCGCCTCGAAGGTCTTGCCTTCGCCGGTCTTGATGATCTTGACGTCGCCGCGGAGGTCGACCTCGATCACGTCGTCTAGCAGAATCTCGGTGCCGAAGCGCTCGGCCTGGGCCTGAAAGTTTGCCATCAGGTCTGGGCCCATGAGGCCATCCGGGAATCCCGGGTAGTTCTCGACTTCGGTGGTCTTCATCAGCTCGCCGCCGGCCTCAACCGACGAGGCGATCAGCAGTGGGTTCAAGCCAGCGCGAGCGGCATAGATGGCGGCGGTATAGCCGGCCGGGCCTGAACCAATGATGATTACTTCGCGCAAGGGGATCTCCTGAAAGTTACATAACTAAGAGTCGATTTTATCGCCGGATTATTCCCCTAATCGCCTTCAGCGCAATGTCGGCCTCGGCAACTTTTAGAAACTTCAACACGGACGCATACACGGCGAGCATCACGAGCGAAACAACGGCCGACGAAACTAAGGCGCCAAAAATACTCTTGAGTGCGAACGATGTTTCGGTAGCGCCACCCAACAGACCAAGCGTCAAGAGGCCGACGCCTCCGGCAAGGGCCGCGCCGAGAATCATCGAGACTGCCGCGCTAGTTAGGTTCAGCCCCTCGAACGGCCCGATGCGTCGCCGCAGTACTCGATAGGCGATTACAGCTTGAAAGGTGATGCTCAGGCTGTTCACCAGCGACATTGCCGCGACGATCCATTCGGGAGCAACGGCTAGAGCAACCGTGATCGAACCGGTGACGAACAATATGATTTGCGCGACCGTGAAAAAGAACGGGCTTCTGGTGTCCTCGAGCGCATAGAAGGCTCGCTGCAGCATGAACACGAAGCTGAATGGAATCAAGCCGACCAACATTGCGACCAGGACGTTGCCTAGCGCGACAGTGGCCGGATACTCGCCTACGAATACGCGCGAGATCGGGTAAGAGAGAACCATCAGCGTTGCTGTGGCGAATGCGCTGATCGCGAGAATCGCTCGAAGGCTCGTGCCTAGGTCTGTCTTGAGTAGGTCGAAACGTTTGGCCGCCGCGTGAGTCGAGATTTTGGTGAACGATGCGGTCGCAATAGACACCGTGGCAATCGAGTGCGGCAACATAAAAATCAGCCAGGCGATCGAAGCAGCCGCAACCGAGGCGATCGCCACCGAAGTTGTTTCACGTACACCGGCCGCTCTTGAGGCGATGATGGTTTGAACCAGCCCGCCGATTTGTGTGATTAGCACCATGCCGAGCGTCCAAGTCGCGGCTTTCATCGCCGGTCGCAGGCCCACGCCGCGCCACTTGAAGTTGAGCTGGAATTTGAGGCCGATTCGCTTCCAGAAGGCAAACAGAATCACTGCCTGTGCAGCGACTCCGAGAGTTGCGGTGCCGGCTAGCAACGAGACTTCGCCAGGGCCCCATGAGCTGACCACTCTGAAACCGGTCGGGTCGGCACCGAAGATTGCGATGAACGCACCGAGGCCGGCGATGGCAACCAGGTTGTTCAAAACCGGCGCCCACATGAACGGGCCGAAGGCGCTTCTCGCGTTGAGCACCTCGCCGAGCAGTGAGTAGAGCCCGTAGAAGAATAGTTGCGGCAGGCACCAGTAGGCGAAGGCGGTTGCCAGCGCTAGTTGATCAGGCGACCAACCCGAGGTGTAGAGACTGACCAACAGGGGAGCGCTGGCAGTAGTAATGACAGTGACCGCGAAGAAGACCGTGATGATCAGGGTCAGTAGGCGATCGATGTAACCCTTGCCGCCATCCTTGTGTGATCGAGCTCTGACGATTTGCGGCACGAGGACAGCGTTCAAAACACCACCGACGACAATCGCGTAGACGTTGTTTGGTAGCTGATTGGCGACACCGAAGGCGTCGGCTGCGTTGGTGGTCACGCCGATGGTTAGTGCGAGCATCACTGCTCGAACGAAACCCAAAATTCGCGAGACGATCGTGCCCGAAGCCATGATCATCGAAGACCTTGCCATACTCAAGCGCTAGCCCTCGACTTCTTGCGCAGGGTTCGAACCACACCGACCGAGCCGAGCAAGACAACCAAGGTTGCTAAACCGCCGATTAGAAAAACCTCGAGGCTCGAGTTGATGTGCATGTTCAACTTCACGTTTTCGGTTAGTCGAACTCCGTTCATGCTGGTCAACCAAACCTCTAGCTCGACGTCACCACTAGAAATCGCGGTCACCGGAACCTTTGCCGTGTAGGTGCTGAAGCCTGGGACGACCGCGGGGGTAGCCTCAGGCGCGGTCACCTTGGAATTGTTTGCGATCACGTGCACCAGCACGCGTGCTTCGCTGTCGTAGTCGTTTCGAATAATGATCGGCAGGCGGGAGTCCTTGGCGACCATGTTGATGTCGCTGGCGTTCACGATCTTGATGTCGTAGCTGTCGGCGGCAAGGGCCGGGGCTGCTGCCGTGAAAGCAAAAGCAACGATAAGAGCAGCGAACAGCCTCTTCATCGGTTCCGCTCCACCCATTCGATGACTCCTCGAGCCATCCTGCGCTCGTTTTCGTGGGCGAGAACCCCAGTGATGTCATCGAGCGACACCCACATGACGTCTACGGCCTCGTGGTCAGGGTCGTTCTCAATCGTGAGCTCGCCACCGAGCTGGCGCATTAGAAAGTGATGCACGGTCTTGTGAATCAGCTTGCCGCCGGCCTGAAACTTGTAGTCGATTACACCGAGTGGCGCGATAATTTCGCAAATCAAACCGGTCTCTTCGGCAACCTCGCGAATCGCAGCCGACTCAACGCTTTCGGCACCCTCAGGGTGGCCCTTTGGCACGCACCACTCGAGTCGATTACTGCGAGTATTTCTGCCGATCAGCGCAACCTTTTCGCTGCCGTCGGCCGCCAGAACAAAGCCGCCAGCAGAGGTCTCCTCGACCTGCCGTGAGCGTGAAAGTTTCGGGCGCAGTTTCATTAGTCAAAGCCTAAACCCGCAACCCTGTGGCACACTAAAAGCCATGCAAACGGTTGCCTCCGCGCTAGCAAATCTTGAGCGCATTACAAGTGAGCCTTTGTTTGTCGAACTCGGTAAACGCTTTGGCGACGCAGGCTTCGAGCTTTCGCTCGTCGGCGGTCCGGTTCGCGATGCATTTTTGGGCCGCAAAGCGCCGGACCTCGACTTCACCACCGATGCCACGCCAGACGAGATTCTAAATATTCTGAAGCCTTTCGTCGATTCCCACTGGGACATCGGCCGCGAGTTCGGAACCATCGGTGCAAAAGTCGGCGAAGATCAGATCGAGATCACCACCTACCGAGCAGATAAATACGAGCCCGAGAGCCGCAAACCCGAGGTCGCCTTCGGCAGCGACCTCAACGAAGACCTGTTCAGGCGCGACTTCACGATCAACTCGATGGCGCTTCGCCTGCCATCAAACACCTTCGTCGACCCGTTCAATGGACTGCAAGACCTATTGGCCGGTGTGATTCGCACACCTGGCAAACCCGAAGACTCATTTAGCGATGACCCGCTGCGCATGATGCGTGCCGCGCGGTTTGCGTCGCAGTTGGGTTTCGAAATCGAGCCAGCCACCTTTGATGCCATGGTTTCGATGTCCTCGCGCATCGAAATAATCTCTGCTGAGCGCGTCCGAGAAGAAATCGTCAAGCTCATGCTCGGCGCCAACCCTCGCAAGGGCCTTACCGCGCTTGTCGATTCTGGTCTGGCCGAGCTGGTGCTGCCCGAACTACCCGCCCTGAAGCTCGAGGTCGACGAACACCACCATCACAAGGACGTCTTCGAACACACACTCACCGTGGTTGAACAGGCGATCGGTTACGAGAAGGATTACGGTCTCGAGGGCAACTTCGTGTTGCGCTTTGCCGCTTTGCTGCACGACTGCGGTAAGCCGAAGACTCGCAAGCTTGAGCCGGGCGGTGGCGTGACTTTTCACCAGCACGACTTGGTTGGCTCGCGCATCGCCAAGAAGCGAATGCAAGCTCTCAAGTTCGACAACGAAACGATTCGTGCGGTTGGTCGATTGATTGAACTGCACCTGCGCTTTTTTGGCTACGGCGATCAAGCCTGGAGCGACTCTGCGGTTCGCCGCTACGTGCGTGACGCCGAAGATCTTCTGCTTCCATTGCACGCGCTGACTCGAGCCGATGTAACCACGCGCAACCAGCGCAAGGCCGAACGGCTTTCCTTTGCCTACGACGACCTAGAGAACCGAATTGCGGAGCTTCGCGAGCAGGAAGAACTCGACTCGTTGCGCCCCGACCTCTCGGGCGAGGAAATCATGGAAATTCTTGGGCTCAAGCCAAGCCGAGAGGTTGGCGAGGCTCGCGACTTTTTGATGGAACTGCGTCTCGAAGAGGGCTCGATCGGCCCGGAGGCGGCAAAGGAGCGCTTGCTCGCATGGTGGTCTAGCAGGTAGAGTATTCAGGTTGCCCATTTCTTTGGGTAGCGATGCTTATTTACCCTCCTGTTATGGAAATCCCATGACCGTTTAGTCCGAAGGAGGTGGGTTAGTTATGCATCCATACGAGCTCATGGTTATCCTCGACCCATCAGTCGAAGAACGTACCGTTGCTCCAAGCCTCGACAAATTCCTCAGCGTAGTTAAAAATGGTGGAGGCACCATTGAAAACGTTGAAATCTGGGGAAAACGTCGCCTGGCCTACGAAATCAACAAGAAGACCGAAGGCATCTACGCCGTCGTGAACCTGAAGGCAACATCTGCCGACATTCTCGAAGTAGACCGCCAGCTGCGACTTTCAGAAGCCGTCATGCGCACCAAGGTTCTTCGTGCAGACGAGGCTGTCGTCAGCATCAAGCCGATTGATGTTCCAGAGATCACTGCTGCAGAGATCGCTGACACCAAGCCGGCTCGTGCTCCGCGCAAGCCAGCTGCCAAGAAGGACGCTGAGTAGCACCATGGCCGGCGAACTAAACGTAACCATTGTTGGCAACCTAGCCGACGATCCAGAGCTTCGTTACACCCAGGGTGGGCTGGCAGTTGTAAGCGTTCGTGTGGGTTCAACCCCTCGCACCTTCAACCGCGAGACCAACGCATGGGTAGACGGCGAAACCGTGTGGGTGCGTTGCACCGCATGGCGTGAGCTTGCAGAAAACGTTGCTCAGTCGCTTACCAAAGGCTCCCGCGTTATCGTGACCGGTCGACTAAAGGCCCCTTCGGCCTACCAGTCGACTGCTGGTGAGGCTCGCGCCTCGCTAGAGCTAGACATCGATGAAATCGGTGGCTCGCTGCGCTACGCAACCGCGTCAATCACCCGTCGTGCCCGTGAGGGCGGCGCAGTAGCCGAGACCCCTTGGGGCGACTCGGGTGCTGCCAAGGGACCAAAGGCAGCAGACGACTGGGCTAACCCAGGCGCTTCTGCCGGCGCAGACGACACCCCGTTCTAATTCGAAAACTTTAGGAGTATCAAATGGCTGGAAAGTCAAACGACGACCGTCGCAAGCCAAACCGCAACGCAAAGAATGCGAAGCTAGCGCCGGTTAAGTCAATCAAGGTTGGTGTCATCGACTACAAAGATGTCGCAACCCTACGTAAGTTCATCTCGGACCGCGGAAAGATCCGCGCCCGTCGCATCACCGGTGTTTCTGTTCAGGAACAGCGTCTAATCTCACGTGCCATCAAAAACGCTCGCGAAATGGCTCTTTTGCCATACTCGGGCGCAGGCCGCAACTAAGGAGCAGGAAGTATGTCGAAGGTTATTCTGACCAACGAGGTCTCCGGTCTTGGTTCCGCAGGCGACGTTGTTGAAGTAAAGAACGGTTACGCTCGTAACTTCTTGATTCCAAAGGGCTTTGCAGTCGTTTGGAGCAAGGGTGGCGAGAAGCAGGTTGACTCGATTCGCGCTGGTCGCGACGCTCGTGCACTTGCAACCGTTGAAGAGGCACAGACCCTCAAGGCTCGCCTTGAAGAGAAGCCGATCCGCATCGAGGTCAAGGCCGGTAAAGAGGGTCGTCTATTCGGCGCCGTCAAGACCGCCGATGTCGTTGCAGCTATCGTCACCGCTGGTCTTCCAGAGGTCGACAAGCGCAAGGTGGAGTTCGGCGGCGCAATTCGCGTAACCGGCAACCACGAAGCAACCGTTCGCCTTCACGGCGACGTAGTTGCCACCGTGACCCTCCAGGTTGTGGCTGCAAAGTAACTAGATCTAACTGGGCGGCGCCGGGTTTTTACTCGGCGCCGTTCCTTTTACCCTGTGGATAACTTGTGTATAACTCGGCTTTCGGCGTGTCGGAATCTACGGATGAGCCAAGTCTCAGGTGGAAGTTTAGACTTTTCAAAATTTGTTTCCTCACAGGCTAGAACCCATGTGTTTATTGGCTAAACTGATAGTTATACACAATTCCTCCACAGGTTATCCACAGGTTATCCACATAACCATCGGCGTGTCTCCACAGTTTTCCACAATTTCTCCACAGGCGCTGTTCGCTTTATCGGTGTCCATGGTGAATGCTAGAAAAGTCTTAGCGAGTATTAGGAGGTAGCCATGGCGTTTTCAACGGCCCCAAAAGGCGATCAAATCGGTTCGGTTGATCGGGTTTTGCCGCACGACCTTCAGGCAGAACAGTCTGTTCTAGGCGGAATGCTGCTCTCACAAGACGCCATTGCAGACGTCTTCGAATACATCGGTTCACACGACTTCTACGCGCCAAAGCACGAAATCATCTTCAGCTCGATCTACGCCCTCTATGGCCGAGGCGAACCAACCGACGTAATCACTGTCACCGCAGAACTCACTCGCAACGGAAACCTGGTTCGCGGCGGTGGCGCAGACTACCTTCACAGCCTCACCAGCGTTGTGCCAACGGCAGCAAACGCCGGCTTCTACGCCAAAATCGTTCAAGAAAAGGCCGTTCTGCGCCGTTTGGTCGAAGCCGGAACCTCGATCGCATCGATGGGTTACACCAACGAGGGCGAAGTCGAAGACCTAGTCAACGCAGCCCAAGCTGAGATCTACGCGGTTGGCTCATCGGCCTTCAGCGAAGACTACGCACCCCTAAACGTCTCGCTTGAGGCAGCTGTCGAACAGATCGAGCTCGCCCAGAAGCGCGGCGGCGAAATGGCCGGCATCGCAACCGGATTCCACGACCTCGACGCCCTAACCCACGGCCTTCACGGTGGCCAGCTGATCATCTTGGCTGCTCGCCCGGGTGTCGGCAAGTCAACCCTCGCCCTAGACATCGCCCGAAACGCCGCTATCGAACAAAATCAGGGCGTCCTCTTCTTCTCTCTCGAAATGAGCCGCGCCGAAATCGCCCTAAGGCTCCTCAGTGCCGAATCCAGCGTTCGACTACAGAGCATGCGTGGCGGAACCATTGCCCAAGACGAGTGGAAGAAGCTCGCGAGCGTTCGAGGCAACCTCAACGACGCGCCTCTATACATCGACGACTCCGCGAACCTCACCCTGGTCGAGATTCGCGCCAAGTGTCGCCGCCTTTCTTCGAGCCTTGGCCTGAAGCTGATCGTCATCGACTACATCCAGCTGCTCACCTCGGGCAAGAAGGTCGAATCGCGCCAGCAAGAAGTCTCGGAGTTCTCTCGTTCGCTAAAGCTCCTAGCCAAAGAGCTGAACATCCCGGTCATCGCTATCTCGCAGCTGAACCGAAACTCTGAGCAGAAGACCGACAAGAAGCCCGAAATCTCTCACCTTCGCGAGTCTGGCTCGCTCGAGCAAGACGCCGACGTCGTGATTCTGCTTCACCGCGAAGACATGTTTGGCACCGAGTCAACTCGCAAGGGCGAAGCCGACATAATCCTCGCCAAGCAGCGCAACGGCCCTACCGACACTGTCCCAGTTCTGTTCCAGGGCGCCTATTCTCGATTTATGAACATGAGTAAGAAGAAGCCCGAATGATCCGAAAGCTCACCGCCGCCAAAGCAATAGCCGCAGCAATCGGCGCCGGCGGTGTGGTCTTCAACCGCGGCAACGTCGACGTCGCGTCGATCGCCATTCTGGTCTTCGCCGTCCTAGTGTTTGCCGTCGAAATCTTGGCCATGCGCGAGCGAATTTTCGTGGCGATCATCAACTTCATAGGTCTGATTCTGACAATCACTTTTGCAACTGTCATGGGCAACCTAAAAGAACCTTTCGATCGCTTCTACATGCTGGTGCTAATAGTCAGCCTGTTTCAACTCCTATCTGAAACCGTCATAAACTTCAGTAAACGCTGGGCCATCAAGGGCAACGTCGACCACATCGTCAACTGGTCGCTTCACCTGATTCTCTGGATCATCTTCGGCTGGGTGCAACCAGATCTGATCGGAGCAGTCGGAGTCTTCGGCGCTTACTGCGCGATTCTGGCAGTTCACTGGGGCATCGAGGCCACCGGGCCGAAGCCTCTCAAACAGGATTAGGCTAGAGTCATGGCCTCCCTCAAAAACATCATCGGCGTTCGCGTCTACCTCACCATTTCGGCGATCTCTGGCGTAATTGTCGGCTTCATCGTCTGGGGCGGCCTTCGCGACCTGGCCAAGAGCCTGATCTGGGGCGGTCTCGCATTCATCGTGGTTCTAGTTGCAATCGCAACCCTCGACCTAAGCCTGCGCGGGGCAGAGCCTGAAGACCCAAACCAGCCTCGGCTCAAGTAGTTATTTAGCGCCGAACCTCTTGGACAGCTCAGCGGCTAGTCCGGTGTAGTTGTTCGGGCGCAAAGCAATCAGGCGATCCTTCGCCTCCTGCGAGATGTCTAGCCCGGTGACGAACTCAATCAACTCTTGGTGACCTATGCGCTTGCCGCGAGTCAGGTCTTTTAGTAGTGCGTATGGGTCGCTGATCTGAGAGCGACCGGCGGCAACCTCGGCGCGAATCACAGTTTGGATGGCCTCACCCAGAACCTCCCAGTTGTCTAGAAGGTCTGATTCGAGAGCGCCAGCCGAAAGTTCTATTTCGCCCAAACCGCGAGTCACATTGTCGAGGGCGAGCATGCTGTGGCCGAAGCCGAGGCCGATGTTGCGCTGCGAGGACGAGTCGGTGAGGTCGCGCTGCAGACGGCTCGTCACCAGGGTCGCCGCTAAGGAGTCCAAGATTGCGTTCGAAAGCTCGAGGTTTGACTCTGCGTTTTCGAAACGAATTGGGTTGATCTTGTGGGGCATTGTCGAGGAGCCAGTGGCGCCCTCCTGAGGGATCTGCTTGAAATAGCCGATCGAGATGTAGCTCCAGATGTCGGTGCAGAGGTTGTGCAGGATTCGGTTGAAGAGGGCGATTCGCGAGTAGAGCTCGGCTTGCCAGTCGTGTGATTCGATCTGGGTAGTCAGCGGGTTCCAGGTAAGGCCGAGTGCATTGACGAAGTCCTGCGACTGCTTGATCCAGTCGACCTCTGGGGCTGCGACGACATGAGCCGAGAATGTTCCGGTGGCTCCCGAGAACTTGCCGAGGTATTCGGTTTTCTCGATGCGGGCAAGCTGACGATTTAAACGGTGGACGAAGACGGCCAGCTCTTTGCCCATGGTGGTCGGGGTGGCCGGTTGGCCGTGTGTGCGAGCGAGCATGGCGGCGTCCACGTATTTTTTGGCTAGCTCATCGAGCTTCGCGACCATGGCCTTGGCCTTCGGGAGCCAAACGTCGTTGACGGCATCTTTGATGGTCAGGGCGTAGGAGAGATTATTGATGTCTTCGCTAGTGCAACCGAAGTGGGTTAGTTCGTGGAGGTCTTCGCGCCCGAGCTTGGTCAGCTGGTTGCGAACGAAATATTCGACGGCTTTGACGTCGTGTTTGGTGGTGGCTTCGGTTGCGGCCAGTTCGGCGACGTTAGCGTCTGAGAAGTTTGTTACTACTGCTCGAAGGGTTTCTGCTTCGCCCTGCAGAACAGGGTTTGCGGTTCCTAGAAGTGCTCGGTTGGCTAGCTGAATCAACCACTCGATCTCAACGTGAATTCGCGCGCGGTTTAGGCCGGCTTCGCTCAGGTATTCGCCAAGAGTCCCGACCGCTGCGCGGTAACGGCCATCGAGCGGAGAGAGTGGTTGCGAAGAGAGATTGGTCACATAACTATTTTGCCTTAGTTATGCACCGCTTGGGGTTTTTGGGGTCACTTGTGCTCAAATCCGAGCAACCTAATCGCATGGAAACGGTCGATCAAGAATTACAAGAAATCATCGCGAAGCTGCACGCGGCCATGCCCGAACCGAGACTCTGGTCTGGTTCTGCTGCCCGCGCCTGCGAACGCGAATTACAAGCTTTAGTCGAAGAACTGCATCAGCTCCGCGCACATCTTTTCTCGGTTGGCCGATGGCTGGGCTAGTCGGTTACGGCGGCGACCCCGCGGTGGTGGCCAGTCGCGCCGAAATAGATCGCATCGGGGCGCATCTTCACCTGGTGGGCAGCCAACTTGTTTTGCACAGCCTGAATTTCTTGCCGGATCCGATTGCTCGATTGCAACTAGACAGCCAGCTTCCTTTGCTCGGATACCGCGTGCAAAAGACCAGGTTGGCCTTGTCGATTGCGGCCGAAAACTACTTCACCACCGAGGCCAGGGTTTCGCACACACTAGAAGCGGTTGGCCACGCCCTGCAAAAACATCCTTGGCTGTTGCACCTGATTCCGAAATCCACCCTGAGAGAAATAGAGGTTGCGGGTCTCAGCGCCTTTGCCGTGGCGCAACTTGCGCCTGGCAATTTCGGCAAGCAGGCAACCGGCGCGCTGGCCTCCACCGTTAATTTGGAAAGCGAGCTTGCCAAAGCCAACCGGCGCGGGCTCTTGGTCGATCGGCCGGTTCAGTTTCGCCAAATAGCAAGCAGAAGTAGCGCTCCAGTCGGGTCGGTTACCGAGATTGGTCGACAAATAGAAGAAGTAAACCGGTTCAAGCACCAGATTCGAATCGATACCTATGTTGGAGGCGATGGCCAAAAGACCATGCTGGTTTACCTGCCGGGCACTCAGTCGCTTTTGCCGATTGCCGGGTCAAACCCGTTCGATGTCACCACGGATGCCACGTTGGCAGCGAATCCAGATCAGTCGCAACTTCTCAAGGCGATTTCGGGAGCTCTTGATTCGGCAGGAGCAAATGGTGCGCACGTGATCTTCGCTGGTTACTCTCTCGGTGGCATAGCGGCGGCCGAACTTGCAGCATCCGGCAGGTTCGATGTCACCGGAGTGATCACCATCGGCTCACCAATCGGGCAAGTAAACCTACCTTCGGGCATCCCAGTTCTTTCGATTGAGAACAGCAACGACCCGGTTCCAGCGGCGACAGGTCGGGTTAATTCGCTAACCGAAAACTGGGCAACTGTTTCGGCGGAGGCAAAGCTTCACCTCGGGGTTCCTGCAATCGAGGCTCACGAACTTGAGAATTACTTCGGCACCCTGCGAGAAGTTGATCAGACCAAGATGCTCGGTGCGAGCAGAGTTAGAGACCTAATCGTCGGTCAACTGAAAGACAGTGAACTAACCGAGACGCAAACCTACGAATTTAATCGCTAGTTGTCGCGCGACTTTTTTCTAGAAGTGGCCTTGGCGATGAACGAGAACACGCTCATGATCAAAGCACCCAAGATTGCCCAACCAAGTGAACCAACGGTCAAACCTTCGCTAGTGAAACCGTTGATCGTGAAAATCTTGTCGGCGAAAAGGCTTGAGAGCCAGGCCACGAACAAGAACAGGGCTCCGTTGATTACCACCGAGATGAGCCCGAAGGTCAGCAGGTAGATAGGAAACGCGACCACTTTGACGATTGGAGCGATGATCGAGTTGACCAACCCAAAAATCGCACCGACGAACACGTAGGACAGGATTCTCGTCCAGAGCGAGTCGCCACCGTAGGGCTGTAACGCGATGGCTGGAATCAAGGAGGTGACTACGAAAAGGCCGATTGCGTCGATTACGGCCGTTATAAGAAAACGCTTCATATGAGCATTGTGCCACTAGACCAAGTAAATTGGACTTCGTGACCGCACAAGCCTCGAACAACGCACCAATGGTTCAGTTTCTGACACCTGAGGGCGAATTCAGCGTTTCGAAGGGCCTTGAGGCATACGGCAAGTATCTCGATGCCCTAACCGAAGACGACTACCTAAAGTTTTATCGCGACATGGCTCGCATGCGCCGCTTCGATGTTGAAGCCCACGCCCTTCAGCGCCAGGGCCAGCTCGGCCTCTGGATTCCGGCCATCGGCCAGGAGGCCGCCCAGATTGGTTCAGGGTACGGCGTCGGCCGCAACGACCACATCTTCCCGACCTATCGCGAACACGGTGTCGCGATCACCCACGACGTCGAAATGATGTCGATTCTCAAGATGCTCCGCGGTGTGAACCACGGCGGCTGGAACCCAGAAGAAACCCGCTTCCACCTCTACGCAATCGTGCTCGGCACCCAGACGGTTCACGCGACCGGCTACGCAATGGGCGTCGCGTTCGACGGCAAGGTTGGCACCGGCAACAAAGACGAGGATCTCGCGGTCATCACCTACGTTGGCGACGGCGCAACCGCCGAGGGCGAAGTCAGCGAATCTTTACTTTTTGCCGCCACCAACAACAGCCCAATCGTGTTCTTCTGCCAAAACAACCAGTGGGCCATTTCGAGCCCAACCGAATCTCAGACCAAGGTTCCTCTTTATCTTCGCGGTTCGGGCTTCGGCGTCCCCGGTATTCGAATCGATGGCAACGACGTCCTAGCCAGCTATGCGGTTACCGCGAAACACATGGACGACGCCCGAGAAGGCAGCGGCCCGTTCTTTATCGAGGCTCTCACCTATCGAATCGGCGCTCACACCTCGAGCGATGACCCGACCAAATACCGCGACCAAGAGCAGGTCGATTACTGGACCGCTCGCGACCCACTGGCTCGCTTCGAAAAGTTCCTTCGCCGCCAAGGTGTCGGCGACGCCTTCTTCGCCGAGGTCGAGCAGAGTGGTGAGGATCTTGCAACCGAGATTCGTGAGGCAACCTTCGCCCTCAAAGAGCCACCCTTCGAAAACATGTTCAACCACGTCTACTCAGAGCCACACCCGAGAATCGACGAACAGCTCGAATGGCTCAAGCGCTACGAGGCCTCGTTTGAGGAGGGCAACTAGTGAGCAACATAGTTGAACTCTCAATCGCTAAGGCGATCGCCGCCGGCCTGCGCAAAGCGATGCTCGAAAACCCAAAGGTCCTAGTTTTCGGCCAGGACGTCGCCCAGCTCGGTGGCGTGTTCCGCGTAACCGAAGGCCTTCACGCCGAGTTCGGCGACAAGCGAATCTTCAACTCTCCGATCGCCGAAGCCGGCATTGTGGGCACGTCGATCGGCCTCGCCATGCGCGGCTACCGCCCGGTTGCCGAGATCCAGTTCGACGGCTTCATATTCCCCGCCTTCAACCAGATCACCACTCAGCTGGCTAAGCTCCAGAATCGCTCCGAAGGTTTCATGAACATGCCTGTCGTGATTCGTGTGCCCTACGGCGGCGGCATCGGCGCTGTCGAGCACCACTCCGAAAGCCCAGAAGCCTATTTCGCCAGGACGGCCGGGCTTCGAGTGATCACTCCGAGCAACCCGAACGACGCCTACTGGATGATTCAGGAGGCAATCGCCTCGACCGACCCGGTGATGTTCTTCGAACCGAAGCGTCGCTACTGGCAGAAGGGCCCGGTCAATCTCGACGAGCCACCGCAGCCGACCTACCAAGCGAGAGTTCTTCGCGAAGGCACCAACCTGACCCTCGCAACCTACGGCCCGATGACCGCCACCGCCCTGCAAGCCGCCGAGATGGCCGCCGAAGAGGGCACCAGCATCGAGGTAATCGACCTACGCTCGCTCAGCCCGATCGACTTCTCTACGATAATCAACTCGGTTAAGAAGACCGGCCGCCTGATCGTCGCCCACGAGGACAGCATCAACATCAGCCTTTCGAGCGAGATTGCCGCTCGTGTCACCGAAGAAGCGTTCTATCACCTTGAAGCGCCTGTGCTTCGGGTCGGCGGATTCGACGTTCCTTACCCTGCAGCAAAGCTCGAAGAGCTGTTCCTTCCAGACGCCGACCGCATTCTCGAAGCCGTCGACCGACTATTGGCTTATTAGGAGTTTCGATGTCAACTATTGCTAACTTTCCTCTCCCAGACGTCGGCGAAGGCCTAACCGAAGCCGAGATTGTTTCTTGGAAGGTGAAGCCTGGCGACACCGTCAAGGTCAACCAGATCATCGTCGAAATCGAAACCGCAAAGTCTCTAGTAGAACTTCCTTGCCCTTTCGCCGGCACCGTCGCAGAACTCTTCTATAAAGAGGGCGACACCGCAGAGGTCGGCAAGCCGATCATCAGCGTCACCATCGCCGATGGCGCAGTCACCAGCGCAGTCGCAGTAGCCGAGCAGTCATCTAGCGTGCACCAGGCAGTAGCCGATGCCGCAGCGAGCGTTAGCACCGACGAGAAGCAGCCAAACCTTGTTGGCTATGGCGTCTCTCACTCTCTTGGTGGATCCCGTCGCCGCCGAGGCGGAGCCGTGGCCCCAGCAACCACCGCAATCCCACTGGTAGTTGAGGCAGCTGTTGCAGCCACAGGTGGCGAAGTCATCGCCAAACCACCGGTGCGCAAGCTAGCCAAAGACCTCAACGTCGACCTCAGCCAGGTCACCGGCACCGGCCCCGGCGGCGAGATCACTCGCGACGACATCGTCGGCGGCGCAACCCAAGCCAAGGTTTTCAGAAACCTCACCACTCCGGCAGCCCCGAGCGAACGCGAAGAGCGAATCCCGGTCAAGGGCATTCGCAAGGCAATCGCCAGCGCGATGGTCTCGAGCGCATTCACCGCCCCTCACGTCAGCATCTTCGTCGACGTCGACGCCACCCGCACCATGGAATACGTCAAGCGCCTAAAAGCCTCGACCGACTTCGCCGGCGTCAAGGTCACCCCGCTATTGATCATGGCCAAGGCAATGATCTGGGCGATTCGCCGCAACCCAATGGTCAACTCAACCTTCACCGCCGAAGAGATCATCGTTCACAACTTCGTCAACTTCGGCATCGCAGCAGCAACCCCTCGAGGCCTGCTTGTTCCGAACATCAAGGACGCCGAACAGATGTCGATGCTCGAACTCGCCATGGCGATTGAACAGCTGGCCGCAACCGCTCGCGAAGGCAAGACCACCCCTGCCGACATGAAGGATGGCACGATCACCATCACCAACATCGGCGTCTTCGGCGTCGACACCGGAACCCCGATTCTCAACCCAGGCGAAGTAGCAATCGTTGCCCTCGGCTCGATTCGCCCGAAGCCTTGGGTAGTCAACAACGAGATTCAGGTTCGCCAGGTCACCACAATCGGTGCAACGTTTGACCATCGCGTCGTTGACGGAGACGTTGCGAGCCGTTTCGTTCAAGACGTAGCATCTGTAATCGAAGAGCCAGCTCTGCTGCTTGACTAAATAAAAAGGGGAATCAAATGCGCGCAACACAAAAACCACAGATTCTGATCGGTGGGATTTTCTTGGCTTTGGCCAGTCTTGCCTCTATAGACAACCTGATATCATTGCCAAACACTTTCGACTGGCTAACCAACGTCGATAACACCTTCGTTCCAGCCACCGTTATTGACATTTTTTCGATGATCGTGATTACCGTGTCCTCGGCAGGTCTAGCAATCTGGGCTTTCGTTGCAAAGACCCCAAAGGTACTTGGTGTGCCTGCGATTATCTTGATCGTTGCCGGCCCGGTATGCGCGATTGGCCTAAACCTCTTTTGGCTAACTCAAGGAAGCCCATTCCTAGAGGCGTTCTTCCAAACTTATGGTGGCCCAGGGCGCATCGCTGCTTCAACTTCGGTCTTCATTAGCCTTATCGGCGCCAGCCTAGTTGCAGCGGGTGCTTTTTCGGCAAAGCCAGATGTTGCCTCTCCAACAGTCACTATCCCAGCAGCCGTTGGCGCTTTTGACCCACGCACCGGCCAACCAATAGCTCCCACAGGCGGGATTCAGAGCAACTTGCCATAGATCGCCTTGATCCTCGCGTTCGTTGTGCCGCTGGGTGGCGTTATCGTTGGGCACATCTCATTGAGCCAGATGAAGCAGGGGCTCATTTCGTCGCAGAACATCGGAATGGCTAAGACCGGCCTAATCCTCGGTTACGTCTTTATCGGGCTTGGTTTCGTTTTTGGAATCATTTTTGTCGTGCTTTACGCAGCATTAAGCCCCGGTTTCTAGAAGTTATTGACATTCATTATCAATAAGCCTTAGTCTGGACGGGTGTTCAGA
Source organism: Actinomycetota bacterium (assembly GCA_009698805.1). Taxonomy (GTDB): domain Bacteria; phylum Actinomycetota; class Actinomycetes; order Actinomycetales; family Microbacteriaceae; genus Rhodoluna. The sequence goes on along the minus strand of WLPL01000002.1, from coordinate 14,953 downwards.
AAACTAGGGCTACTCATTGGCGCGGCGCTGTTACTCAGCGGCTGCACGAGCGTTGAACCTAAGCCGTGGAGCGCGGGCACCGGCCCGATCAAGATCGTGGCAAGCACCGACGTCTGGGGTTCGGTTGCCAATCTTGTGGTTGGCGATACCGCCACCGTCACGGCTCTGATCTACAACTCCAGCCAAGACCCGCACTCGTTCGAGCCATCGGCCCGCGACCAGCTGGCAGTGAATAACGCCGAAGTGGTGATCATGAACGGTGGTGGCTACGACGACTTCATGACCAAGCTCGTTGCCGCCGACCCAACTCCGGCGATCGTGGTCAATGCCTTCGACGTTTCGGGAACTGATAAATCTCGAAACGAACACATTTGGTATGACGTTGACCAGGTTGGCGCAGTCGCTGAGGCGATTTCAAGTGCGGTTCAAAACACCGGCTCTTCGCTGGCGAGCTTCAAGTCGTCTTTGGCTGAGCTAAAGGGAAAGCTCAATGCTCTTAAGGTCGCGAATACTTGTGGTCGAGTTTTTGCAACCGAACCGGTTATTGATTACCTCTTGGACGACGCCGGTTGCATCAACGTGACACCGCTTGCCTTCTCGAAGGCCATAGAAGAGGAGCGTGACGTATCGCCAGCGGTCATGCAGCAGGCGAAGAAAGCGCTCGCCGTGCCAGGAACAGTTTTGGCCTCGAACATCTCGGTCACCTCGAGTCAGATCAGCCAATTGGAATCGGGTCATGTAGGCGAGTTCGGTTTCGGTGAGCTTTTGCCGCAGGACCCAGACACCGGCGAGTACGGAGGCAATTACCTCGACATGATCGATGGAGCGATCACGATGATTGGCGGCAAGTTTTGAGTAACTCGGTTTTGAGCGTCAAAAACGCCTCGCTCTCGTTCGGCGAGAAGGCACTCTGGCAAAACCTCGACCTAGAGATCGCTCCGGGTGAATTCATCGCTGTGCTCGGTACCAACGGGTCGGGCAAGACAACTCTCCTGAAGGCGATTCTCGGGCAACAGAAGCTTGATTCCGGCAAGATTTCGATTGCTGGTAAGCCGATTAAGCACGGCTCACGCAACATTGGATACATTCCTCAGCACCGTTCGGTGGATTCGTCCACGCCTCTTCTCGCTCGCGACCTTCTCACCCTAGGACTCACTGGTCACCGGTACGGCATCAGCTTCAGCGCTCGCAAAGATCGTGCTCGAGTCGAACACATTCTTGGTTGCATCAACGGGTTCGACCTGGCGCGCAAGCCGATTGGCGAGCTCTCGGGCGGCGAATTACAAAGATTTAGAGTCGGCCAGGCTGTGATTGACGAGCCAGACCTGATTCTCGCCGACGAACCGCTGAGCGCACTCGACCCGGCACAGCAGAAGATCATTGCCGACCTACTCGACCAGGAGCGCAAGGAGCACAGCGCTGCGGTTTTGTTTGTGACTCACGACGTGAACCCGATTTTGTCGATGGTCGATCGCGTTCTCTACTTGGCGAACGGCCAATACCGAATCGGCACGCCAGACGAGGTCATGCGCTCCGAGGTTTTGAGCGAGCTTTACGAAACCGAGATTGACGTGGTTCGAAACCAGGGACGCATCGTGGTTGTCGGCAGCCATAGCCACGAACATCACCCGGAGGAGGACTGGAAATGATTTTCGACTTCGCGAACTACGACCAGTTGATTCCGCTGGTCACCAACTCTCTTATCGCTGCAGCATTACTCGGTTTGGTCGGTGGTCTGATCGGCATCTTCGTGATGACTCGCGACATGTCGTTTGCGGTTCACGGTGTCAGCGAGCTTTCGTTCGCTGGGGCTTCGATTGCGTTGCTCCTGGGAGCCGACGTAGTCGCCGGTTCGATTGCGGGTTCGCTCGTGGCCGCCCTAATCATCGGGGTGCTCGGTTCGAGAGCCAAGGATCGCAACTCGATCATCGCTGTGTTGATGCCTTTCGGGCTAGGGCTCGGAATCCTCGCCCTCTCGCTCTACCCGGGTAGAGCCTCAAACAAGTTCGGGCTGCTCACCGGCCAGATTGTCTCGGTCAATGGCACCTCGCTCGAGTGGTTGGCTGGAATCGCGATTCTTGTAATTCTTTCGCTCGTGATCATTTGGCGTCCGCTGTCTTTCGCATCGCTCGACCCCGAGGTTGCCGCAGCTCGTGGTGTGAAGACCGGCGCACTCTCTGTCATCTTCTTGGTGCTGTTGGGTCTCGCGGTCGCTGCCAGCGTCCAAGTGGTCGGTGCCCTGCTCGTGCTTTCGCTGCTGGTAACTCCAGCCGCGGCCGCTCTGCGCGTCACGTCATCACCCAAGCTGGCTCCGGTGCTCAGCGTTGCCTTCGCCCTAACGTCTTCGGTCGGCGGAATCCTGCTGGCTCTCGGTGGTGGCCTGCCGATCAGTCCATACATCACCTCGATTTCGTTCGCGATTTACCTGGTTTGCCGACTCGTCGCCTACGCGAGGAAGGTGCGCAAGTGACCGTCAAGAGAAACACCTGGCAGAAGGATGCCGTGAAGCACGCGCTTGGCGAAGCCACCGGTTTCGTTTCGGCGCAGGAGCTTCACCTGGTGCTGCGCAATCATGGTTCAACCATCGGGCTGGCAACGGTTTATCGAGCGCTCGCCGACCTAGCCGCGAACGGCGAGGCAGACTCGCTGCAATCTCAAGAAGGCGAGCTGCTCTACCGAGCCTGCACCACCGAACACCACCACCACCTGATCTGCAAAAACTGCGGCAAAACCGTCGAAATCGAGGCGCATGAGGTCGAAGCGTGGGCCGAAAAGGTGGCAAAACAGCACGGTTTTCGCGAACCAAGCCACACCGTTGAGATTTTTGGCGTCTGCGAAGACTGTTAAAGAAAACTAGGACTTGCTTAAGGGTTGTTTTCTCGCCTAAACTTGAGCAGTTGCCTAGTGCAACCAATGATTTCATCCAAGCCAAAAGCGAATTCCTCATTCGAGGCGCAACGTGGCTTGCCTAAAGGAGAAAAAATGGCAGCCTACTGTCAGGTGACTCAGACTGGCCCTCAGTTCGGCCACGCTGTTTCGCACGCTCAGAACAAGACCAAGCGTCGCTTTAACCCGAACATCCAGAAGAAGACCTACTTTGTTCCTTCACTGAAGCGCAACGTAACCCTGAGCCTCTCAGCTCGCGGCATCAAGGTCATCGACGTTCGCGGTATCGAGGCAGTAGTTGCCGAGATTCGCGCTCGCGGCGAGAAGATTTAAGGAGATCGGCTAAATGGCTAAGAAAGACAAGGACGTTCGTCCGATCATCAAGATGCGTTCAACCGCAATCAACGAGGAGACCGGTCGCCCGACTGGCTTCACCTACGTGACCAAGAAGAACCGTCGCAACGACCCGGACCGCATGGTTCTAAAGAAGTACGACCCAGTAGTGCGCAAGCACGTCGAATTCCGCGAGGAGCGTTAATCCATGGCTAAGAAAAGCAAGATCGCTAAAAACGAGCAGCGCAAGGTTATCGTCGAGCGCTACGCAGAGAAGCGCCTCGCACTAAAGAAGGCACTCGTTGACCCAAACAGCACTGACGAGCAGCGCGAAGCAGCACGTCTAGGCCTACAGAAGCTTCCTCGTGACGCATCGCCAGTTCGCGTTCGCGGACGTGACGCAATCGATGGTCGCCCTCGCGGTTACCTCGCCAAGTTCGGCGTATCGCGTGTTCGCTTCCGTGACATGGCTCACAAGGGTGAGCTGCCCGGTATCACCAAGTCTTCTTGGTAAAAAGTTTTTGCGAGAAAGCCGTCACCTTCGGGTGGCGGCTTTCTTCTTAACCGACCTCGGCGGCGCAACATATTTAGGGTTTGGCTGAGGCTGGCGGTTCATTATTTTGGGTCCTTGCATCGTGGCCGCGGTGATAATTCGCGATTCTCTTCACGATTGGCGCCAAAAACGCCTATAAATAAAGGGTGCAACACGCCGAAACAAATAAACCCCTTATAAACACAGGGGTTTATCGTTAGAGCGACACACCGTCAATACATTTACAAGTCCAGGAGGACAAAAAATGGCTAACACTCTAAACAAGGGCGAGCTAGTTGCCGCTATTGCTGCACACACCGGCGAGTCACAGGCAGCCGTCAACCGCGTAGTTGACGCACTGTTCGAGACCGTCGCAAAGACCGTCGCCAAGGGCGACAAAGTAACCATCCCAGGCTGGATCACTGTAACCAAGGGCCACCGTAAGGCTCGTGCGGGTCGCAACCCACAGACTGGTGCAACCATCCAGATCGCTGCTACCAACACCGTAAAGGTCTCGGCTGGCGCAAAGCTAAAGGCAGCCGTCAAGTAGTCTTTGACCAAAGCCCGAAAGGCGTCGACTTCGGTCGGCGCCTTTCTTTTTTTGAGCCTAGGCTTAAGGCGTGAATAAAACTCAATCAGGCTTAGCAGTGGGGGCCGCCCTCGGTGGAATCCTGCTTGCAATCTGGTTGGGAATGACAATCTCGGGGGCGGCTTCGCCGCTTCAACTGGCCGACCCGGGCGCTTTTATTCGCTGGGCGGCTCCGCTCGCCAAAGGCGCGACAAACCTATTCACGGCCATCACCATCGGCACCCTCGTACTGGCCGCCTGGGGGCTCCCTGAGGGCTCTAAGAGGCTTCGTAAGGCACTGAACCTAGCTGGTGTTTCTGGCCTCGCCTGGGTCGTCTTCGGTCTCGCAGATGTTGTGCTTCGATTCGCTTCGATTACTGACTCAAAGCTCGACTCCTCGGCAACCTTTTCGGCCGGTCTCTGGCAGTTTCTGTTCGAGGTCCCGCTTGGCCAAGCCCTCGGCCTCTCGCTCTGCATTGGCGCTGTTGCCGCATTTGGCGCACTCGTGTTGTCTTCGCTTCGTTCGACCCTGTTCTTGGCCGCGATCTCGCTGGCCGCGCTGGTGCCACTGGCTCTGACGGGGCACGCGGCCGGCACCGCCAGCCACGCAACCGCGGTGAATGCGATCGGCATGCACCTGGTTGCCGTGACCGTCTGGCTCGGCGGTCTCATCGCCGTGATCTACTTGCGCAGCCAAGACAACGAGAAAAACTTTTCGCTGGTGTCACGCTACTCGACCCTAGCCTTATGGGCCTTCTTGATTACCGGTGTCTCCGGCGTTGCCTCGGCCTGTGTGCGGGTTGGCACCTGGCCAAATCTATTTACCAACTACGGCGCCCTAGTTATCGCCAAAGTTGTTCTGCTCGGGATCCTCGGCCTTTTCGGTTTTCGGTACCGCCGCGGTCTGATTGACAAAATCAAAACCGGTGGCGTAGCGGTCTTCGCAAAGCTGGCGATTGTCGAACTGGCATTCATGGGCCTGGCCGCAGGTCTTGGCACGGCACTGTCGGTTTCGGCCCAACCGTCGTCGTCGAACGACATCGCGACTCTGACCCCCGCCCAGATTCTTACCGGCGAGCTACTGCCGCGCGAGCTAACCCCATCGGGCTGGTTTACCGAGTGGAAGTTCGACATCCTCTGGGCGAGCATCTGCTTGGCCCTCGTCGCAATCTACCTGTTCGGGGTGATTCGCTTGAAGAAGCGCGGCGACACCTGGCCGGTTTTCAGAACGATCTCTTGGTTGGCCGGTTTGGCGCTGCTTTTCTACATCACCAACGGCGCGATGAACGTCTACGAGCAATATCTGTTCAGCGTTCACATGATCGCGCACATGATGCTCACCATGGCCGTGCCAATCTTTCTGGTGCCTGGCGCACCGGTCACGTTGCTTTCGAGAGCGGCCAATAAACGCCTAGACGAATCCCGCGGCCTTCGCGAGTGGGTGCTCTGGGCAGTGCACACGCCTTGGGCACGCTTCTTTGGCAGCCCGCTGGTTTCGGCGATCATGTTTGCGTCCTCGCTCGTGGTCTTCTACTTCACGCCAATCTTCGGCTGGGCGACCCGTGACCACCTTGGCCACGAGTGGATGATCGTGCACTTTTTGATCACGGGCTACCTGTTCGTGCAGTCGCTGATCGGCGCCGACCCCGGGCCGAAGCTCGCGAGTTACCCGATTCGTCTGATGGTTTTGATTTTGACCCTGACTTTCCACGCATTCTTCGGTTTGGCGTTGATGCAGGGTGAAACTCTGCTACTTTCGGATTGGTTCGGGGCGATGGGTCGAACTTGGGGGGCGTTACCGCTGGACGATCAACAAATCGGTGGCGCGATTGCGTGGGGTATCGGCGAATTACCGTCTGCGGTGGTTACCATAATCGTCTCTAGACAATGGTTTAGGGCGGACACACGCGATCAAAAGCGGCTGGACAGAGCCTCCGACCGCTCGGGGAACCAAGACATCGAAGAATACAACGCCATGCTGGCTCGACTAGCGGGCCGTAAAAAGGAACGTTAGTTTGCAACAGGTAGAACTTTCAGCAGAGCAGTTGGCCCTCTATGAATACATAGAAAACGAGTCGACCAACATTTTCGTGACCGGACGCGCGGGCACGGGCAAATCGACCCTGCTCACCCACCTGGTCGAAAACACCAAGAAGAAGGTCGCCGTAGCTGGCTCAACGGGTGTAGCCGCCTTCAACGTCGGTGGCCAGACCCTGCACTCGCTGCTCTCGATTCCGCCAGGCCTGCTCGGCAATCAAGATCTCAAGCACCACATGGGCCCGCGAAGCCGCGAGGTTTTGCGCGCTATCGACATGCTCGTGATCGACGAAATCTCGATGGTGAACGCCGACCTGATGGACGCCATCGAGGGTCTGCTCAGCCTGGCTCGCGGCAAGGCCAAGGGCCCGTTCGGCGGTGTGCAGATCGTCATGTTCGGCGACCCATACCAACTTGCGCCGGTACCACCAAACGACGATGCCGAGCGCGCGTACTTGGCCGAGAAATATCGCAGCCACTGGTTCTTCGATGCACTGTGCTGGGACAAAGCACCACTCGAGCGCTACGAGCTGCACGAAAACTTTCGTCAGAGCGACCCGGAGTTCATCGAAATCCTGAACGCCATTCGCGACGGCTCCTGCAGCCAAGACATGCTCGACTCTCTGAACGCGATGGGCAATAAGTACCCAGCCGACCCCGAGACGATTCGCTTGGCAACAACCAACGCAATGGTCGATCGCGTGAACTCGCAGCGACTAGCCCTGATTCCGGGGATGCCATCCACGATTCCAGCCGACGTCCCAGTTGGTGACCTCAAGCAGTTTGGCAAGAACCCACCCGGTGACCCGAACCTCGTTCTAAAGGTCGGCGCTCAGGTGATGTTCATCAAGAACGACGACCAGAACAACAAAAAGGGCGAAAGCGCCGGCGTTCGCCGCTGGGTCAACGGCACTCTCGGCAAGGTGGTCTCGATCAAAAACCAAGACCACATCGTCGTCGACGTCGAGGGCGAAGAGTTCGAGGTCGGGCGTTCGACCTGGGAGAAGATTCGCTATGAGCTCTCGGAGGACTTCGACGAAATCACCCAGCGCTTCAAGGAATCGATCGTGCCGGTCACCATGGCCGAGTTTCGCCAGATCCCGCTGCGCCTAGCCTGGGCGGTCACTATTCACAAGTCGCAAGGGCTCACCTACGACGAGATCGTGGTCGACATGGGCAATCGCGCCTTTAGTCCCGGCCAAACCTACGTTGCGCTCAGCCGCGTGAAGTCACCGGCGGGGCTGCACCTGACCAGGCGAATCGAGATGGCAGACGTGATTGTCGACCAAAATGTGGTTCGCTTCATGACCGAGGGCCGCGGCCCTTCGTTCGAAACCCTGGTCTAGTTAGTCAGCCACCAGTTGATCGGGTGCTCAACCCGACCGCACCACCAGAGTTCACCGTGCCCGGTCATTGGGTATATCGCGCCAATGAAGTTTTCGGCGGGCATCTTCGAAACGAAACGTTCGTGGAATGGCGCGTATTCGGCGTCCAGCTCGATGGTTCCGGTGTCGCTCCAAACCTTGTGCTTGCCATCCATCGGCAGCCGTTTGGCGAACCAGTCCACCAGCTCGTTGCCGCCGATTGGCCAGTGGGTCGAGAAGCAGAGCGCGGTGCCGTAAACCTTCGGGTACTTGACCATTCCGTATAGTGAGGCGAGGCCGCCCATGCTCGAACCGGCAATCGCCGTGCGCGTTGGGTCGAGCTTGATCGCGTAGAGGTCGCTGAGCACCGGCAGGATCTTTTCGGCAATCAGCGACTGGTAGGTGTTGCCCATCTTCGAGTAGCCCTCGCGCGGCAACGTGTGCTGCGGAATCCTCTCCTGTGCGCCCGGCGTCTCGGTGACAAAGTCTTCTGGCCCAAGCTCGAGCACTCGGTCTTCGCTACGACCCTGCCAAACGCCAATAACCAAAGGCTTGTTTGCCGAACGAATTCTGTCCGGCATCGCGTCCAAGATTCCCCAGGTCGCGCCGTAACTAGCGTGTTCCGGGTAGAAAAGGTTGTGGCCGTCGTGCATTACCAGGACGGGGGTGTCGGGGTTCAGTGTTGCCGGCACCCAGACGTCGACGCGGTGGCCGTCGAATTCGTACTGATCCATGCGTCCGCCGGCCAGCGCCTTCTTCGCGAGCAGGTGAACTCTGATTGCCAGAAACAGCGGGAACACAAAGGCGAAGGCAGTCACAAAACCGCCAGCAATCAAAAGTGGCCACCACTTGAACCCGAGCTTGCGGCTCTCTAGAACCACGAAGGTCATTCCAGCAAAGCCACCGATCAGCAGATCGAGAGAATAAACCCAGTCGACTGGGCTCGTAAAGCCGTCGGTGATGTAGTTCGCATTGCTGAGGACTGCCTGTGAGTTAAACCAAAAAGCCGTAGTCAGCCCGAGAAGTGCGAAAATTGAGTACAGGACTATTTGCGACCGAGACTTAGTTGTCATGTCCGTAATCATTCCACAACGAAAGTCTTATCTTGAAGCGCTTTGCAGCAATCGTAATTAAATACGCCAAAACCTCACTCTTCGGCTTCATCGCGCTGGTCGCACTCGCAACCGCTCTAGGTGTTCAGTCATTCTCGTCACTTCAGGCCGGCGGCTACGAGAACCCCGGCGCCGACTCTTCTCGGGTCACCTCGGTTCTGGCAAATGACTTCAAACAAGAGGTCCCGGAGATCGTCGCCGTGGTCGACTTCGGCGCACCGGTAGCCTCGCTCGCAACCGAAGTCAAAGCTGCCGATTTGCTTAACGAACTGCAGGCCACCGACGGCGTCAAAAAGGTCACCTCTTACTTCACCCTCGGCCACCCCTCCTCGCTCGCCTCAACCGACGGCAAGGCCGCATACTTTTTCGTTCAACTAACCCCGACCGCGAACAAGGTCGAAGTGGCCGCCTACTTCGAAAAAACCTATGCCAACGGGTTCATGGGCGCCAAGGTTTACCTCAGCGGCTCGGCAATCATTTCGAGTGAAATTAACGGGACGATTTCTAGCGACCTAGCGACCGCCGAAATGGTGGCCGTTCCAATCGTCATCATCTTGTTGCTCTTTATTTTTGGCTCGCTCGTCGCAGCCGGCTTGCCGCTTCTCATCGCAGGACTTTCGATCGGCGGCTCGCTGTTCTTCGTCTGGCTCTCGACTCAGGTGACCACGACCTCGGTCTTTGCCGTCAACTTGATCACAGCCATGGGTCTCGGCCTCGGCATCGACTACGCACTGCTGCTGGTCAACCGGTTCAGAGAAGAGCGCAAGCTCGGCAACTCGGTTGAGCAATCGGTAATCAACACGGTTTCGACCGCGGGCCGCACGGTTTTGTTCAGTGGCATTACCGTTGCGATCGTCACCGGCGCGATGTGGTTCTTCCCGCAAACCTTCCTCCACTCACTAGCTCTCGGCGGAGTGGCCGTTGTTGTTGTCGCGGTAGCCGCCGCGTTGATTCCCCTGCCGGCCATCCTGTTCCTTCTCGGCGACCGAATCAACAAGGGCAAGGTGCTCAAGGGCGACCTCGCCCCCAAGGACGTCGGTGTCTGGAACACGATCTCTCGTTTCGTTATGAAGCGCCCGGTCGCCGTCCTAGTAGTCACCGTCCTAGCCCTCGGTGGATTGATGAGCCTTTCGAATGGCGTCGTCTTCAGCCAAGTGGACGACAGAATCCTCTCCAAGACATCGCGCGCGGTTATCGCATCGAATCAGGTTCGCGAACGGTTCTCGGCTCGCGAAGGTTCACCGGCCGAAATCATAGTGGCCGCTGGCAACGAGACCGCGGTCGTCAAGTATGCGCTTGACCTCTCGCGCATGAAGGATGTTGCCAGAGTGCAAACCTTCTCGGGCGTCGTGGCCCACGGGTTGCTCGACAGCGCCTACGCGCCAAATTTCACTGGCTATGTCAAGGATGGCTTCGAGCGAATCGTCGTTATTCACGATGTCGAACCCCGATCGCCGGCGGGTTACGCCTTCACAGTGAAAATGCGAGCCCTGCCGCACCCAGGTTTGACCGAGGTTTCTATCGGAGGTGCCGCCGCGGTTTACACCGACGCCCAGCAGGGTGTCGAGAACCACCTGCTGCCGGCGATCTTGTGGATCGTCATAGCCACCCTCGTGCTGCTCTTCCTTTTCACCGGCTCGGTGATTCTGCCAATCAAAGCCGTGTTGCTGAACCTGATCTCGCTAGGCGCTGTCCTAGGTGTTCTCAACTGGGTCTTCGCGAACAACGGGCTGCCTTGGCTCACCGACAATTTCATTCACACCGGCACGATTGACACCTCGTCATTCGTCCTGATTGCCGTTGTCGGGTTCGGCCTCTCGATGGACTACGAGCTGTTCCTACTCAGCCGCATCAAGGAGCAACACGAGCACGGCCTCTCGACCACCGAATCTGTCGCCCTCGGGCTTCAGCGCTCCGGACGCATCATCACCGCAGCAGCGCTTGTCCTCGCCGTCTCGTTCGCCGCATTCGCCTTCGGTGGCGTGAGCATCATGAAGATGCTTGGCGTCGGCATCGCTCTGGCGATTCTGATCGACGCAACGGTAGTTCGAGCACTCATGGTGCCTGCCCTCATGCGCCTATTCGGCGAATGGAACTGGTGGGCGCCTAAGTGGCTGAAGGTCGTCTACGACCGCTTCGGCCTAAAAGACTAAATCCAACCCAAACGGGCTCGAACAACCTCTGCTTGTTCGAGTTGCTTGGCACTAAAGCCTCCAAGCCCGAGAACAAAGTCGAGCTGAGCGCGTGCCGAGTCTTCGACGGGCAGTTGCATAATTTGGTCCAGACGAGCACCCTCGGCCGGGTACTGCTGCTCAACTCTGCGGAATCGGTCGAGGTTGTCTTCGATCCCCTCGGTGCCAGGCGCGGGCGCTAGACGGTCGCGAACGAAACCTAGGACGTGCCTCATCATGTATGAACGAATCGCCTGACCGGCAATCAAGATCTCACCACGACGAGCGCGGCCAACCGCGATCAGGATGTGAGCCAAGAACAACTCCCACTCCTTTTCTTCTTCAAACTTGCCTCCGACGGTCTTCTTTTCAAGTGCCTCAACGCGTGAGGTGATGTTGGTCTTGTCTACTGGCACGGCCCAGTAGTTCACCGAAGCCAGCTCAAGCTCTTTGTCGTCAAAAACCGCAAACTCGAGAACGTGACCGTCGCTATAAACGACCTTCAAACCGTGGTCGGTTTCACGAGGGCGAATGACAACATCGTGACTGTCTGGCAACCAGCTCAGGTCTTGCCTGAACCCCTCCGACATCCCGTCCTTCACGATTAAAAAGAAGTCGTGGTCCGACCACTCGTCGACTCGATCGGTGTCGGCTGCCGAACCAACCAAAACTAGACCAACGACGTCTGGGTGAGCCTCGGCGCTTGCCGCTAGCCGCTGCGAGTAGTCGAGAAAAGCATCCATGGTGTGTGCTGAAGTCATGCCTTAAATCTAAGCGGTAACCTTTACTCATGCTTATGTCAGACCGCGATATCCGCGCATCAATCGAAGCCGGCCAGATTGGCCTCGAGCCACTAGACATGGGGCTTTTGCAGCCTTCGAGCTTCGACGTGCGCCTCGACCGCTTCTTTCGTCTATTCGATAACCACAAGTACGCCTACATCGACCCTGCCGAAGACCAGAGCGATCTGACTCACTATGTAGAGGTCAAGGCCGACGAGGCTTTCATTCTTCACCCCGGTGAGTTCGTCCTGGGCAGCACCTACGAATTCGTCAAGCTGCCAGACAACATCGCGGCTCGCCTCGAGGGCAAGTCATCACTCGGACGCCTCGGCCTAATGACCCACTCGACCGCCGGATTCGTCGACCCAGGATTCAACGGCCACGTGACTCTCGAGCTCGCAAACGTAAGCAACCTACCGATCAAGCTTTGGCCAGGCATGAAGGTCGGGCAGCTCTGCTTCTTCCAGCTCTCAAGCCCGAGCGAAACCCCTTACGGCAGCGACAAGTACCTAAACCGCTACCAGGGGCAGCGCGGACCAACGGCATCACGCTCGTTCATGAACTTCCACATCACCGATGTCGGCAACGAGCCGTTAGACCAGCGCGACTAATCCTTTTAAAAAGAAAACCCCCAGCCACTCGGCCGGGGGTTTTCTTTTCAAACTATTTAGTCGACGTGAAGCTGCGGTGCTGGGTGCACGCGCGACATCAAAACCAATCCAACGATCAGAACGATTACGATTCCGAGGATTCCGAAGATTGCTGTGTTGGCGATACCGGCGGCTGCGGCGAGGCTCAGAGAAATCGTCCACAGGGTTGGGCTTAGGAACGAAGCTGCGCGACCGGTGGTCTGGTAGAGCCCAAAGATCTCGCCTTCACGGCCGTCTGGTGTGAACCGGGCGACGAAGGTTCGGCTCGATGCCTGTGCTGGGCCTACGAATAGGCAAAGCGCTAGGCCGCCGATCCAGTATGTGATTGGGCCAACGCTGGCGAAGGCGAACACGGCAAGGCCGGCGATTACGAGGCCGGCTAGCGAGCCAACGATGGTGCGCTTGGTGCCGATTCGGTCGTCCAAGATTCCACCCAGTGCGGCGCCGAGACCCGCGACGATGTTTGCCGCGATGCCGAAGAAGATGACGCCGGTCTTTGAGAAACCGAAGGCAACCGAGCCAAGGATCGCACCAAAAGTGAAAACTCCGGCGAGGCCGTCGCGGTAGACCGCAGAGGCGATTAGAAACTTGAGCGCCTCTGGTGAACGCTTGCGAAGCTCGACGATTTGGCGAAATAGTGCTTTGTAGCTTTCAAGAATGCTGACCTTTGTCGATTCTTTGGTCTTTGCCACCTCAGGAACAAAGAGGGCGAGAGGAATCGTGAAGATAAACATCCAAGCCGCGGCGAATAGGTAGAGCACGCGAATGTTTTCGGCATTGTCGGTTGAAATGCCAAACCACGGGTTGTCGGGCAGCACGAAGCCGATGAGCGAAACGAGCAGGAGGATTATGCCGCCTACGTAGCCGAGGCCCCAAGCAAAGCCAGATACTTTGCCGATGTTTTTTGGGGTGGTGACTTGCTTGAGCATCGCGTAGTAGTTGATAAACGCGGTCTCTTGCACCACAGAACCGATGGCGTAGAGAACCAAGCCGAAGATTAGAAACTCTGGTGACGGGGCAACGAAGTACGAGGCAACCATGATGGCGATCAAGAAGCCGCTGTTGATTAGCAACCAGCGCTTGCGGTTGCCGGCATCGTCTGATCGGCGGCCAAAGACCGGGGCGCTGATTGCAACCGCCACTCCGGCGATGGCGCCGGCGATACCAAGCTGCCCTGAAAGTACGTTTGGGTCACCGAAGTAGCTGCTGGTGATGTAGGTAGCAAAGATGAAGGTCTGGATGATCGTCGGGTAAGGCTGTTCGGCCCAGTCCCAGAGCGACCATGCCCATGTCGCGAGTTTGCTAGGTGCCTTAGTTTCAGATGTCATGGCTAAAACCCTAGCCAAACCTCTGTGAGAATCGGCTAGATTTACGTTCCAAAACCACAACAAAAAAACTTGAGTCATTCACACTCAACTTTCAGGAAACTTACTTGACTTTTTCTCGTCATTGGCTCAAACTTGAGTCATCAAGGCTCAACTTTGAATCTTGTGTACCAAAATGACAGATTGCGGGCCCCAGGGGTCGGATTTATAAGGAGAAACAAACATGGCACGTGCAGTAGGTATTGACCTCGGCACCACCAACAGCGCGGTTAGCGTGCTGGAAGGTGGCGAGCCCACCGTTATCGCTAACGCAGAGGGCTTTCGCACCACCCCATCGGTGGTTGCGTTCACTAAAGACGGAGAGGTGCTAGTCGGCGAGACCGCAAAGCGCCAGGCCGTCACCAACGTTGACCGCACCATCGCGTCGGTCAAGCGTCACATGGGTACCGATTGGACCTTCGACGTAGACGGTAAGAAGTACACCCCTCAGGAGATCTCGGCTCGTATTCTCGGCAAGCTCAAGCGCGATGCAGAGACCTATCTTGGCCAGCCAGTAACCGACGCGGTAATAACTGTTCCGGCATACTTCAACGACGCAGAGCGTCAGGCAACCAAGGATGCCGGTGAAATCGCCGGTCTAAACGTCCTTCGCATCATCAACGAGCCAACAGCAGCAGCTCTGGCTTACGGCCTCGACAAGGGCAAAGAAGACGAGCTGATCCTCGTGTTCGACCTCGGTGGCGGTACCTTCGACGTCTCGCTACTAGAAGTAGGCAAAGACGAAGACTTCTCGACCATCACCGTTCGCGCAACCTCGGGCGACAACCGCCTCGGCGGCGACGACTGGGATCAGCGCGTAGTTGAGCACCTGGTCAAGAAGTTCAAAGAAACCTCTGGCGTGGACGTGTCTAAAGACAAGATTGCGCTGCAGCGTCTAAAAGAGGCAGCAGAGCAGGCAAAGAAAGAGCTTTCGCAGTCGATGACCGCGAACGTTCAGTTGCCTTACCTTTCGCTCACCGAGAACGGCCCAGCCAACCTCGACGAGACCATCACCCGCGCCCAGTTCGAGCAGTTGACCGCTGATCTACTCGAGCGCACCAAGAAGCCGTTCAACGACGTAATCAAGGAGGCCGGAGTCAAGGTCGCCGACATCGCACACGTTGTCCTCGTTGGTGGTTCGACTCGTATGCCGG